>DASXGC010000347.1:0-6392 GCA_036489235.1 Vicinamibacterales bacterium
CCTCGGCTCGATTCTCGGCATGGTCAACAGCGGTGCGACCCACGTGGGGGTCGCCACCGATCACGTCATCGAGTCGTTCCGCAATCGTTTGTGGCGCGGCTACAAGACCGGCGCGGGAATCGATCCGGATCTGTTCTCGCAATTTCAGCTGCTCGAAGACGCGCTCGCGGCAATGGGTGTGGTGGTCTGGCCGATGATCGAGTTCGAAGCCGACGATGCGCTGGCCGCGGCTGCGGAAGCGGCGGCCCGCGACCCACGGGTTACGCGCGTCGTCATCTGCACCCCGGACAAGGATCTGTCGCAGTGCGTGCGCGGCACCCGCGTGGTCCAGCTGGATCGGCGGACCCGAACCGTGCGCAGCGAAGCGGACGTGGTCGCTAAATTCGGCGTGCCGCCCGAGTCGATTCCGGATTACCTGGCGCTGGTCGGCGACGCCGCCGACGGCTACCCGGGCCTGCCCGGCTGGGGCGCGAAATCATCGGCGGCGGTGCTCGCACGGTTCGGTCACATCGAATCCATTCCGGCGGACTGGCGCGAGTGGCACGTCAACGCGTCGAGCCCGGCCAAGCTCGCGGACACCCTGACTCGAGAACGCGACCGCGCGCTGCTGTTTCGAACGCTCGCGACCCTTCGGACCGACATTCCGCTGTTCGACTCGGTGGACGATCTGAGTTGGAAGGGTCCGACGTCCACGTTCAAGGAGTGGGGCGCGCGGTTTGACGCCGCCGTCACCGCGGAAGGGCCACGCCGTGCGCGCTAAACCGATCGCGTTCGCTCTGCTGTCGGCACTACTCTGCGTGCCGACTGTCGCCCGCGCTCAGTCGCCGCTCGTCGGCGACTGGGAAGGCACGTTAAGGACGCCGGCGCGGGATCTGCGGTTCGTCCTCCACGTGACAGAGGGCGACGATGGGGCGCCGAAAGCGACATTGGACAGCGTCGACCAATCGGCTTTGGGCATTCCCGTGTCGTCGATCACGCTGAGCGGTACTGCGGTGGCTTTCGGCGTGAACTCCGTCCGCGGCAGCTATACCGGCACCCTGGCCGCGAACGGCAGCACCATCGACGGCACGTGGCACCAGACTTTCGAAATGCCGCTGCAACTGAAGCGCGTGCCGCACGTGGACCCGAAGCCGTCAGACATTGACGGCGTCTGGTCGGGCACGCTCGACGTCGGCGGGTCTTCGCTCCGCATCGTCATGCACGTCACCAACACGCCCTACGGCCTGATCGCGAGCCTCGACAGTCCGGATCAGGGCGCGCGAGGTTATCCCGCGACCATGTCGCGCGAAGGCGCTGTAGTCAAAGTCGATGTGAAGCCGATCCGGGGTAACTTCGAAGGCAAGCTGGACGACGCGCACACGACGATCGACGGTACCTGGTGGCAGAACGGCGCCAACCGGCCGCTGGTGTTGAGGCGCGACCGGAACGCCCAAGTTCACGATCCGCTGCGTCCGCAGAATCCGGTCAAGCCGTACCCCTACCGCGAAGAGAACGTCACCTACGAGAACACCACCGCACACATCACGCTCGCGGCGACGCTGACGATTCCGCCGGGGTCAGGTCCATTTCCCGCGGTTGTACTGCTGACCGGATCGGGCGCGCAGGATCGTGACGAAACGATCCTCGGCCATCGTCCGTTTCTCGTGCTGGCCGACTACCTGACGCGCCACGGCATCGCCGTGCTCCGTGCCGACGACCGCGGTGTCGGTCAGTCGGGCGGCGACTATTCAGCAGCGACGACCGCCGACTTCGCGACCGACGCCGAAGCCGGCGTCCGCTATTTGATGACGCGGCACGAAGTGAATCCGAAGAAGATCGGCCTGGTCGGCCACAGCGAAGGCGGCCTGATTGCGCCGATCGTGGCCGGTCAGGACCCCAATGTCGCGTTCATCGTGCTGATGGCCGGCTCCGGCGTCCCCGGCGACGACATCATCGTCGAGCAGGGTGCGCTGATGCTGCGCGCGTCCGGCGTCAGCCAGGAGCAGGTGGACAAGGCGTCCGAGCGCCAGCGCGAAGTTCTGACGATCGTCAAGAACGAAAAAGATCCGGCCGTCCGCGATACGAAACTTCGCGTCGCCCTCGAAGGGATGACGCCGGCCGCGTCGATTCCCGAGCAGATCCGTGCCTTGACGAGTCCGTGGTATCGCTACTTCATCGCTTACGATCCGGCGCTGGTGCTCAAGACGGTGAAGTGCCCCGTGCTCGCGATCAACGGCGAGCGCGACCTCCAGGTGCCGCCCGAGCAGAACCTCGCGGCGATCAAGAACGCCCTGCAGTCATCCGGCAATACCCGGGTGACGACGATGCAGTTGCCTGGGCTGAATCATCTGTTTCAAACAGCCAAGACCGGACTGCCGTCCGAATACGGAGAAATTCAGGAGACCGTGTCGCCGGTCGCGCTCGACGTGGTCGCCAACTGGATTCTGAAGCAGTAGTCAGCCGCCGTAAACCGTCCTGCCGCCAATCACGGTCCGGTTGATCTTGATGTTCATGATCTGATCCGGATCGACGTCATGCGGATCCCTTTCGAGCACGACGAAGTCCGCGAGTTTTCCCGAGGTAATCGATCCCTTGATCTGCTCTTCTGACGAGGCGTAGGCGCCGTTGATCGTGCCGATGGTCAGCGCCTCGTCGACCGTGACGCGCTGATTCGGCCCCCACGAGCGGCCTTTGTAGTCCTTGCGCGTCACCATGCTCTGAATCGCCATCATCGGCTCGAACGGTCCTGGCGTGTAGTCGGAAGCACCAGGGACGCGGATGCCGGCGTCGAGAAACGACCGGTGCGCGAACATCCACGCGACCTTGGCGTCGCCATACTCCTTCCACTTCTCGCCGTGATAGTAGACGTAGGTCCAGAACGGTGTCGGAATCACGCCGTTCGCGTGGATGCGCCTGATCAAGTCTGGATTGACGAGCGTGCAGTGCTCGATGCGATGACGCCGATTCGGGTCGGGCCATTTTGCCAGCACGCGTTCGTACGCCGTCAGCACCATGTCGATGGTGACGTCGCCGTTGGCGTGGACGCCGACCTGGAACCCGTGAGCGTGCGCGTCGTCGACCGCCTCCTGGAGCTGCGCCGGTGTCAGCGTCAGGATGCCGTAGTCGTTGGTGCCGACGTAGGGCGTGCTCATACGCATCGTACGCTCACTCGCCGATCCGTCGGCGACGAACTTGGCGCCGCCGATCCGGATCCATTCGTCGCCAAAGCCGGTGCGGACGTTCGCCGCCTTCAAGCCGGCCAGCACCTTCGGCTCGACCACCATCATGTAGGCACGGTGAGTGAGCTCCCCGTTCGCCCGGCAATCCTCGTAGGCCAGCAGCTGCTCGGCGCCGGTGCCTGCGTTGTGGACCGAGGTAAGTCCGGCGGCGTTGAACAGCTTCGACATGTGCGCCATACCTTTGCGGGCACGGTCGCGGGTCTGCTCGGGAGTGAACGTCTCGTACTTGCCGACCTTGTCGAACACGTCGCGGGCATTCTCGGCGACCCGCCCGTTCAATTCGCCGTTCTCTCGAAAAAAGCGGCCGTCCGATGGGTCGGGCGTCGCCGCCGTGATGCCGGCCAGCTCGAACGCCTTGCTGTTGTAGAAGGTGGTGTGACCACCGCGGTGAGCGACCGACACGGGATGATCGGTGGTGGCCTCGTCGAGATCCTTCCTGGTCAACGGCCGATCGAGCTTGGTGTCGTCGAACATGAAGCCCGTGATCCAGAGCTCCGGCGCACTGGTTTCGGCTTTGCGGCGGATCGCCGCCTGAATCTCACGCACGGTCCGCAGGTTGGTATCGACGCCGTACAACTCGTCGACGCCGCTCGGGTGGCTGTGCGCGTCGATGAAACCCGGAGTCACCGTCATGCGCTGGGCGTCAATTACCGTCGTACGCGACGTCGCGAGGTTGCGAACGTCGCTCGACGATCCGACGGCGACGAACCAGCCGTTCTTGACGGCAAACGCCTCGGCGCGTGGCAGCGCGGTGTCGCTCGTGAGCACCCGCGCGTTGACCACGATTAGATCGGGTTCGGCGCCGGCGATTGGCGCCGGTTGCTGCGCTGTCGCTTGAGCCGAGAGCGGCAGGCTGCCGAATCGGAACGCGCCGGCAATTGCGGCGCTGAACCCGAGGAATTCCGCGCGTGTATACTTGCCCATAAGGCTGCATCCTAGCGCATGATCCTTCACCAGTTTTATCTGAATTGTCTGGCGCATGCGTCGTATATCGTCGGCGACGAATCGTCTGCGACCGCCGCGGTGATCGATCCGCAGCGCGACATCGATCAGTATCTGGCGTTCGCCGAGCAGCATCACCTGCGCATCACGAGCGTGTTCCTCACCCACCTGCACGCCGATTTCATCGCCGGGCATCTCGAATTGCGCGATCGGGTCGGCGCCACCATCTACCTTGGCGCGCGCGCGCAGGCCGAGTATGCGTTCACGCCGCTTCATGACGGCGATCGCGTCGAGTTCGGCCGGGTCCGCCTTCGGGCGTTGGAGACGCCGGGGCATACCCCGGAGTCAGTGTCGCTCGAGGTTTTCGACCTCGATGTGAGTGAGGTTGTGCCACACGCCGTGCTGACCGGCGACACGCTGTTCATCGGCGACGTCGGACGTCCCGATCTGCGCGCGTCGCTCGGATGGTCGGCGACCGATCTCGGCGGCCTGCTCTACGACTCGCTGCGCGACAAACTCCTCACCCTGCCCGACAGCAGCCTCGTCTATCCCGCGCATGGCGCCGGTTCGTTGTGTGGCAAGGCGATCAGCAAGGAAACCGTCTCGACCATCGGCGAGCAGCGGCGGGTGAACTACGCCCTGCAGCCGATGTCCAAGAGCGCGTTCGTCGACCTCGTCACCGCCGATCAGCCGGACGCGCCCTCGTACTTCACCTACGACGCGGTCCTGAACAGCAAGGAACGGCCGACGCTCGACGAGGCGCTGGCCCGCGAACTGAATCCGATGACGCTGGATCTCGTGCTGGCGCTGCAGCGGACGGGTGGGCAGATCCTCGACACACGGGATTCGGTCGAATTCGCCGCCGCGCACTTGAGTGGCAGCCTGAACATCGGCCTCGGCGGCCAGTACGCAACCTGGGCCGGCACGCTGCTCGACCACGCACGCCCGATCGTGATCATCGCTGACCCTGGCCGCCAGAACGAGGCCGCGATCCGTCTCGGCCGCATCGGCTTCGACCACATCGTCGGCTATCTCGAAGACGGGCTGCGGAGCCTGGACGGGCGTCCGGAATTGACCGCGACGACCGAACGCGTCAGCGCGCCGCTGGCCGCGGATCGCCTGGCTCATGGCGGATCCCTTGCCGTTGATGTGCGGACGCCGGGCGAACGCGCGCAGAAGGCTCTGGCCGGGAGCGTCAGCATTCCGCTGAATCAGCTCGCCGACCGTGCGACCGAACTGCCCAGGGATCGGCCGCTATTGGTCTACTGCGCCGGGGGCTACCGATCGTCGATGGCGGCAAGTCTGCTGCAGCAGATGGGCTTCAAGAACGTCAGCGAAATCGCCGGCGGCATCACCGCGTGGGAGACGGCGAAGCTGCCGGTCGAGCCGAGCGTGGCCACGCCGCTGTAGTCGCACCGTGGACCCAATCCACTGCGGTCCGCGCGCCTTCTCGTCGCACTCGCTCTCATCGGCCTGCTCGTTGTGGGGCTCCCCTCTCAGCGGAACCGCTCGCGCCTTACCAGGCGATAGTCGAGCACTACGCTCGCGGCGACATCAAGGACGCGGTGGCGGAGCTTGCACAGTGGGCGGATGGCCACGCCGGCGCGATCGAACAGTCGATGAAGATACTGGCGACGCGGCAGCTGCGGACGGCGGCCATGCTGCACACGGATTTAGCCGGTGCTATGGCCATAATCGGTGAAAAATCGCGGGCCGACACCCAGCTGCGCGTCGCGAACCGCATCATCGATCGTTTGGTCTCGGAGAACCGCGACGACAGCGCGGCGCAGACATTTGGCAGTTACTGGTATGCGTTCGTCAGCAGCATTTACGTTTCCCAGGGCCTGCTGACTCAGGCCCGGTTCTACGCTGACAATGGCATCTATCTATCGGTTCCCGCGATCCTCACAACCGCTCGTCGCTCGCGGAGTCGGCGCGGAAATGACCGCGCGGCAAGTGGAAGGGGATCCGCGCATCGCCCGCGACGGCCCGTCGGGGGCCGCTGCCCGGAAGCATGAGCAGCTGCTGACGACGGCGTCGAGATATTTCGAGCGCGCCATCGAACTCGACAAGGCGAGCGCAGTCGCCTACCTCCATCGTGGCTGGATCCTCGAACAGCTCGCCGATCAGCGGGCCACGCAAGAGCTGCACCTGGCCCTGACGAACGCCTCTGACAACAGCGTGCGGTACCTCGCGCATCTGATTCTAGGCGCCGCCGCTGAGCGCAGGAAG
>DASXGC010000463.1:0-1651 GCA_036489235.1 Vicinamibacterales bacterium
TCACGGAAAGATCAAGCGGCAGGGGCGGTTCGCCGGCCGGCGTTCGGACTGGAAGAAGGCCTACGTCAAGCTGCGCGAAGGCGCGAAGATGCCAGAGTTCTTGGAGGGCGCCTAAATGCCGTTTCGTAAACTCAAGCCGACATCGCCCGGCACCCGGTTCCAGACGGTGCCGACCTTCGAGGAGATCACGACGCAGGAGCCGTACAAGCCTCTCGTCGAACCGCTGCAGAGCACGGGCGGCCGCAACAACCAGGGACACCTGACGTCCTGGTGGCGAGGCGGCGGCCACAAGCGGATGTACCGTCTCATCGACTTCAAGCGGAACAAGTTCGACATTCCGGCGAAGGTCACGACGGTGGAGTACGACCCGAACCGCTCGGCGCGTATCGCCCTGCTCACGTATGCGGACGGCGAGAAGCGCTACATCCTCCATCCGGTGGGCATCAAGGTCGGTGACACGATCGTGTCGGGACAGAGCGTCGACATCCTGCCGGGCAATTCGCTGCCGCTGAAAAACATCCCGCTGGGCACGCTGCTCCACAACGTGGAGCTGAAGCCGGGCAAAGGCGGCCAGATCGCGCGCAGCGCCGGTTCGTCGGTGCAGCTGGTGGCCAAGGAAGGCGACTACGCGTCGGTGAAGATGCCCTCGGGCGAGATTCGCAAGATCAACATGGAGTGCCTGGCGACGATTGGCCAGGTCGGCAATATCGATCACGAGAACGTGTCGATCGGCAAGGCCGGCCGCAGCCGGTGGAAGGGCATCCGGCCGCATGTCCGCGGCGTCGCGATGAACCCGGTCGACCATCCGCTGGGCGGAGGCGAAGGCAAGACCTCGGGCGGACGTCATCCGGTGACGCCGTGGGGCATGCCGACCAAGGGCTACAAGACGCGCAACAGCAAGACCACCGATCGGTACATCGTTCAGCGGAGACAGAAGTAAATGGGCCGCTCACTGAAGAAGGGGCCGTTTGTCGACACGCATCTCCTCGAGAAGGTCGAGGTGATGAATCGCCAGGCGGACAAGAAGGTCATCAAGACGTGGTCGCGCCGGTCGACTGTGATCCCCGAGATGGTGGGGCACACGCTCGCCGTGCACAACGGGCGCAAGTTCATCCCGGTGTACGTGACCGAAAACATGGTCGGCCACAAGCTGGGCGAGTTCGCGCCCACGCGGCTGTTCAAGGGACACACGACCAAGGTGGCCGAGAAAGCCGCTTCGGTCGCTCCGGGCGCCGGCGCTCCGGCTCCGGCCGGCGCGAAGAGCTAGGCAGGTCACTATGATTCAGGCAGAGGCCACAGCACGATTCGTCCGGACGTCGGCTCAGAAGGCGGGGCTCGTGCTCGCACTGATCCGCGGCAAGGACGTCAACCAGGCGCTCGCGACGCTCAAGTTCACGCGCAAGTCAATCGCCGAGGACATCTCGAAGGTGCTGCGTTCGGCGATTGCGAACGCGACCAACAAGGAAGGGTTCAGCGGCGACGTCGACAAGCTGTTCGTGTCGGCCTGCTACGCGAACCAGGGACCGTCGGCCAAGCGGGTCCGCCCGGCGCCGATGGGCCGTGCCTTCCGCGTCCTGAAGCGTACCGCGCACCTCACGGTGCACGTATCCGAACGGCCGGAGAAGGTTGTCGCGGTCGGCAAGACGCCGGG
>DASXGC010000014.1:0-3331 GCA_036489235.1 Vicinamibacterales bacterium
ATTGTCGGCCCCAACGCCGGCGACCTGATCGCCGAGGCCGCCCTCGGGATCGAGATGGGGGCCGACGCCGAGGACATCGGGCTGACGATCCACCCGCACCCGACATTGTCCGAGACCATCGCCATGGCCGCCGAGATGTTCGAAGGCTCGATCACCGACCTGATCGCCCCAAAGCGGCGCTGAGACGCCGATATCGGCGGGAAGCACTCTCGGCGGGCCGGGTGATGCGGTGTGAGTCAACGCCGAATGCACTTCCCCGTTGTCAAGCGAATCGGGACTCCTCGGCGTTGCCAGGGTGTTGGTAGCCCCCGGAACGTGATCGGCGCCAAATGAGGACCGAATACCGCGCCGGATCCGTCCGAATCATCCGGTGTGTTTTAGCACCGAAGCGGGACCCCCAGCGATCGGCTGTGAAGGCTCCCTGACCGGTCAGGCCGTTCGTCTCATTGCCCTAAATCCGAAAGTCCCATACCGCTCCAGGCTCCGGCCGAGCGCCGTCGGTCGGAGCGGGTCGCACGACAGGCTCTTAAGAATAAAGGGCTCGGGCACCGGGTTTTCGCCGAGCGCCTGGCGCAGGATCGCCCAGTGCATCGCCTCGTCGCCGAGGATACTGCCGACGGACTTGGCGAGGTCGCGGTCGCCGAGAACCGGAACCATGCCAAGATAGCCGCTCGCGGCGCCCTGCTCGAGCCACCACTCGAATGCTTGCATCACCTTTCTATCAACATCACGTCGATCGGCGGCGAGGTCGGCGGCACCCTGAACACCACCACGAGCACCCAGCAGACCGACCGCGCCCCACAGGCCGAGACCGAGTCCGCGGGTGCGCGCGCCCCTCCAGATCGCCGCCAGCACGACGGCGAATTCCAACACGATGGAGACGGTCATCGGTCCACTCCTGGTGGGCGGGGCGTCCTACTGTTCGAATTTCGGACTGATCAGATTCTCGAACGAGAACGTCTGATCCCAGTGCTCCTGGGTCATCAGCCTGCGTTCGACGACGACGATGTCGTGCAGCGATTTCCCGGTCAGGTATCCCTCCCGTGCGATCTCCGCGCACTGCTTGTAGCCGAGCGCGGGTTTGAGCAGTGTGACGATGCCGAGCGAGTTCAGTACCATGTCGCGCGTCCGCTCGGTGTTCGCGGTGATCCCTTCGATGCAGTGCGCGCGCAACGAGTTGACCGCGTTCTCCATTGTGGAGATCGACGTGAACAGCGCGAACGTGATCACCGGCTCCATCACGTTGAGCTGGAGCTGCCCGGCGGAGGCAGCGAGTGTCACGGTCAGGTCGAGCCCGATCACCAGGAAGCCCACCTGGTTGACCACCTCGGGCATCACCGGGTTGACCTTGCCCGGCATGATCGACGACCCTGGCTGCATCTGCGGCAGGTTGATCTCGTTCAGCCCGCAGCGCGGTCCGCTGGCAAGCAGGCGGATGTCGTTGCAGATCTTCGTCAGCTTCGCCGACGTACGCTTCAGGATGCCCGATACGGTCACGTAGGCGCCGGTATCCGAGGTCGCCTCGATCAGGTCGCCGGCCAGGATGAACTGCGTGCCGGTCAGCTCGGACAGGTACTTCGTCGCCAGCTCGGGATAGCCCGGTGCGGCGGTGACGGTGGTGCCGATTGCGGTCGCGCCGAGGTTGATCTCGTGCAGCAACTTGACCGCTTCCGAGATCCGTTGGATTTCCTCGCCGATCGTCGTGCCCCAGCCGTGGAACTCCTGGCCGAGCGACATCGGCACGGCGTCCTGCAGGTGGGTACGGCCCATCTTCAGCACCTGGCCGAATTCCTTTGCCTTGACGAAGAACGCCTGCTGCAGCCGGTTCAGCGCGCCGATGTAGTCGGCCAGCCGCAGGATCAGCGCGAGCCGGAACGCGGTCGGATAGACGTCGTTGGTGGACTGCCCGAAGTTCACGTGGTCGTTCGGGCTGACATACTGATACTCGCCCTTCTTGTAGCCTAGCATTTCCAGGGCAAGGTTTGCGATCACCTCGTTGGCGTTCATGTTGGTCGACGTGCCGGCGCCGCCCTGGATGAAGTCGGTGACGAACTGCTCGCGCATCCCGCCGGCGATCAGCTTATCGCAGGCGGCGGCGATCGCATCGGCGACCTTCGCGTCGACTACGCCGAGGTCGCGGTTCGCGAGCGCGGCCGCTTTCTTGACGTAGCCGAACGCCCTGACGAAGCAGGGCTCCAGCGACATCGGGATGCCGGTGATGTGGAAGTTGTCCCGACCGCGCAGGGTCTGCACGCCGTAGTAGGCGTCCGCGGGTACTTCCCGCTCGCCGAGGAAGTCCTTCTCGATCCGCGTGGCGGATACGGGCGCGGACGCCGACGGCACCCGAGGGAGTTCGGCCATGTCATGATTCCCGACGTTTCGGTCGACCAGATTATTCCATTCCCAACGGCTATCAAGGACGCTAGCCCTGCACGTCGCCGGGTGCGGCGAGCACCTGATCGAGGGTGCCGCGCCAACGCGCGGGATTGTCGCCGCTGCGCCACTTGCGGACTGTTGCATAGTCCAGCACGGCCTGGATGCGTCCCTGCAGCGCTTCGCTGTCTCGTTCTTCGTCTCCCAGATCGGCTCCAACACGGCGAGGACGTCGTCGAGGTCGATGTCCGCGACGTGGCGCTTGCCGAGAACCGGAACCATGCCAAGATAGCCGCTCGCGGCGCCCTGCTCGAGCCACCACTCGAATGCTTGCATCACCCTCCTAATATCCCGTCGCAGAGCGGATGCAGCTGCGCAAGCTCTCGCCATCGAACGGCTTGCTCAAGTAGCCGACCGCACCGGCTGTTAGCGCCCGTTTGCGGACGCGCTCGTCGGGGAAGGCGGTGATGAAGATTACCGGGATGAGACGACCGGAGGCGATAAGTTCGCGGTGAAGCTGCAAGCCGCTCATGCCGGGCATTTGCACATTCGCGATCAAGCATAAGGTGTCAAGAACCAATCGGAGTTCAGGAACTCGCCGGCCGATGTAAACATGCGGACATTAAACCCGAAGGTTTCGACGAGATCCTTCGTTGCCTCGCAGACCATGACATCGTCATCGACGATCGCTATCAGAGGAGCTTCGCCCATTCCGTATTCCTCTATTCTTGCGCAAGATGGTCACGGAGAGGAGCTCGAATCTATGATCAAGGCTGAGGCGCGACTGTTACTCGGCTCGAGCGGTCTGGACAAACGGCAGATGCGGCTGAGCCGTTTAGGGACCGATAGTTCGCTGCCGCCCGATTACCAAGGTTTTCGGGGCCGGGTCCGAGTTGGGCCGATCGATCCTCGCGGTGGGTCAGCCGAGCAGTTGCCGGCCCACCAAACCGATCGGGGG
>DASXGC010000030.1:0-2880 GCA_036489235.1 Vicinamibacterales bacterium
CATTCCGGGCTGGACATGCTGACGGTGCTCGGCCAGCAGCTGCACGCGTCGCAGCAGCTGGTGCGGGGCCGGGCGGCAAGAAACCCCAACGAGATGATCGAGGCCGACGCGACCTTCGGAGAACGCATCGCCGACGCCGTCGCGGGTTTCGGCGGGTCGTGGACGTTCATCCTCACGTTTCTGGGGACGCTGGTCGTCTATACCGCCGCCAACATCGCGCTGCGTCGGTCGGCCTGGGACCCGTATCCCTTCATTCTGTTGAATCTGTTCCTGTCGATGCTGGCTGCGCTTCAGGCGCCGGTGATCATGATGAGCCAGAACCGCCAGGACACGAAGGATCGCCTGCGCGGCGAACTCGACTACGACGTCAATCGCCGTGCCGCGGCGGACATTCAGGCGCTGGCCGGTAAGATGAACCGGCTTTCGGAAAAGGTGGACGATCTGGACGATCTGATTCGCGGCGACCGGTGAGGGCTGGTCGGCCCGCAAACCGCCGCGCGGCCGCCGGCCCAGCTAGGACGCTCGCGTTTTCGGCTGGCGCCGCTGCTCAACGACGATGATCGCCCGGGTGTGAAACCTGAGGCCGCGATCGTTCCGCCAGTGCTTCAGTTGCGACCGCAGCTTCGACAGCGCCCTGCGCTCGTCTCGATCGGCCGCGTGATCGAGGCGATCGAGCACCGCGAGTTCGAGGTCGGTCATCCCGCGCCCGAGGTCCATCGCCAGAAACGCCTTGTCGTCGTGCAGCGGCACTACTTGAATGCCCGGCAGATCCTTGAACATCTCCGGGTTGACGACGATCAGTGACTTTCGGTCGCCGATCGTCACCAGTTCCGCGTCCAGTTCAGGGGCGGACTCGGGTCGTGTGGGCGTCTTCTCGAACATCCCGACGATCGCCCATCCCAGATCGCTGTGCATCTTGCGCAGGCCGCGGACGACATCGTCCGGCAGAGTGAGCGCAACGACGCGGCTCGGACGGCCGAACTTGGACGGCCGGCCTCGTTTGACCCGGCGGGCAGACGCACTCTGACGCCTGCCGTCCCGGCTAGAAGCGGACGCCAATGCCGACTCCGATTCGGTTGATGTTGATGCCCTGGTCGGGCGCGAACACGCGTCCGTAACGGTACTGAACGTCCACGACGAGGCGCTGCCATGCCGCCCACATCACGCCGCCGCCGATGCTGAGCATCGGCTTGGTGAAGGTGCCGGAAAGATCCGAGCCGAGCTGGACGCTGCCGTATTGCGGCTGCGCGAGGCTGCTGGTGACGTCGGTGCCGTTCACGCTGAAGGTCGCGTCCTGCTTGACCTTCGCCACGCCAAATCCACCCATCACGTATGGCTGGAGCTTGCCGTCCATCGGCACCAGGAACTTGCCGCCGGCCACAAAAAACGTGACCGGCTGCTTGACGCTGTAGCCGACGTTCGACTGCGTCTGCGAGATGACGCCGGCAATCTGCTGGGCGGCGCTGCTGATCTGGGCGGTCGCGACGTTGCTGACCTGGCCGGCCTCGGCGTAGATCTGCAGGCGCGGCATCACCGTGAAGCCGCCTTCGACGCCGAACGACTGACTGGTGACGTTGCTGATTGCCGACTGCGCGACACCCTCGATATAGCCCTTGTCGGCGCCGATGGACTGCGCCGAAGCGACGGAGGTCAGCGTCAATGATCCGAGGAGAACGACAACAAACGATCGCATGCGGTTAGGCTCCCACTCGAATCACGATGCTCCACTGACCGTTGACGTAGGCGATGTACTCGTAGGCGAAGGCGATCACCTGCACGTCCGGATACCAGACGCCGATGGTGCTGTAGCCGTTGGCGTGCATCCAGTTGATGGCGTCGGTCGGGCTCATGCCGCGATCGAGGAGATCGAAGATCTGCAATTCGTCGAGCGGCGGGTTCAGGAACGTGACGCCATCGAACGAGGTGATCGGCTCGACCTTCCAGTCGGTGCCCATGGTGGCGTGGCCGGTGGCCCCGGGCGGCTGCGCGCCCGGCCACAGCTTGACGCCGAGCTGATTGGCGACGGCCTGGGCCTGTGACGCGATGCTTGCGGTGAAGCTCTGCGGCGCGCTCGGTGTCCCGGAGATGCCGTCGGCCACATCGATTGCAGTCGCGCGCCAGTAGATTGCGCCGGTCGACGGCAGATCGATCGGCGGGGTGAAATCGGTTTCGCCCGATCCCTCGGCGCTGCTTCCGGTCAGCAAAATCGAGAGAAACGTCGACGTGGTGCTGAGGTCGAACTGATACGTGATTGACCCGCTGTTGCCGGTGCGGGTCACGTTGGTGACGCGCAGCGTCGGCCGCGCCGCCGTGGTGCCGCCGTTCAGCGGCGAGATCGGCGTCGGCGAGCCGATGGTGATCGCCGGCCCGATCGTGAATTTGTAGGTCGCGCCGAACAGACCGGTCGTGCCACCGCCGGTCGCGCGCGCATGCCAGTAGTAATCCTTCGCCGCCGGCAGGGTGTCCAGCTTGACTGCGGTCTGACCGTTGCTGCCTTCGGCGGCGGTCTTGGTGATCACGTTGGTGGTGAATGCGGGGTCGTTGGCGATTTCGAAGGTGTAGGAGTTGCTGCTGCCGGTCTTGGTCACGACCGCGTTCTGAACCGCCAGCGCGACCGGCTGCGACGCATTCGGGATCTGCAGGCTGTTGCCCGGCGAGATCGGCCGCGGTGCCGCAACTGATGCGGTGAGCCCTCCGTCCGATGCCGCGGTCGACGCCGACGTGGCCGACGTGGTGGTGCTGCTTCCGCAGGCGGTGGCGGCGACCAGGGCCGCCAGGGAGAACGCGAGACGACTGACACGACAACGCATACACAACATCCGTGCGAAGCCGCGTCTTGAGCGGCGCCGCGAATACGTCCCGCCTCGAGACGTGGTAACC
>DASXGC010000037.1:0-2615 GCA_036489235.1 Vicinamibacterales bacterium
TGCGGATCCGCCATTCGGTGGAGCTGAAGGACACGCCCGAAACGCGCGGGATGATCCACAAGGTGCGTCATCTGGTCACGGTGGAATAACCATGTCATTGAGCAATCTGCGTCCGCCAAAGGGCGCCAAGCACGCGAAGAAGCGCATCGGCCGCGGCCAGGGTTCCGGCAACGGCAAGACCGCCGGACGTGGCCACAAGGGACAGAAGTCGCGCTCGGGCTACAAGTTCAAGCGCGGATTCGAAGGCGGCCAGATGCCGCTGCATCGGCGCGTGCCCAAGCGCGGGTTTCACAACCCGTTCCGCGTCGAGTACGAAGTGGTGAACCTCGACACACTCGGTGAACGCTTCGATGCGGGCACCGTGATCACAATCGATCTGCTCGCCGAACACCGCCTGGTCAGCAGCAAGAAAGCGCTGTTGAAGGTGCTGGGTCGCGGCGAGATCTCGAAGGCGCTGACCGTGCACGCGCACAAGTTCAGCGGCAAGGCGGCCGAAAAAATCGCCGCGGCGGGCGGCGCAACGGAGCAACTCCCGTGAACGACAGCCTGAAGAACATCTTCACGGTTTCGGAACTGCGCAACCGGGTGCTGTTCACGCTGGGCATGCTCGGCGTCTACCGCATCGGGCATCACATCACCGTGCCGGGCGTCAACCTCGCCGCACTCGATGAGCTCGCGCGGCAGACGTCCAACACGATGTTCGGGCTCTACGACATGTTCTCGGGCGGGAACCTGTCGAAGGTGACGATTTTCGCGCTGGGCATCATGCCCTACATCAGCGCGTCGATCATCCTGCAGCTGTTGACGGTGGTGTGGCCGTACCTCGAGAAGCTCTCGAAGGAAGGCGAGCTCGGCCGCCGCAAGATCACGCAGTACACGCGCTACGGAACGATCGGCCTGAGCATCGTCCAGGCGCTCGGCATCGCCATCTTCCTCGAGCGCCAGACCAAGATCGCCGGCGGCCTGCCGCTGGTGTACCACCCGGGGCTGGCGTTCCGGCTGATGACCGTGCTGACCCTGACCACCGGCACGACCTTCATCATGTGGCTCGGCGAACAGATCACCGAGCGCGGTATCGGCAACGGTATGTCGCTCATCATCTACTGCGGCATCGTCGTCGGACTGCCGCGGGCGGTGCTGCAGACCTTCGATCAGATGCGGACCGGTCAGCTCGGCCTGATCCGGGTGCTGTTCCTGCTGATCGTGATGGGCGCCGTGGTCGCGGCGATCGTGTTCGTCGAGCGCGGACACCGGCGTGTCACCGTTCAGTACGCCAAGCGGGTGGTCGGCCGCCGGATGTATGGTGGATCGAGCACCCACATTCCGTTGAAGGTCAACACCGGAGGCGTCATTCCGGTCATCTTCGCCTCGTCTATCCTGGCGTTCCCGGCGACGATCGCGCAGGCGATTCCCGGGAAGTGGAGCGAGGCGCTGGTCACACAGCTCGGCTTCGGCATGCCGCTGTACAACCTGCTGTATGTCGTCGGGATTATCTTTTTCACGTATTTCTACACCGCGATCATCTTCAATCCGGATGACGTGGCGGAGAACATGCGCAAGTACGGTGGCTTCGTGCCCGGCATTCGTCCCGGCAAGCGAACTGCCGAGTACATCGACACGATTCTCACGCGCATCACGCTGGCCGGTGCCATTTACCTGGCATTGATCGCGCTGTTGCCGAACTTCCTGATCAGCGGCTTCAAGGTCGCGCCGATTCCGTTCATCGGCGACTGGCTCGACGCCAACCTGCCGAAGTTCATCACCGAAGGCATGAACGTGCAGTTCTTCTTCGGCGGCACGTCGCTGCTGATCGTGGTCGGTGTGGCGATGGATACCGTGCAGCAGGTGGAGTCGCAGTTGATCATGCGGCACTACGACGGCTTCATGAAGAAGTCGCGCGTGCGCGGGCGGCGGGCGTAGCACGTACGGCATAGGCTCAGGGCTAACTGTCACGGGGCTGAGGACGAATGGCGCTGAACCTGCTCATGCTCGGACCACCGGGCGCCGGTAAGGGTACGCAAGCCGAGCGGTTTGCGAAGTCGCGGGGGATCCCGAGGATCTCGACCGGCGACATCCTGCGCGAGGCGGTCCACGCCGGAACCGAAATCGGCCTGCGCGCCAAGGCGGTCATGGATCGCGGCGAGCTGGTCGGCGACGAGGTGATGATCGGGATCGTCCGGGAACGGCTCGACCGGGACGATGCGCGCGGCGGGTTCGTGCTCGACGGCTTCCCGCGCACCGTCGCCCAGGCGTCGGCGCTCGACGGGATCATGGACGGCCGCGATCCGCTGATCGTGCTCGACATCGTGGTGCCGGAGTCGGAACTGGTGCGGCGGCTTGGCGGCCGGCTGATCTGCGAAGACTGCGGCACCAACGCCCCGGTTACGCACGGCACGGTCTGCCTGAACTGCGGCGGGCGGCTGGTGCAGCGGCCCGACGACAACCAGTCGGTGGTGCTCGAGCGGCTGAAGGTGTACCACCGTCAGTCGGAGCCGCTGGTGGAGTACTACCGCGTGCGGCCGACGTTTCGATCGATCGACGGCGCGCAGGCGCCCGACGATGTGGCGGCGGATCTGGTGGCGGCGATTGAGGCGGCTGGCAACGGGAAGGCGAGC
>DASXGC010000051.1:0-13542 GCA_036489235.1 Vicinamibacterales bacterium
TGGCCCGCCTCGCGCAAATCCCGAACATCATCGGCGTCAAGGAAGCGTCGGGCAACGTCGCGCAGATGTGCGAGGTTCGGCACGCGGTGCCAGACGACTTCCTGGTCCTGTCTGGAGACGATGCGCTGACGCTGCCGCTGATGGCGATTGGCGGCCAGGGCATCGTGTCGGTTGCCAGCAACCAGATCCCATCCGAGATGGTGCAGATGGTCGAGGCGGCGGAGCGCAACGATTTTCGCGCTGCCCGTGCCGTGCACGCGAGAATCCTGCCGCTGATGTCGATCAATTTCATCGAGTCGAACCCGGTGCCGGTGAAAGCAGCGATGGCGGCGATGGGGCTGCTCGACGAGATCTATCGGCTGCCGATGGTGTCGCCCAAGGCGGAATCGAAAGCGAAGATCGTCAACGTGCTGAAGGAGCTCGGCCTGTTGAAAGCGGCGTTGGTCTGACGGCATGCTGGAAACCGACATCAACAATCTCGTCGCCGCCGGCCCGGCGGCCGACCGCGATGCCGCCCGAGAGGTGTTCGCGCGGCTGCGTGCGGCGCTGTCGTCTGGCGAAGTGCGTGCGGCCGAACCCGACGCGTCGAGCCCGATCGGCTGGCGCGTCAACCTGTGGGTGAAGCAGGGCATCCTGCTCGGGTTCCGATTCGGCGACATGACCGATCAGTCGATGGACCACGGCAGGTTGCCGTTTTACGACAAGGACACGCTGCCGCTGAAGAAGCCGGGACTCTCCGCCGGCGTTCGCATCGTGCCCGGAGGATCCGCGATTCGCGACGGTGCGTTTCTGGCACCGGGCGTGATCTGCATGCCGCCCATGTACGTGAACATCGGCGCCTACGTCGGCGAAGGGTCGATGATCGATTCACACGCACTGGTCGGATCGTGCGCGCAGGTCGGTGCGCGCGTCCACGTGAGTGCGGCCGCGCAGATCGGCGGCGTGATCGAGCCGGTCGGTGCGCTGCCTGTAATCATCGAGGACGAAGTGCTGATTGGCGGAAACACGGGGATCTACGAAGGCGCGATTGTCCGTGCGCGAGCGGTCATCGCGGCAGGTACCGTGCTGACCGGTTCGACGCCGGTTTACGACCTCGTCCGCGGCGAGATCATCAAGCCGACGGCCGACCGGCCGCTCATCGTTCCGGAAGGCGCGGTCGTGGTTCCCGGCGCCCGCACGGTTACGGCCGGTAAGGGTGTCGAGTGGGGCCTTTCGCTTGCCACGCCGGTGATCGTCAAGTACCGCGACTCGCGCACCGACACCCGCACCGAGCTCGAGACATGGATCAGGTAATACGATGGCGACGCTCAATGAAAAATCCTTTTCGGTTCGGGGCGTGACATCTGATCCAGTCGATATCGTTGCGCTGACCCGTGCGCTGGTCGACATCGACTCCACCACCGGCCGCGAAGGGAACGCAGGACGCTGGCTCGCGGACTACCTGCGCGGCCGAGGTTGCACGGTCGTCGAGCAGCGTGTGGACGATGCGCGGTTCAACGTGATTGCCACGTCAGGTCCCGGTGATCCGACGGTCGTGTTCTCGACCCATTTCGACTGCGTCCCGCCGTTCTTCGCGAGCCGGATCGAAGGCGATCGGCTGTATGGCCGGGGCGCGTGTGACGCCAAGGGCATTCTTGCCGCGCAGGTCGCCGCCGCCGATCGCCTGTGGCGTGCCGGCGAATCGCGCGTCGGTCTGGTGTTCGTCGTCGGCGAAGAGCGTGGCAGCGATGGCGCGCGCGTCGCCGACGCTGCCGGCAACGGCTGCCGGTTCCTGATCAACGGCGAGCCGACCGACAATCGCCTCGGGCGCGGCACCCGTGGCATTCTGCGGCTGCGGCTGCATGCGAGCGGACGCGCGGCGCACTCTTCATTTCCCGAACTCGGCGAGTCTGCGATCGACAAGCTTCTGGACGCGCTCATCGAACTGCGCTCGATCGCGCTGCCCGAGGATTCGGTCCTCGGCCGTACGCACTATACCGTTGGCCTCATCAATGGCGGCGTGGCGCCGAATGTCGTGTCGCCCTCGGCCAGCGCGGAAGTCATGTTTCGAACCGTCGGCGACCCAGCCGACGTCAGGCGAGCTGTCGCTGGGCTCGAGCGGTGCGTCACGATCGAACACGTACTGGATGTGCCCACCGTGCGCCTGCGGACCGTTCCTGGCTACGACACGGAAGTGTTTCCGTACACGACCGACATCCCGTTTCTTGCGAGCTGGGGCGAGCCGCTGCTCTTCGGACCGGGATCGATTCACGTCGCCCACACCGCCGACGAGTTCGTGTCCATCGCGGAGTTGGAAGCTGCGGTTGTCCAATACGTCGCGCTCGCGACCTCGCTGCTGGCCTGACCGCCGTACAGCAGTGACCGAGATCAGCCCACGCGCCGAGTACGACTCACGACTCGCCCGCTGGCGGACACGAATCGCCGAACTGGATCGAAGGCACCTGCTGCTGTCGAATGTCCGTCTGGTCATCGGCGGCGCCGGCGCGGTCCTGCTCTGGATGGCATTTGTCCGCGCCAGCATCGCGTGGCCGTGGCCGATTGTCGCGTGGCTCGGATTCGGATCGGTCGCCGTCGTTCATGCTCGCTTGCTGAATCAGCTCGAGCGCGCGCGGGCGGCGGAGCGCCTGTATCTTCGCGGACTCGATCGCCTTGCCGGCCGGTGGCCCGGCGCTGGCCGTGACGGCGCCGGTTTCATCGCCGACCATCCCTACGCGGGCGACCTCGACCTTTTCGGCCGTGGTTCGCTCTTCGAATTGCTCAACACCGCACGAACCGAAATCGGCGAGGCCACGCTCGCGGACTGGCTGCGGGCTCCCGCGCCGATCGACGACGTCCGCCCGCGGCAGGGCGCCGTCGACGAATTACGGACGCTGATCGAATTTCGCGAGGATGTTGCGGTGCTGGCGTCCGAGTCACCGGTCGGACGCACTGGGCCGCTCGCTGCATGGGCCGGGTCGCAGCCGGTGGGATTTCCTGAATGGCATCGGGTTCTGCTCGCGGCTACGGCTGCGGCGATGGTCGGAGTTGCGGCTGCGGTGTACGCGGAGCTCGTCGCCTCGGTGTGGCTGATCATCTGGCTGCTGGTGGTCATCGCTGTCGAGTCGATCGGCCGGCGTCGCATCAACCACGTGCTGCACGCGATCGAAACCCCTGAGCGCGACCTGGGACTGTTGGCGGAATTACTCGGCCGGGTCGAGCGCGAGCACTTCAAGTCACCGCGGCTCGTCGCGTTGCAGCAGACGTTCGTCACCGACGGCGTGCCGCCGTCGCGCCGGATCGCGCAGCTGCGAACCCTCGTGTCGTGGCTCGATTCCACGCACAATCTGATGTTTTCGCCGATCGCATACGTGCTCCTCGTCCGGCCACAGCTCGCCGTGGCGATCGATCGATGGCACGCCCGCTATGGACGCGCGGTTGCTGAGTGGCTCCGGGCCGTCGGAGAGCTCGAGGCGCTATCCGCGCTTGGCACCTACGCATTCGAGCAGCCCGATGACCCGTTTCCCGAGCTCGTCCAAGCCACCGCCACGGACGGCGGGCGATATGCGGCGCTCTACGACGCGGTCGATCTGCGCCATCCCCTGATGCCGGGCGATGTATCCGTCGCCAATGACGTCCGGCTCGGCGACAGCGGATCGCGCGTGCTGATCGTCAGTGGTTCGAACATGTCAGGGAAGAGCACGCTGCTGCGGTCGGTCGGCGTCAGCGTCGTGATGGCGTTGGCTGGTGCCCCCGTGCGCGCCGCACGGCTGCGGCTCTCGCCACTGGTGCTTGGCGCGACATTACACATCGAGGATTCACTTCAGGCGGGTCATTCGCGCTTCTACGCCGAGATCCTCCGGATCAGAACCATCGTGGACGCCGGCCGCGGCCGCGTGCCGCTGTTGTTCCTGCTGGATGAAATCCTCCACGGTACCAACTCGTACGACCGACGCGCCGGCGCCGAGGGCATCGTCCGCGCGCTGGTCTCGATGGCGGCGATCGGCCTGGTGACCACGCACGACCTGGCGTTGACGGAATTGACGTCGAAGCTCGGCTCAGCTGCGGTCAACATGCACTTCGAGGATCGTCTCGAGAACGGCCGGATGATTTTCGACTACCGCATGCGACCCGGAGTCGTGGAGCACAGCAACGCCCTCGCGCTCATGCGCGCGATCGGGCTCGACGTTTGAGGTCAGGCTCGCGAATTGCAGCTGATGGTTGCATGATCGAACAACCATCGCCTCCGGATTTTCCGCGGCCACCGGATCCCATCGACAAGCCGCCGCCGGACATCAAACCCGCTCCGCCGCCCGACATCCCGGTGCCGGGGACGCCGGATATTCAGACTCCGACCGAACCGGACGTCGGCGGAGCTGCGCCGATCTGACCCTCGCACGCGAGTGCGACCTGCAGCAGCGCATCGGTCTGCATATGGCGGCCGACCAGCTGGAGCGAGCAGGGCAGTCCGGTTGCGGTTCGACCCGTGGGCATTGAAATCGCCGGGTGGCCGGTCACATTGAACAGCTGGGTGAGTCGCAGCATCACATTACGGACTGGCTGCGGCCGTCCGCCGATCTCGACGTCGCTGGCGCCGATGAGGGGCGCGGGAATCGGCAGAGTCGGCAGCACGACGGCGTCGTGTTCTGCGAGCGCCGTATCCACTTCCCGGCGCAGCACCTCGCGGCCAGCCAGGGCTCGGACGTAGTCTTCGCCCATCACATATCGCGCCATTTCGAGCCGCAACCTGACGGGCGCCGTGTATTTTTCCGGCATCGATTCCAGAGTGGCCGCGTGGTAGGCAGCCGCATCGCTCAATACCAGATGCAGGTAGATCGGTCCGATGTCGCGGGCATGATGAATCTCGATGTCGTCGATTCGTGCGCCGCCTTGCCGCAGCCGCTCGAGCGCCGTTTCAAATCGCGCCCGCACCTCCTCGTCCAACAGATCGCAGAAGTACGCGCGAGGGACCGCCAGCCGCAAGCCGCTCACAGGCATCGGCGCTGGCGGCACGGCCTTCACGTGTCCGAGCAGCGCGTGGTGGACGAGCGCAGCATCGGTGACCGTCAAGGCCAGTGGGCCGACGTGATCGAGCGTCCGCGAAAGGGGCACGACGCCGTCGGTCGGCACTTCGCCCAGTGATGGCTTCAGCCCGACGATGCCGCAGGCTGCGGCCGGAATGCGGATCGAACCGCCAGTGTCGGTGCCGACGCTGGCGAGCGCCATACCCGAGGCGATACTCGCTCCCGAGCCGCCGCTCGACCCGCCGGGCGACCGCGTCGGGTCGCATGGATTTCGCGCTGGGCCGAACGCCGAGTCTTCGTTGGTCGTCCCGAACGCGAACTCGTGAAGGTTGGTTTTGCCGAGCAACACCGCGCCCGCCTGGCGCAGGTGCGCAATCGTGGTCGCATCACGCGGGGCCACATGCCCTTCGCGGACCCGCGACGCCGCCGTTGTCGGCAGACCGCGGATGTCGAGAAGATCCTTGATCGACATCGGCACCCCGTGAAGCGGACCGCGGTCCTCGCCCGCCGCCAACTCCCGGTCGGCATCACGCGCCTGCCGCAGGGCCTCGTCTGCCGTCACCCTGATGAACGCGTTGAGGCGCGGGTTCTCGGCTTCGATGCGTCGCAGGCAGTCCTCGGTGACGCGCTCGGCGGTCACCTCGTGCGCGCGCAGCCGTCGGCCGAATTCCTCGATAGTCACCATCGCGCCCCATTCCCGTCGGGAGGCTGCTGCATCGATGCTGCAAATTGGCTCTTGCCGGCCGGACGCTGGCCGTCTGCCGTCGACTCGAGACTTCCGGAGGGGTCGTCGTTGAAATCTGCCGCACGCAGTGCCCGCGTTGACGCCGCGAGCCCTTCAAGGATCGGCTTCAACTCGTGCAATCCTCGCTTTTCAGCGTCAGCGATCGCGTCCACCAGCCACGTTTCGATCGTCATGCGTTTCCCCAGGTCCGGCTGAAGCCGGACACTACAGGCGCGTCACACACGCGCTTCACGACTGAAGCCGGACACTACACGCGCTTCACGACGCGCGCTTCACCGAAATCGACACGCCGTCGCGCAACGGCACGATCGACGTCAGCAGTTGCGGGTGCGACGCCACCCGTTCGTTGTAGGCGGCAATCGCCTGCGTATCGGCAGCGTCGTTGATCGGCGTCGCCGCGAATCCCGGCACCACCTCGCCGCTCCAGAGAACATTGTCGGTAACCAGCAGGCCCCCGGGTCTGAGGAGTCCGACTAATCGATCGAGCAGCGGTTCGTATAGTGTCTTGGCGCCGTCCTGAAAGATCAGATCAAATGGACCGGACACCTTCGCGACCTTCAGCTGCGCATCGCCGACGATGACGCTGACCTTGTCTGCGAGACCAGCGCGAGCGAAGTTGTCGCGGGCTTCGTGCGCCCGCTCCTCGCTCAGCTCCATTGTCAGCAGCATACCGCCCGCCGGCATGGCTCCTGCCAGCCAGATGCCCGAGTAGCCAATGGCGGTGCCGATTTCGAGCATACGTGTGGCGCCGATTGAAGTGGCGAGGACGCGCAACAGGGCGCCAACTTCGGCATCGACGAGCGGAAGACCGCGGGTCTCGTTGCCTCGTGCAATCTCATCAAGTACAGCGTCGCCCGCGCGATTGAGTCCTGCGAGATAGTGCTCGATGGCATCCGGAACGATCTGGCCCATAATCAAATCCTACGTCATGCGTCACACCAAAATCATCGCCACGATCGGTCCCGCGAGCGACTCCGACTCCGTGCTCGACGCGCTGATCGCGGCCGGCACTGACATCGTCCGCCTCAATTTTTCGCACGGCACGCACGAGTCGCAGGGTGCGATCTATACGCGCGTGCGCGCGGCGGCGGAGCGCGCCGGCTCGATGGTAGCGATTCTCCAGGATCTCGGTGGCCCGAAGATCCGGACCGGACGACTCGAGGGTGGACGTCCGCTGCAGGTCTCGCCGGGCGATTCACTTCAGATTGTGACCGGCGACGGCGTCGGCAGCCCTGGCCGCGTGTTCACGACGTTCGAGGGCCTGGCGCGCTGTGTCCACTCAGGGGATCGCCTGTTGCTGGCGGACGGCCGCATCGAACTACGGGTCGATGCCACCGACGGCCGCGAAATCCAGACTACGGTGATCGACGGCGGCGAGATCGGCGAGCACAAAGGCATCAACGCTCCGGGTGTGCCCTTGCCGGCGTCGGCCATCACGGAGAAAGACATCGAGGACCTGAAATTCGGACTCACCCTCGGCGTGGACATGGTCGCTCTCAGCTTCGTACAGACTGCCGCGGACGTGCGTCAGGCGCGGCAATTGATCCTCGACGCCAACGGTGGTGACGTCCCCCTGATCGCCAAGCTCGAGCGACCGCAGGCGATCGAGCACTTGCAGGAGATCCTCGAGGTTTGCGACGCGGTGATGGTGGCGCGCGGCGACCTCGGGCTCGAGCTGCCGCTCGAACGCGTGCCCCGCGCTCAGAAAGAGATTACGCGCGGCGCCAGGCGCCGCGGCATTCCTGTCATCGTCGCGACGCAGGTTCTCGAGTCGATGACCACGGATGCGCGTCCGACCCGGGCCGAGGTCAACGACGCCGCTAATGCGGTCGAGGACGGCGTCGATGTGATCATGCTCGCCGGTGAAACCGCCGCTGGACACTATCCGGCGCGAACGGTCCAGACACTCGACGCCATTATCCGCGACGCCGAGGCGGCGCCGCCGATGCCGCAGCTGAGCCGCTCGACTGATCGACGCCACGACGATCATGCCGAGGCGCTGTGCGAAGCTGCCGTCACCCTGGCCGACCACGGATCCGCGCAGGCTATTGTCGCGGTGACGCGAGGCGGCACCACTGCCCGCCGGCTCTCGGCGCTCAGGCCGAGGGCGCCGATCATCGCCGCCACCGAACGCCTGCAGACCGCGCGGCGCCTGGCCCTGTACTGGGGTGTGGTGCCGATCTGCATGCCGATCGGCGACAATCTCGACGAAGCCAGTGCGCGGATTGGGACAAGGCTGGTCGAGCGTGGGCTGGTCGAACGGGGCGCCGCCGTGGTCTTCGTCAGCATCAGCCACGACCTTACTCGTAACGACGCGAATTACCTGAAAATTCACACCATCTGATGTCGGCGTTTCGCTGGGACCTGATCGGCGCCGTTCTGCTGGCTTTCGCGGTTGCGGCGATTGGCGCGCTCGTCGTCCGCCGATTGATCCACCGCAGAGTACGGGAGCTCGACACCGTCAGCCCCGAGAATCGCGAAGCCCTTCACACCCGCGCCAAGCAGCTGGTTCAAGCGCTGACGCTGCTGTTCTATGGCGCGGCGGCCCTGGCCAGCGTGTCGTTGGCCGTTGACCGATTGGGCTTCAACGAACCCGCATGGAATCCCCGCTATCTGCTGCACTGGTCGCTGACGCACGGCGTCAACCTGATCATCGTGCTGGTCGGCGCCTACATCGTGATCCGCGCGGCGAGCATCGGCATCGAGCAGCTGCAGTTCAACCTGGCGCGGCGGCATGGCGGCGCCGATTACGAATGGCAGCGGCGCGCCGCGACGGTCGGCGGGATCCTGACCCGGCTCGTCACGGTGGCCGTGGTCTTCGTGGCCGTTCTCATGGTGCTGCGCGAGCTGGCGATCGACATCCTCCCGATCCTGACCGGCGCTGGAATCGTCGGGCTCGCAGTGGGCTTCGGCGCGCAGAATCTGGTCCGCGACATTATTTCCGGTTTTTTCCTGATTCTCGAGGACCAGGTGCGGGTTGGCGACTCGGCGCGCATCAACGGCGTCGTCGGATCGGTGGAGCAGATCAATCTACGCACGATTGTTCTACGCGATGGCGAAGGCGGCGTCCAGGTGTTCCCGAACGGCACCATCACCACGCTCGCCAATCTCAGCAAGCAATACGCCTACGCGGTGGTCGAGATTCGCGTCGCGTACGGCGAGAACATGGATCGCGTCATGGGCACGATCAAGGAAGCCGGTGAATCGATCGAACACGACAAGAGTCTAGGCGTCCTCGTCCAGGCACCGCTCGAGATCGCAGGCATCACCTCGTTGGCAGATGGCGCCGCCACCATCACCATGAAATTCAGGACGTATCCTCTCAACCAGGGCAAGATCGCCAACGAGCTGCGCCGTCGATTGCTGAGTCTGTTGGTCGGCCGCCATATTCGTCCGTTTTCGACATAAACGGACGCCCTCGCCGCGGCTCGGCGGGTGGAGCCCTTTGCAGTTTTCGCTGGCCGACGGAACTGGCAGTTCCCGCAAGTCGTCTGAAATCCGTATGGTAAAGTCACGAAATATGCGCACTTCTGTTCTTGCTGTGTGCCTCCTGACCGTCGCCGCGACGACCGCCTCCGCGCAGCCGAGCGCGACGTTCTCGGTCCCTGTGGTCTACAACAAGCTTCCGAACGGCCTTCGCGTCGTGATCAGCGAAAACCACGCTGCACCGGTTGTGGTCGTGGAAGTGATGTACCGGATCGGCTTCCGGATCGAGCCGAAAGATCGCACCGGCTTTGCCCACCTGTTCGAGCACCTGATGTTCCAGGGCTCCGAACACGTCGCCAAGTTCGAGCACGTTCGCATCGTCAACGAAAACGGCGGCACGCTGAATGGATCGACGCGTTTCGATCACACCAACTACTTCGAGGTGATGCCGTCGAACGCGCTCGAACTCGGGATGTGGCTCGAAGCCGACCGGATGCGGTCGCTGAAACTCTCTCCAGAGACGCTGAAGAACCAGCAGGACGTCGTCAGCGAAGAGGTCCGCGTCAACGTGCTCAACCAGCCGTACGGCGCGTTCGAATGGCTCGGTCTGCCGCAGAAGGCGAACACCAATTGGTACAACGCGCACAATTTCTACGGCGACCTGTCGGACATCCAGGCCGCGAACCTCGACGATGTGAAGAAGTTCTACGAGACGTATTACGCACCCAACAACGCCGTGCTGGTCGTGTCGGGCGATACGACGCCGGACGAAGTGATGAAGCTGGCGGTCAAACAGTTCGGCAGCATTCCATCGCGAACGTTGCCGCCGCGGCCGGACATCAAGGAGCCGCCGCAAACGGCGGAAAAAAGCTTCACTGAAAGCGACAAGCTGGCGCGGACGCCGGCGGTGGCGTTCGGCTACCACCTGCCGGATCGCATGACCAAGGATTTCTTTGCGTTGTCGCTGCTCGATCCGCTGCTGGTTGGTGACGAGAGCGCCAAGCTCTATCAGGCCTTGATTAAGGAAAACCAGGTCGCGTCGGATGTGTCGGGCGGCTTCAACTACGGACTCGGCAACAACTTCGATTACAACGGTCCAATGCTCTATACCTTCCGGGTGGACTACCGGCCGGATCTGAAGGGCGCTGACGTGCTGAAGGTCGTCGACAAGGTGATTGCCAGCATTCAAGAGCACGGCATCACCGAAGAAGAGCTCAAGCAGGCGAAGGTCAACTTCCGATCGTCGTTTCTCGAGAATCTGGAGAGTCAGGGCGGCTTCGGCCGCGCCGACCTTCTTGCCGCGCTCGCGCTCTACGACGATGACCCGAACCGAATCAATACGATCCTGACCGACATCGACGCGGTCACGGCAGCGCAGGTTCAGGCGGCGGCAAAGAAATATCTCGTGCCCACCAACCGCACCATCATCGATCGCCGTCCGGCGGGAGGGGCACAGTGAAATCTGGGATGGCTGATTGCAAATTGCTGATTGCTGATTGGAGACGGCTGGCTGCAGCCGCCGCGGCGGTAACGATCCTCGCCGCACTTCCGCTCCACGCGCAGGAGCGTCCTGCGGTTGGTCCGGAACGGCCGTTCCAGCTGGCGCCGCGGCTCGAGCGCACGCTGCCCAACGGATTGCGAGTCATCGTTACCCGTCAGACCGCGATTCCGAAGGTATCGATCACGCTGACGGTGCTGTCAGGGTATTCGAGCGATCCGGCGGACCTCACCGGTCTCGCCTCGATGACGGCGGAGTTGATTCAGGAAGGCACCAAGACGCGAACCAGCCGCGAGATCCGCCGCGACATTTTCGGAATGGGCGGCACGCTCTCGGCGACCTCGTCGCAGGATTTCACGTCTGTGCTCGTGCGCGGGCTCTCGGAGTTCGCGCCACGGCTGCTCGATCTGGTCGCCGACGTCGCGATGAACCCCACTATTCCCGAGGACGAACTCGCGATCCTGAAGCAGCAGCACCTGCAGTCGGTGCAGCAACAGCAGGCGTCGCCTCAGTTTGTCGCCAACCGCGAATTCCGGCGCGCGCTGTTCGGCAGCCATCCCTATGCCAGAACCAGCGAGACGACGGCGTCGCTCAATGCGATGGACCGCGCCAAGCTCGTCGCCTTCCATCGCGATCACTATCGGCCGAACAACGCCTTCGTGCTGATCGTCGGCGCCATCGATCCGGACACGATGATGGCCGCGGCGGCGAAGGCGTTCGGCGGGTGGGCCAAGGCGGATGTGCCGCCGCCGCCGTTCCCGGCGCCGCCGGCATTGACCGGACGGCACGTCGTGTTCGTGCAGCGGCCGAACAGCATCCAGTCGTCGATTGCGGTCGGCAACATGGCGATCAAGCGCAACGATCCGCGCTGGTTCGAACTGAACCTCGCCAACACCATTTACGGTGGCGCGTTCAACTCGCGCATTGTGCGAAATATTCGCGAAGAAAAGGGTTATACCTATTCGCCGCAGTCATCGCTCACCGGCTTCGCTGACGCCGGTTTCTATCGGTTCGCGGCGGACGTTCGGAACGAGGTGACCGGCCCGACGCTCACCGAGGTGTACAAGGAGATCGACAAGATGCGCGCTGAGGGCAGCGATGGAGCAGAGCTGCAGGGCGCCAAGAGCTATCTGCGCGGCATCTTTCCGATCCAGACGGCCAGCCAGAACGGCCTGTCGGCGACGCTGAATAACGTCTACGTCTACGGGCTGCCGAAGGATTATCCCGAGACGTTCCGCGCCAAGGTTGCGGCCGTCACCGCCGCGCAGGTCAAGAGCGCTTCAGAGGTTCTGCTCGGTTCCGATAACTCGATGATCGTGATCGTTGGCGACTACGCCAAGGTCAAGGACCAGCTGACGGCGTTCAAGGACATCGTGTTCCTCGACACAGCCGGCAAGACGATTTCCGCGCCGCAGTAACGCGGAGCGCGCCGACGTTGGACAATCACTACCAGTTTCTCTCCCGCTGGCGGGTCGAAGGTACGTGTGGCGAAGTCGCTGACGTGCTCGGCGACGCAATGGAACTCCCGCGCTGGTGGCCGGCGGCGTATATCGACGTCGAGGCGTTGCGACCGCGCGACGCCCGCGGGCTCGGCGGTCTGGTCCGGCTGCGGACCAGAGGATTCCTTCCCTACACGCTGACCTGGGAGAGCGAGGTCGTCGAGACGCGATACCCGCATGGCTTTACGATCGTCGCCACTGGAGACTTCGACGGCCGCGGCGTCTGGACAATCACGCAGGACGGCAACTTCGTCGAGGCGGTCTACGACTGGCGGGTGACCGCGGAGAAGCCACTGCTGCAGCAGCTGTCATGGCTGGCTAAGCCGTTGTTCGAATCCAACCACCGCTGGGCGATGGCGCAGGGCGAGCAGAGTCTGAGGCTCGAACTCGCTCGTCGTCGCGCTTCCTCTGATGAAGTCCGTCAGAGGATTCCACCGCCGCCGGGCCCGATCACCTACGCCGGAGTGGCGCTGGTCGGCGGCGCGGTGTTTGTCGGCGCTTCACTCGCTTATCTGATACGCCGTTCGCGCCGACAGTCCAGCTGATCGCTGAACCGCGCGCCAGCCGGAACGGCATCTCCGACACCACCTACGGCAACGGCGCGGGTTGGCGGCGCTCCCAGACGACGATCTCGTGCACGGCCCACCAGGCCGGACCGTGGCCGGCGCGACAATATCAGCGGGTAGGTCGGACGAGCGCGGCCGCGATGAAGAAGGCGAGCGCGAGGAAGGCAGTGAGACTCCGCCGCACGGTCAATGTTCGATGAGGGATTTGAGCGATGCGAGCGCGCGTTCCCAGCCGACGCCGACCACCTCGTAGTAGCGCCGCCAACGGGCGCTCTCTTCGAATCCGGTCTGTGTCACCCGGACCAGCGTGCCGGATCCCTCGGAGCGGAGGCTCACTTCGAGCGCCATCGGTCCGATCGGATCGCCGTCCGGAGGAAGCCAGAACGCGTCGGCAACGACGAACCCGCTCGAGGAGCTGAAGTGAATGATGGTGCCGCGGAACACGCCGCCGAGACGGCCGAGCACGTCATCGCGAAAATCGGTCGGGTTCCACTCGATCGCATAAGGCCCGAGCGTTCGCGGTGTGGTCACCGATCGCGCCACCTGCCACCATGCGCCCAGCGCATCCGCGTCGAAGAACGCCTTCATCACGCGTCCGAGCGGCGCGCCAATCACGGCGGTTACATTGAGCGACGGGATTACGGTGGGTGGACTCATTCAACGTCAGATTCTATGGCTGCGCCGCAGTCGCGCGGGGACGGCGCTCGGCGCGTGCCTTGGCCACCATGTCCTTGACCTCGCGCATCAACGTCGGCACGTGATACGGGATGCCGTCCTTGATCGTCCATTCGATGCCGCCGCCGTGCGC
>DASXGC010000052.1:0-7989 GCA_036489235.1 Vicinamibacterales bacterium
ACGGATAACGAATCCATCCGCGATCAATCTGAAATCAATCTGAAATCTGAACTCTGAAATCTACAATTCACTCCGTGACATACGGGATGAGCGCGATCTGCCGGGCGCGCTTGATCGCCGTCTGCAGCTTTCGCTGATGCATCGCGCAGGTGCCCGAGATGCGCCGCGGCAGGATCTTGCCGCGCTCGGGAACGAACGGCCCGATCACCTTGACGTCCTTGTAGTTGATGTCGTCGATCTTGTCCGCGCAAAACTTGCAGACCTTGCGGCGACGAAACATCGGCCGGCGCTGACCCTTTTCCTTGTCGCCCGGCTTCTTGTCGCCGCGTCCGCGTCCACCGCCGCCGCCCGATCGTCCTTGTCCGAATGCCATGATTAAATCTCCACTCCGTCAAAACGGTCGTCGTCCAAATCGTCCGAGTCGCCGCCCTGGCGGCCTTCGCCGGGCTGGCGCTGCGGCGGCAGGCCGCGCTTGACGCGGCGCCGTTCGGATTCGGTGCGGCGCTTGGTCTGGGTCCGATCGACCACCTTCTTTTCTTCGTCGACGCGAACCACCATGTGCCGGAGTACCAGGTCCATCACCTTGAGGCGACGATCCAGCTCCTTCATCAGCTCGCCGGATCCGTTGATCACGTCGAGGACGTAGAAGCCCTCCTTGTGGCGGGCGATCTCGTAGGCCAGGCGCTTCCGGCCCCAGTTCTCGGTTTTTTCAATCTGGCCGTTCAGGCGCGCGACCACCTGCTCGATCTGCGTGTGCAGATCGGCAACGGCCTGTTCGGTCGTGTCGGGGGGAAGAATGTAGACGAGCTCGTACTGTCGATCTGCCATCACTGCTCCTTCAGGACGCCCTCACCAAATGCTGATGGCAACATGCCGATCGCATTCCCGAGAGCGGCCACCCTTGGGTGGCAAGGTGCCCCGTGCGGTGCTCGGGGCTATTCTTTTTTCGTCCGATCGGTCGTCCGATCGGCTGCCGGATCGTCGCCGTTGAACCCGTTCATCACCGCCCCGATCCCCGACGTGATGAACATCTCGGCCGCATCCGCGGCCCTCACGATCTCGCGGTCGATGATTTCGCGCTCGCTCGGCGGAAATCTCGACAGCACGCGATCGCTCAAATCCCAGTCCCGATGGCCCCGGTCGATGCCGACACGCATCCTCGGCACATTGGTGCCGACGTGTGCCACCACTGACTTGAGCCCGTTGTGGCTTCCGGCTGAACCCGACGGCTTGATTCGCAGCCGACCCAGCGGGAGATCCACCTCGTCGAAAATCACCAGCACGTCCGCCGGTTGAATCTTGTAGAACGTCATGACCGCGCTCACCGCGCGGCCACTCTCGTTCATGTACGTCCTCGGCTCGACCAGGACGACGTCGTGGCTTTTCACCAGCACGACATCCGCGATCGTCTTCCACTTCTTCAGTTGGACCGACCAGCGGCGTGCGAGTGCGTCAACCACATCGAAACCGACGTTATGCCGCGTCCCGGAATACTCCGCTCCGGGATTGCCAAGTCCGACGATCGCTTTCACGTCCGCGGTTACTTCTTCTTGTCGTCCTTCTTGGCGGTCGGGGCTTTCGCGTCCTTGGCGTCGCCCTCTTCGTCCTTCTTGCCCTTCTTGATGACTTCGGGTTCGGCCGGGGCCGACGCCGCAGCCACCGCACCATCCACCGGCGCCGCGACTTCCTCGGCCTTCGGCTGGATGACGTGAACCAGCATCGCTTCGCCCTCAGTCACGGCTTTCCACTTGGCGTTCACCGCGACGTCGCGCACGCGGATGCCCTGGTGCAGCATCAACTCGGTGACGTCGACATCGATGTGCTCCGGAATGTCGGCCGGCAGGCACTCGATGACGATTTCGCGGCGGATGAACTCGAGGATGCCGCCCTGCTGCTTGACGCCCTTCGGCTCGCCGTGGGAGATGATCGGGATGGTGACCTGCAGCAGCCGGTCCATCGCGACGCGGTAGAAGTCGGCGTGCAGCACCTGGTGCGTGATCGGATCGAGCTGGAAGTCCTTGACCAGCACACGGGTGTCGCCGGCGCCGTCGAGTTTCAGCGAGATCAGGGTGTTCTGGCCGGATTCGGAGTGCAGAATCCTGAGCAGCGCCTTCGGCGTCACCGCGATCGAGGTCGCGCCCTTGCCGTCGCCGCCGTACAGGACTGCCGGCACCTTGCCTTCGCGACGGGTGCGCCGCGCTTCGTTCTTGCCAAACGTGCCGCGTGTTTCAGCTTCGAGTATCGCTTCCATAAAATCCTTCCAGTTACACAAACAACGAAGAAACCGAAGTCTCTTCGTGAATCGACTTGATCGCCTGTCCGAGCAGCCGCGCCACCGACAACACGACGATCTTGCTGCACTTCGCGCCGGCCGCCGACAGCGGAATCGTGTTGGTCACGATCAGCTTGTCGATCGGCGACTTCTCAATCCGTTCGATCGCCGGCCCCGACAGCACGCCGTGAACCGCGCACGCGATGACCCGCGCCGCGCCGTTCGCTTTCAGCGCCGCCGCGCCCTTGGTGATCGTCCCCGCGGTGTCGATGATGTCGTCCTGCAGGATGCAGGTGCGGCCCTCGACCTCGCCGATCACATTCATCACCTCGGCCGTGCCGTCGTCGCTGCGGCGCTTGTCGATGATCGCGAGTTCCGCGTCCAGCCGCTTGGCGTAGGCGCGCGCCCGTTCCGCACCACCGGCATCCGGCGACACCATCGTGCGATTCGGATAGTCGAGACGCTGCAGGTGCTCGAGGATCACCGGCGCGGCGAACAGATGGTCGACCGGAATATCAAAGAACCCCTGAATCTGCGCCTTGTGCAGATCCATCGTCAATACGCGATTGGTGCCAGCCGCGCTGAGCACGTTGGCCACCAGCTTCGCCGAAATCGGCACGCGCGGCTTGTCCTTGCGATCCTGACGCGCGTAGCCGTAATACGGCAGCACCGCCGTGATGCGCGCCGCCGACGAACGGCGGAACGCATCGATCATGATCATCAGCTCCATCAGGTGCTGGTCGACCGGATTGCTGGTCGGCTGCACGATGAAGACGTCGGTCCCGCGGATGTTCTCGTCGATCTGAAACGAGACTTCCGAATCCGGAAACCGCTTGAGTCGAGCCTGGCCCACGTTCACGCCAAGCACGCTGGCAATTTCCTTCGTGAGCTCGGGGTGGGCACTCCCCGAAAATATTTTCAGTTCGCCAAACCCGGTCGGCATGAAAGGATCACCCATCGACGCGCGCTCGCCATCCTTCGCCGCGCTGGTTGGCTGGGGCGGAAGGATTCGAACCTTCGAATACGGGATCCAAAGACCCGCGCCTTACCGCTTGGCGACGCCCCACCATTCTTCCGCTCTCCGCGCTTCGGATATTGAAGAAGTTGCCTACAGGAGTGGTCTAAACCACGCGGCGCAAACAGTAAGTGTAGCCGATGGGCTCAGATACGGGCAAGTGCCCGGAATTTAGCGCGGGTGATGGTGCGGGTCACGAGCACGCGCCGGCGGGGACCGATGAGCCGTCGGCTGGCCTCGATCGCCGCGGTTCTGGTCGAAAACAGGCCGAATACTGCTGAACCGCTGCCCGACATCGCGGCCTGATCCGCTCCCGCCTGTCGGAGTGCGGAAATGATACGGCCGATTTCTGGGTGATGGGCAACCACGGGGGGTTGGAGATCGTTCAGAGTTGAGGATCTACGGATTTGAGGATTTGAGGATCTGGCCGAGGAGTGGTCGAGCCAGGTGAAGGCGTCCCTGGTGCTGACGCCGAAGTTCGGCAGGACCAGGACGACGAAGGCGCGCGGTTCGTCGACGAGTGGAAACAGCAAATCGCCGCGTTCGAGGCCGAGGACCGTGCCGCCTTCGAAGAAGTACGGGACGTCGGCGCCGATCGCAGCGCCGATTTCGCGGACGATCGTCTCATCGACGCGCCACGCACGGCCGAGCGCGCTGAGCACGGCCGCCGCGTCGCTGCTGCCACCGCCCAGGCCCGCCTGCATCGGAATGCGTTTCGTCACGTCGATCGAGATATCGCGCAAAGCACCTCGCCGGCCCGATGCTTTCCAAAGACGCGCCGCGGCGCGCCACACGAGATTGGTGTCGTCAGCGGGACATGCCGGATCGTCGCAACTCAGGCGAAATGGACCGCGCGCACGGCGAATCGTCAGCGTGTCGTGTAGCGCGATCGACTGAAACACCGTGCGCAGCTCGTGATAGCCGTCGGCGCGGACGCCGAGCACGCGCAGCGACAGGTTAATCTTCGCGTGAGCCCGGACGCGCATGACGAAGATCCTCAATCGTGATCGGCTGAGCGCTCGCAGGAACGTCGACGCGAAACGCGGCGGCGTCGATCGTCACGTTCGTCTCGAGCTGCGACAGCGCGAGCGTCAGGTCGAAGGCGTCGGTGACGCCGCCGGCGGCGTCGATGCTGGTCAGGCGAACCGATCGCGGCAATCCGTTCTGGCGATCGCGGTATTCGGCGCGCCATGCCACCTGATTCCCGTCTCTGCGCTGGACCGCAGCAACCAGCTGCCAGGCGCGAGACGAGGGCTCGCGGCGCAGGTAGATATCGTCGCTGCTGCCGTTTCGCGTCGCGTGAAGCACGCGCCAGTCGTCGCCCGCGGCCACCAGCGCGCCCTCGACCTGGTCGGGGACGCAGCCGGTCAGCAGCGTTCGTAGGTCGGCGGCGTCGAGCGGCACGCCCGCTGCCGCATCGAGCACGCGATCCGGCGCGCCATGACGCAGCACACGATCGTCGCGCGGCATCAGCACGGTCGCATCGTCGTTGACGGCGACGAAGATGAACAGCGGCGCGCCAAACGGCGCCATCGCTTCGATGCGGGCCGAGGCCGGCCGCTCGACGCCAACAGTCAGCCGCGCGCGCAGCCGCTGACCATTCACCTTGCCGCTCGCGGCCACCTCGGCGGTGAGCGTGCGTACGCCGCCGCACTCGCGTGTCGCCTCCCCGATGATCGCCGACTCGTCGCTGACGGGCGGACCTCCCGCGGGGAGTGACGGCAACTTCATCAGCGGCTCGCCGCACGAAGCCGTGGCCAACGCGAGCGCCATCAACAGCGCCCGCCGCCTCATTTCTTGAGTTTTTGCCGCGCCGACCGGATCTTCTTGTCGATGTCGGAACGATCGATGGAGTCGCCGTCGCCGGCGAGCGCGCGGGTCCAGGCGGCAATCGCCTCGTCGTAGCGGCCAAGCTTGAAGAGCACCTGGCCGTAGTGCTCCTGAATCACCGAGTTGCTCTGGAGTTGATCGGCGGCGCGGCGCAGGTTGTCCGCGGCGAGATCGAGCTTGTCGGATTTGAAGTACGCCCACCCGAGGCTGTCGAGAAACGAGCCGTTGTCGGGCTCGATCTGCAGCGCTTTCTTCAGATACGAGACCGACTCGTCGAGGCGTTCACCGCGCTCGGCCAGCATGTAGCCGAGGTAGTTCAAGGCCGTGGCGTTTTCGGGGTCGCGGGCGATGACCTGCCGAAACGACGCCTCGGCATCCGCGTATTTCTTCTGCTTGTCGAACACCGTGCCGAGCTCGAAGGCGAGCGTGTTGTCGTTCGGAAACTTCGCCTGCGCATCCTGGAGCACCTTGACCGCCTGCGCACCCTTGTCGGCGTCAGAGTAGGACTGCGCCAGGACGATGTAGGCGATCGGCTCGTCTGCATGCTGCTTGACCGCGGCTTCGAGGAGGGCGATGCCCTGGTCGGCTTTACCGCTGTGTTGCAGCGCCTGCGCCTGGAGGCGGGTCAGACGGAGGTCGCCCGGATTGTCAGCTAGTCCCGCTTTGGCGACGTCGATTGCCGCAGAGTACTTCTTGGCAGCGATGTTCGCCTCGGCCAGATAGCCGGCGATCGCCGGGTCTTTCGGCGCGAGCTTGCGCGCATCTTCGAACGCGCCGATCGCCTTGTCGAACTGGCCGGTCTCCTGGTAGGCAAACGCGAGATGCGGCAGCAAGAGACTGACGTCGAAAGCGGGATCGGACTGGGCGCGATTCTCGGCCACCACCGGCGCCAGCGCATCGATGACCGCCTGATACTTGTGACGTTCCTCGAGTGCTTCGGCGAGCGCGTAGTAGCCCCAGGGACTCTTCGGGCTCTGCGACATCACCTGGCGCGCCGACGCTTCCGCCTCGTCGTAGGCGCCGAGCCGGCGCTGGGCCTGGGAAAGCAGGTAGAGCGCGCGTCCCCGCGTCTCGGTCGCGGGACCGCCCACGATTTCAGTCAGCGTGTCGCGCGCCTTGCCGAGGTTGTCGCGGCCGCCGGCGTTCAGCAGCGCCGACGCGAAGCGGAACTTCAACTCGACGCTGCGCGGCGATCGCTCGATGGCGCGGCCGTACGCTCCCGCGGCCTCCGACCAGCGATGCTCGCGTTCGTAAAAATCCGCCAGCGCCGGTAACAGGCGCGGATCCTCGCCGCTGCGTTGCTCGAGCATGGCGATGCCATCGGGAACGCGGCCTGCGCCGGCATACGCCTCGGCGAGCATCATCGGACCGTCCTGCCAGCCAGGCTCCTCGTTGACCAGATCGTTCAGGAGCGGGATCGCTTTCTGGTACGCACCGCTGCTGACGTAGAGCCGGGCGAGCGTGGCGCGCACGTTCGGATCCGTTTCCGCGACCACGCCGTTGATCGCGGTCTCGAAATAGCCGATCGCCTTCGCGACGTTTGGATCGGGTGCGGTGCTGCGCGACCCGCGCGGCTTTTCCGCTTCCGAGAGCGCGGCGTAGATCGTTCCGAGCACGCGGTTCGCTTCGCGATTGTCCGCGGTGATCTTGATCGCCGCTTCCGCAGTGTTCATCGCTTCCTGCGCCTTGTTCATGCGCAGGTACAAGCCGGCGAGTTGCCCGGGGATGTCGGCGGCGGTCGGGTCGAGCTCCATCGCACGCTTGTAAGCGGCGACCGCGGCATCTTCCTGATCGGACTCCTCGAGATGATGGCCGATCAGAAACTGTGCGTAGGCCTCAGCGACCTTGTCGGCCGGCGAGGCGGCTGGCGATGGAACCGGCCGTGACTGTGCCGTCGCAAGTGACGCCGACAAACTCAGAGCCGCGATCAGGACTGCGACCTTCATACACATCGAATTGTTCCACAAAAGCGGAAAGGTGTCATATATTCCGGATATGGCCGTCGACCCGGAATTGCTCGAGATTCTCGCGTGTCCGAACTGTAAGACACCGGTCACGCTCGTCAAGAACGGATCAGCGCTGAAGTGCGCAACATGTAAGCGTGTGTATCCGATCAAGGACGACATCCCGGTCATGCTGATCGACGAAGCAACCATCGAGACCGACTAGTTGGAGCATTGACGAGTGCGCGCATTCTGGTGGTTCGCCTGCGACAAATCGGCGACGTGGTGTTCACCACACCGGCCGTGCATGCGCTGCGCCAGCGCTTTCCCGACGCATACCTGACCTATCTGGTCGAGCCGGCCGCCGCGCCGGTCGTTCTTCACAACCCGCACCTGAATGACGTCATCGTCGCGCCTCGCGCCTCCGGGATGCGTGGGTTCCTCGCCGATCTCGGACTCGGCCGCCGCTTGCGGAAGGCGCGCTACGACATCGCCATCGATTTTCACGGTGGGCCGCGCGCGTCCCTGCTTACCTGGCTGAGCGGCGCCCCCTTACGAATCGGTTACGAAATCGTCGGCCGCAGCTGGATGTACACACGCCGTGTCGCGCGTCCGCGCACACTGCGGCCGCGTCATTCCGTCGAGAACCAATGGGACCTGCTGACCTCGCTCGGCATCGCTCCGCCCGATCGAACAGCGTTCCCGGTCGAGATGCCGGTCGATGCGCGGACCGTCGTCTCGGTCGCAGGGAGACTGCCGCCCAAGCCATCAGCCGACTCTGACGAATTGATCATCGTCCACGTCAGCGCCGGCAATCCGTTCCGGCGTTGGCCGCCAGAGCATTTCGTCGAGCTGGTCGTTGCCCTCATCAACCGCAACGCGCGACGCCGGGTCATCCTGACGTCGGGGCCATCCGAGCACGACGCGGC
>DASXGC010000071.1:0-5462 GCA_036489235.1 Vicinamibacterales bacterium
CCCGACTCGAATTTCCAGATGATCGGCGAGCGGACCAACGTCACTGGATCGCTGCGCTTCGCCCGGCTGATCAAGGCCGGCGACTACGCGGCTGCTGCGGCGGTGGCGCTCGACCAGGTCCGCGGCGGCGCCAATCTGATCGACGTCAACATGGACGAAGGCATGCTCGACTCCGAGCATGCGATGACCGAATTCCTCAACTACATCGCGACCGAGCCGGACATCGCCCGCGTTCCGGTGATGATCGACAGCTCGAAGTGGTCGGTGATTCTCGCCGGGCTGAAGTGCGTCCAGGGCAAGCCGGTGGTGAACTCGATCAGCCTGAAGGAGGGTGAGGACGACTTTCTGAAGAAAGCCGCTATCGTCCGCCGCTACGGTGCCGGCGTGGTGGTGATGGCATTCGACGAACAGGGACAGGCGGATACGATCGAGCGAAAGGTCTCGATCTGCGAGCGTGCCTACCAGTTGCTCACGGAGCGGGCCGGCTTCGATCCGTCCGACATCATTTTCGATCCCAATATCCTCGCGATCGCAACCGGTCTCGAGGAGCACAACGCCTACGCGGTCAACTTCATCGAGGCGACCAGGCTGATCAAGGCGTCGTGCCCGGGCGTCAAAATCAGCGGCGGGATCAGCAATCTGTCGTTTTCCTTCCGCGGCAACGACATCGTCCGTGAAGCGATTCATTCGGCCTTCCTGTACCACGCGATCAAGGCCGGACTCGACATGGGAATCGTCAACGCCGGCCAGCTGGTCGTCTACGAGGACATCCCGAAGGATCTGCTCGAGCGCGTCGAGGACATCATCTTCAATCGCCGCGCCGATGCGACCGAGCGGATGGTGGAATTCGCGGCGAGCGTGAAGGGCGCGGGCACTAAACGGGAACACGACGTCGCCTGGCGCGATGCGACCGTCGAAGCGCGGCTGTCGCACGCGCTGGTGCACGGCGTGGTCGACTTCATCGAGCAGGATGTCGAGGAAGCCCGGCAGAAGTACTCGCGGCCGCTCGAGATCATCGAGGGACCGTTGATGGACGGGATGAAAGTGGTCGGCAACCTGTTCGGTGCTGGCAAAATGTTCCTGCCGCAGGTGGTGAAGAGCGCTCGTGCGATGAAACGCGCGGTCGCGTATCTCGAGCCGTTCATGGCCGCGGAGCGCGAAGCCCGCATGGCCGCCGGCGGTGCCGCCGAGACCTCCTCGAAGGGCAAGGTTGTGATGGCGACGGTCAAAGGCGACGTCCACGACATCGGCAAGAACATCGTCGGCGTTGTACTCGGCTGCAACAGCTACGAAGTGGTCGATCTCGGGGTGATGGTGCCGTGCGACAAGATTCTGCAGACCGCGCTCGACCAGAAGGCCGACCTCATCGGGCTGAGCGGGTTGATCACACCGTCGCTCGACGAGATGGTGTTCGTCGCCAGGGAAATGGCGCGGCGTGGCATCACGCTGCCACTGCTGATAGGCGGCGCGACGACCAGCCGTCAGCACACCGCGGTCAAGATCGCACCGGAGTATTCGCAGACCAGCGTGCATGTCCTCGATGCGTCGCGGGTGGTGGATGTCGTGTCGAGCCTGATGAGCGCAGAGCGCCGGCCGGCGTTCGAACAGGAAAACCGCGAGCTCCAGCAGCGGCTGCGCGAGCAGCACCTCGCGCGCCGCGAACACCCGTTGCTGCCGTACGAGACCGCGCTGGCGAACCGATTTACCACCGACTGGTCGCGTGAGAAGCTCCCGGTGCCGCCGTTTGTCGGTCGCAAGGTACTTGCGGATGTGCCACTGACCGAGCTGGTGCCGTACATCGACTGGACCTTCTTCTTCTCGGCGTGGGAGCTGAAGGGGCGATTCCCGGCGATCCTCGATCATCCCCAATACGGACCCGCCGCCCGCGAGCTGTACGACAATGCGCGTGTCCTGCTGGATCGCGTGATCCGCGAGCGACTGCTGACCGCAAGCGGGGTCTACGGATACTGGCCCGCCGCGAGTGAGGACGATGACATCGCCGTCTACCGCGATGTCGGGCACGCCGGCGAACTGGTGCGATTCAACCTGCTGCGCCAGCAGGAAGCCATCGCTGACGGCAAACCCAATCTGTCGCTTGCCGATTTCATCGCGCCGCGATCGGCGAGCCGGCCGACCGACTACCTCGGTGCGTTCGCCGTGACTGCGGGCCTCGGCGCCGACGAACTGGCGGCCCGCTTCGAGCGCGATCTCGACGACTACGACGCGATCCTCGTGAAGGCGCTCGCCGATCGATTGGCGGAAGCGTTTGCCGCCTATCTCCACCAGCGGTCGCGCCAGGAGTGGGGCATCGACGAAGCGCGCACACCCGACGAGGTCATGCACGAAGCACATCGCGGGATCCGTCCGGCGTTCGGCTATCCCGCCTGTCCGGATCACAGCGAGAAGTTCAAGCTGTTCGAGCTGCTGGGCGCGAGCGATGTGGGGATGGCGCTGACCGAGAGCGCGGCGATGACGCCGGCGGCAAGCGTCAGCGGGCTCTATTTCGCCAGCCCTCACGCGCGCTATTTCAGCGTCGGCCGGCTCGGCGCCGATCAGATGGCGGCGTACGGGCGACGGAAAGGACAGTCGATGGAAGAGGTCGAAAGATGGCTGACGTCAAACCTCGCATACGAACCCGCGCGCTGCTAATGTACTGTTGAGCCTGGTCGAAACTCAGCTCTTTAACAGCCTCAGAGCGACTCTTTAGACATTCGACGGCGTTTGTGCTATCGTCGCGTTCTGCTCGGTACGGCGCACATTTGCCCACCGACGAATAGCTGCAAACAATTGATTTCCAAAAGTTTATCTGCCCTTTGTCTGGCCATTCTTGGAATGGCTCTGGCTGCCACCTCCTCGAACGCCGCGGACCGGTTCCCCAAGCTGGATTCGCGGCTCGCTGACCGCGCCGGCGTCACGAACACTCTGAAAACGAGCCGCGTCATCGTCACGCTGCACCGAGGCAGCCCCTTGCCGGCGGAGCTGAAGCCGTTCGTTCACGGCGACAAGCTCGAGTCGATCAACGCGCAGGTGATCGATGTTCCCGACAACCTGCTCGGCGTCGTATCGAACCTTGCGTCTGTCGTGCACGTGCACGACGAGGCGATGGTCTACTCGAGCAATTTCCGCACGGGCATCACGTCCGGTGCGTTCTTCGCGCGCACGGATCTCGGATTCACCGGCGCCGGTGTCGGCGTTGCGTTCGTGGACTCAGGCGTCAGCCCGCATCCCGATCTGCACATCACCGCGAGTCTCGATTTCGTCGGCACTGGGTCTCAGGACGATGCCGGTCACGGCACGCATATCGCTGGTTCGATCGCCGGCAGCGGCGCCGCCTCCTTCGGCAAACAGTCAGGCATGGCGCCCGACGCGGCGCTCTGGTCGCTGAAGGCGCTCGGCGCCGACGGCTCCGGCCGGCTGAGCGACGTGCTGGCCGCGCTCGACTGGCTCGCGCTCAACGCCGTCAAGCATCACATCCGCGTCGTCAATCTTTCCTTCGGCACTCCCGTCACCGAGTCGTATGAGACCGACCCGCTCACGCTCGCGACCCGCGCGCTCGTCGAGCAGGGCGTGGTGGTCGTCGTGGCGGCCGGCAACCAAGGTCAGGACAGCGCTGGTCACAAAGTGTTCGGCGGCATCACCTCGCCGGGCAATGCGCCGTGGGTCATCACGGTCGGTGCCTCGAGTTCGATGGGGTCACTGAGTCGGAGCGACGACACCGTCGCCGACTTCAGCTCGCGGGGTCCGACGTCGATCGACTACTCCGCGAAGCCGGATCTCGTCGCATCAGGCGTCGGCATCGTATCCGCGGCCGCGTTCGGCAGCATGGAATACCAGAACTGCCTCGTCGCGATCCCGACGTGCTTGCTGGGCGGGAGCCGTCACGTCGCGGCGCCGTACCTCTCGCTGACCGGTACGAGCATGGCCGCGCCGGTCGTGACCGGGGCCGTTGCCCTGATGCTGCAGGCGAATCCGGGCCTGACGCCGAATCTGGTCAAGGCGATTCTCGAGTACACCGCGCAGATCGAGCCTGGCTATCGTCCACTCGAAGAGGGCGCGGGTTTCCTGAATACGCTCGGCGCCGTGAAGCTGGCCAGGTTCTACATGACGGCGACGAAAGGCGCGCACGTTCCCGTCGAAGCGATCTGGGGCAAGCAGATCATCTGGGGCAATCATCAGATCAGCGGCGGCATCATGGTGCCGGCCGCGAATGCCTGGGCGGACAACATTGTCTGGGGCACGGCCAGGGCGTTCGGCGCCACCGGCGACAACATCGTCTGGGGCACCGCGTGCGGCGTCAGCGACTGCGGTGACAACATCGTCTGGGGTACGGCCGGCGACGACGACATCGTGTGGGGAACCGAGGCCGACGACAACATCGTCTGGGGCACCGCCTCGGATGACAACATCGTCTGGGGCACGTCGATGGCCGGCGACAACATCGTGTGGGGAACCGCGCGCGCCAGCGACAACATTGTCTGGGGCTCCGATTGCGGCGGCGGCGACTGCGACAACATCCTCTGGGGCACCGCGGAACTCGGCGACAACATCGTCTGGGGCACTGCAAGGGCTGACGACAACATCGTCTGGGGAACCAGCGATGGCGACAACATCGTGTGGGGGACGGCCGCCAGGGACAACATCGTCTGGGGCACGGCATCCGACGACAATATCGTTTGGGGCACGGCGTCCGACGACAACATCGTGTGGGGCACGCGGCTGCGCACACGTCGAGGCGACGGGCAGGCGCAGCCGTTGCTTCAGAATCCCTCGTACCTCTGGTTCCTCAATTTCCGAAACGACGTCGCGTGGATTCGCGTTGAGTTCGGCGACACCTTCGTCCTTGGCTCCGGTGGACGGCGCTAATGAGCCGCCATACGAGAAGGCCAGCCGTCATGGAAAAAACACCGTATCGGGCGAGTCTCGATTTGTTTTCCCTGGTATCCGGTCGCACAGCGAATACGAGCGTCTGGCGAGACCGGCTGCCGGTGCTCTCCGGTGAACGCGTGATGTTACGCGAACTCCGGCCCTCCGACGCCGAGTCCCTCTGGTCTGTGCTCAACACCAAGGAGGTCGGCCGTTTCATTTCGCGTCCGCCGACCACGGTCGATGGCTTTGAGCAGTTCATCACGTCGAGTTGCATGCGACGCTCGGCCGGACGCGAAGCGTGCTTCGCGATCACCATTCCCGGCTCCGACACCGCGATCGGTGTGATTCAAGTCCGCCAGAAGCACGGGCGCTTCGAAACCGCGGAGTGGGGTTTCGCGATTGGGTCGGCGTTCTGGGGCAGCGGTGTGTTCGAAGAGAGCGCCGCGCTCGCCATCGACTTCGCCTTCGAAGTGCTAGGCGTTCACCGGCTCGAGGCGCGTGCGGCCGTGCTGAACGGGCGCGGTGCGGCGGCACTGGCGAAGATTGGTGCAGTCCAGGAATGTCTGATGCGGAAGTCGTTCCGGTGCGAGGGCAAG
>DASXGC010000127.1:0-7661 GCA_036489235.1 Vicinamibacterales bacterium
GTGCTCTTCGAACGGATGATCGGATAATGGCGATCGACAAAATCAATCTCGCCACGGTCGAGAAGATGTGGCGCCGGGAAGTCGAAGCCGCGGCGACGTATCGCCATCTCGCCGACCGCGAAGCCGATCCGCGACGGAAGGACATCCTCACGCGGCTGGCGCAGCAGGAAGAGATTCATGCGGCGCGCTGGTCCGAGCGAATTGCGTTGACCACCGGGCAGGCGCCCCACCCCCAGGAAGTCGAACGCGGCCTGACATGGTTTCAACGCATCTCCGATCCGAACGTCGTGCTGCACCGCCTCGAGCAGGAAGAGAACAAGGCCGAGGAAGAGTACGACCACCTGATGTCGAAGCTGAGCGATCCCACCGATCGTCAGATCGCCGAAGAGGCCATGCACGAGGAGCGCGATCACGCCGTGATCCTGCGCGCACTCGCCGGCGGCGCCGCACCGACCCCGCGCTCGGCGCTCGATCGAATCCTGGGACGCGAGCGCTGGCATCAGCGCGGCACCGGCTGGATCGGCGACGCCATCTACGGCGTCAACGACGGCCTGGGCGCCGTGTTCGGGATTGTGTCCGGGATGGCCGGCTATACCGGAGGCAGCGAGGTGGTGCTTGCAGCCGGGTTGGCCGGCACGCTGGCGAGCGCGCTGTCGATGGGCGCCGGCGCCTACCTCTCGTCGAAGTCGCAGCGAGAGGTCTACGAATCGGAGGTCGCGCGTGAACGGCTCGAAATCGAAGAGGACCCGCACGAGGAACTGCTGGAGCTCGAACTCTTCTATCAGCTGAAGGGATTCTCGGTCGAGGAATCGCGTGCGCTCGCGGAGCGTCTGCAGAAAGAGCCGGCCCAGTTTCTGCGCACACTGGTGCACGAGGAGCTCGGCCTGAACGAGGACACCTTCCCCAATCCGTGGCGCTCGACCATCTCCGCCAGCCTGTCCACCGCCGTCGGCGGCTTCATCCCGATCATCCCGTTCTTCTTCACCGTCGGCATGCCGGCCGTCGTCGCTTCCTTCGTCATCAGCACGCTGGCGCACTTCGCGGTCGGCGCCGCGAAATCGCTGGTGACCACGCGGTCCTGGTGGTCGAGCGGCGCGGAGATGACGATGGTGGGGGTGCTGGAGGCGGCGGTGACATACGGATTAGGCCGCGCATTTGCGGGACATTGATGGGCGGCGCTACGGACCTTCGCATTCACCTGAATTCCGGCGCCGTCACCACGGCAGTCGTCTACTCGTCTGCGGTTGCGCCCGCCGCGGCGACGCTGATTCTCGGTCACGGCGCCGGCGCCGGCCAGCGCAGTGTCTTCATGGTCGATTTTTCACGCGCCTTGTCGGCGCTTGGCCTCGACGTCGTGACGTTCAACTTCCTCTACACCGAACAGGGACGGAAGATTCCTGACCGGGCACCCGCCCTCGAAGCCTGCTACCTGGGTGTCATCGACGGTGTTCGGGAAACGCTCGAAAGCGCTCGCCGCGCGTTGTTCATCGGCGGCAAATCGATGGGTGGACGCATCGCTACGCACGTGGCAGCTGCGGACGCCGCGCTGCCGCTCGCGGGCCTCGTGCTCCTGGGCTATCCCCTCCACCCGCCCGGCAGGCCAACCGAGCGCCGCGACCGCCACCTCCCGTCGATCAAGCGGCCGATGCTCTTCGTCCAGGGCGACCGTGACGCATTCGGAACGCCGGCGGAGCTGACGCCGGTACTTTCAGCACTCGATCCGCCCGCGGCGCTGCACATCGTCGAAAAAGGCGACCATTCGTTCAAGCTGTCGCGCAAGGACCCGGCGGCGCAGGCTGCGATTTACAACGACGTGCAGCAGACCATTGCCACCTGGATCCGCGACCGCGTCTCGGAGCAGGATCGCTGAGGCGTCGACCGCGCTATGCCGAGGCCGGCTTCCAGGTCTGCAGCTCCATCACGTCACCGGCATGAGAGAAGCCGAAGCGCAGGTAGAGGGAGACGCTGCGGTGTGCCGGCCACAGAATCAGTCGATCGATCTTGTTGATCTTTGCCCATGCAATCGCGGCCTGGACCAGTTGCACGCCGATCCCGCCGCGCGCGGACGGGGTGACGTAGAGGTTCGACAGATACGCGTGCAGCTCGGATTCCGACGAGGGGTTGGGAATCTTCTTGATCGTCTGCACCCAGACCGCGCCGACGATCAGCCCGTCCGCCTTGACCGCGGCCCAGGCATGCCAGCCGTTGCCTTCCTGAAGCTCGCGCCGCATCCATCCGATGCAGCGCCGGACGAACACCTCGCGGGTCTCGATCGGCGTGTCCCGGCCCGATCGAAATTCCCAGCGTAGTTCGGCGAGGCGCCTGGCATCGGCCACCGTCGCGATCCGGATGTGAATCATGGTCGGCGCTCCCGCAAGAACTGTGACGCCGCATTCAGCACATCCGCCGCCCACTCGTGTCCGCCATCGAACTCGATCGGCCGCACGCTGGTGCCCGCTTCCTGAAGACGCCGCAGGTCGTTGTCGTACGTGGTCTTTTCGTATAGCAGATCTTTGTTGCCACGGCATAACAGCGCCGACGGCACACGGTTGAGCATGGTCCGGTCGAGCTCAGGCGGAACATCGCCGCCGACCGAAATCACGCCGGCGACAGCAGGCGTCGCTGCCACGGCCGCGCGATACGCCATTGCCACGCCCTGCGAGAAGCCGGCGTAGATGATGGTGGACGAGTGTGGCCATTCGTCGCGAACCGCCGCAACGACCTGGGCCACGAACGCAACGTTGTCGGCGATCGCCAGCTCTCGATCCTGCCGCGTCATCCAGCTCGACACGATGTCACTGGTGCGTCGTTGATAGAAGCGGTGCAGTCCCTGGACTGCGACGCACAGCCAGTGGTCGGAGCCGGGAATGGCGCGGAGACGGTCGAGCTGAACCTCGGGCGATTCGGCGTATCCGTGGAAACCGACGAGCATCGGCGCCGGACCGGACCCACTAGGCGGCTCGACCAGATATCGGCCGTGAGTCTGGACCGCAACCGCGCGCTCGATCATGAGTCCAGTATCCTATCGCACGTGAACGCCGCCGAAATCCGCGCGATCGGTCCAGCTGAGCAGACGCAGTCGTCGACTGATCTGTTCGTGATTTTCGTCGGCGCCAACGTCGTGGCCACGACCCTTCAGGTCGGCGCGAGTTTGAGCTCGTCTTTCACTGTCGAGCGAGCGATCGGCCTGGTTGCGATCGGCAGCGTTGCTGGAGCGGCGCTGGTGGCGGCGCTGGCGCCGCTCGGATCCCGACTGCGCGTACCGTCGATCATCGCAGCTCGTCCGGCGCTCGGCATCCGCGGCGCGGCGCTGGTCGCGGTCGTGCTGTACGTCTCCAACTTCGCCTGGATCGCGCTGAACAACGTCATCGCGGCGTCGGCGGTGACGCGTGCGATTGGGGGCGCCGGCTCTGCCGGCGGCCTTGTCGCTTCAAGGACCGCATGGGCCATCTTCCTCGGTCTTGTCGCCACCGCTATCGTCTGGCGTGGACCGCGGACGGTGGCACGGGCGGATCGGGTCGCGGTGCCGATGCTGCTGATCGTAGCGGTGGCGTTGACGATCGCCTGCCTGCACGCGTCGCCGGCGGCGAACCGGGCGCCGCACGTCCCCATGAGCTGGTGGCGCGGGCTCGATGTCGTCATCGGCTACCAGGTTTCCTGGATCCTGATGTTCGCCGACTACTCGCGCTACACGCGATCGAGCCGCGGCAGCGCCACTGCCGTCTTCCTCGGACTGGCGCTGACCAGTCTGTGGATGATGCCGCTTGGCGCAATGGCGGCGAACGCCGCGGGCACGAGCGACCCCGGCGCAATGATGAGCGCCGTCGGGCTCGGCGCCGCCGGCGCCCTGCTGCTCGCGATCGCAACGCTGACGACCAACTTCGTCAACATCTACATGTCCGCGCTGGCGTGGAAAAGCCTGATGCCACGAGCGAGCGACTCCGCCGTGGTCTGGTCGATCGGAATCGTCGGTACGGCGCTCAGTGCGCTGCCCGGGGTGTGGCTCGAGCACTACACCAACTTCACAGTCGCACTGGCTGCGCTCTTGGTACCGGTCGGCGGTGTATTGGTCGCGCACTATTACCTGCAGCAGGTGCGCATGGACGAAGCATTCATCAAGAGCCTTTACGACGACCGCGGACCGTTTCGCGGCGTTCTGGTCCCCGGCATTGCCGCGTGGGCGGCTGGGGCCGTCGCCTTCTACGCCGCCGGGTCGATCGGCGGCACGCTGCCGGCGCTGGCAGTCTCTGTCGTGGTGTACCTCGCATTGAACTACGCTCACCGAGCATGAGAGCCGTCGCGATCCTGGCCGCTGCTGCGCTGCTCGCGACTCCGTTGGTGCGGGCGCAATCTCGAACCCGGGTCGTGATGCTCGGCACCGGCACGCCGAACGCCGATCCAGAGCGCGACGGCCCCGCCGTCGCGATCGTCGTCGACGACACCAGCTACCTGGTGGACTTCGGGGTCGGCGTGGTCCGGCGCGCCGCGGCGGCGGCGGAAAAGGAGAAGATTCCGGCGCTGAATCCAGCGAACCTGAAATACGCGTTCGCTACTCACCTGCACTCCGATCACACGCTCGGCCTCGCCGATCTCATCGTGACGCCGTGGATTCTGGAGCGCAGCGTGCCGCTCACTCTTTACGGACCGCGCGGACTGAAGGCGATGACGACTCATCTCATCGCGGCCTACTCGGAGGACCTGCGTATCCGGCAGACTGGCGGCGAACCAAAACACGCCTACGATCCTGCGATCGTCAACGTCCACGAAATCGTGCCTGGCATCGTCTATCGCGACGATCGCGTTGCCGTGACGGCCTTTGCCGTCAAACACGGAGCGTGGCCGCTGGCGTTCGGCTACACGTTCCGGACTCCCGATCGCACGATCGTGGTCTCGGGTGACACCGATGCGAGCTCACACATTGAGGATCAGTGTCAGCGCTGTGACGTCCTCGTCCACGAGGTGTACTCGGAGGCCGGCTTCGCGAAACGCCCAGCCGACTGGCAGGCGTATCACGCGCGGTATCACACGTCCTCGCGTCAACTTGGCGCCGTCGCGTCGCGTGCGCGACCAGCGTTGCTCGTGCTCTACCACCAGCTAATCTGGAGTTCCAGCGAAGAGGAACTGCTGAGGGAAGTGCGTTCGGCGTACGACGGCAAGGTCGTTTCGGCCCACGACCTCGACGTCTACTGAGTCCAATCTTGGTCTCGGCTGGAGCCTCGGACAAGCTGACTGATACGCTTGTCTGAATGGACCACGGCATCGAACTCGGCATCGACACATTCGGCGACGTCACGCTCGACGCGGCGGGACAGCCGCTTCCTCAACCGATCGTGTTGCGGCACGTCGTTGAGGAAGCCGTTCTGGCCGATCGACTCGGTCTGCATTTCTTCGGCGTAGGGGAACACCATCGTCCGGACTTTGCCGTCTCTGCACCGGAAGTCGTGCTGGCGGCGATCGCCGGTCTGACGAGGACGATTCATCTCGGCTCGGCGGTGACGGTATTGAGCACCGACGATCCGATTCGCGTCTTCCAGCGGTTCTCGACGCTGAACGCGATCTCCAGCGGACGCGCCGAGGCGATCGTCGGACGGGGATCGTTTACCGAGTCGTTTCCATTGTTCGGCTTCGACCTCAATCAGTACGAGCTGCTTTTCGAGGAACATCTCGAGATCTTCGCTGCCGTGCGCGGCGGCAAGCCGGTCACATGGTCGGGAAAAACGCGACCGGGGCTTCGCGATCAGCTGGTCTACCCGCCAATCGAAGGCGGCGGCCGGCTGCGTACCTGGGTTGGCGTCGGTGGCAGCCCGGACTCGGTCGTGCGTGCGGCCCGTCATGGCCTGCCGCTGATGCTGGCGATCATCGGCGGCAGCCCACGCCGCTTCCGGCCGTACGTGGACCTGTTCGCCGAACAGCTGCGGCACTTCGGTCACGCCCCGCTTCCGGTCGGCGCTCACTCGCCCGGACATGTCGCGGCGACCGACGAGCAGGCGCGGGAGGAACTCTGGCCGCACTACGCGGCGATGATGACAAGAATCGGCGGCGAACGCGGCTGGCCGCCGGTCACCAAGCCGCATTTCGAACGCGAGGCCGGGCCGGAAGGCGCGCTCTGCGTGGGGTCGCCGGAGACCGTCGCCAGAAAAATCGCGGCGACGATTCAGGCGTTGAGCCTGGCGCGTTTCGATATGAAGTACAGCAATGGCACGCTGCCGCACGAATCGTTGATGACCAGCATCGAGCTGTACGCCACGAAGGTCGCTCCGCGCGTCGGCGAGCTGCTCGAGGCCGCGCACTACACCACCGACGCGGCGACTCGGCAGTGAGCCGGAGGTCGATTGTGACTGCGAGCTGCCTCCCGATTTAACCACCGAGCCACGGGGACACGGAGGCAGCGACTTTCGATTCGCCCGGCCGCCGCGCCGCGGCGGCATCAAGGGAATCGCGGGCCGGACTCGAGTCGGTACGGAGCTGAAAGAGCGACTCGTGTCCGGTCCGCGGTTCCGCTGACACGCGGCCAGCTTCGCAGGCCCGGTCGTCGAATCGAGTGTGCTTATCGCATCACGCAGAACCCGAGAGCGCCGTTACCTCATCTCTGTGACTCGTGTCTCTGTGGTGAATCTATAGAGACGCGAGAGATCACGGTCGCTCAGTCGGTGCGCAGTCCCGCCAGAGGATCGAGATGGGCAGCACGACGCGCGGGCAGCACGCACGCCGCCGACGCGGTGACCAGCGCGAGCGCGACGGCGACCGCAAAGGCGGGCACGTCCACTGACGAAACGCCGTACAGCAGACTCGACAACGCCCGGCCGATGGCCAGAGCACCGATGACGCCGACGACTCCGCCGGCGATCGCAAGCCGCAGGCCGTAGCGAACGACCAGCCACAACACATCGCCCGGCTGGGCGCCGAGTGCCATCCGCACGCTCAGCTCCTGCCGGCGCTGGTTCACGCTGTACGACAGCATGCTGTAGATCCCGAGCGCCGCCAGTCCGAGCGCCAGCGAGGCAAACACGCCCATCAGCATCATCAGTGCGCGAGGCCGATCGGTCGCTTCACCGACGACGCGTTCGAGGGTTCGCGCGGAGGCAATCGGCAGATTCGGATCGAGCCGCTGCACCGATTCGCGCACTGTGGCGAGCAGCGCCGCCGGATCGCCGTGGCCCTGTACGACGATGTTCATGCCGCGGAACGGAAATTGACGGAAGTTGAAAAACACTGCTGGTTCGGCGTCGCGCACAAGTGTCGAGTTCTTCACGCTGGCCACGACGCCAACGACCTGAAAGGTGTGCTGCTTCATCAGGCTGCGTCCCATCGGACCGACCACGCTCATCGGCGCGACGAGCGTCTGCCCGATCGGCTCCTGGTCGGGCCACTGACGCCGCGCCAGCGTGTCGTTGACCACCACGACGCCAGGCGCGTCGGCGGTGTCGCGCGCATCGAACGAGCGACCCTTGACGAGCGTCGCACCGAGCGCGCGGAAGTACCCGCCGTCGATGGTCTGGTGCTGCGCCTGTGGTTCGTCCCCCGCTCGCGGTTGCGGCCGGCCCTGCACGAAATAGGGACCGCGCCATCCTGCCTCGAGCGGCAGAAAATTGGAGGCGCCGGCAATCGTGATTCCCGGCTGCTCACGCAGTCCGATCAGCAGACGATCGTAGAAGTCGGCA
>DASXGC010000131.1:0-4599 GCA_036489235.1 Vicinamibacterales bacterium
CTGATGGGTGTGGTTCAGCATCAGCGCAAAAAACGCAGCCGAACTGCCGGTGAAGCCGGTGGCTGCGCCGGTTTCGACGTCGATGAGCACCGAATCCTGATCGGTGTGGGTCAGTTCGAGGAACGGCTTGCCGCGCGAGGAACGCGCATAGCGGTCGAGCGCCGCCAGCCCCGCCGTGTAGGCCTGACGCGACGAGGCGAGCGCGCCACCGAGCGCGCGATCGATGTAGTGGACCGCGCGCGCTTCGGTCGCGCCCGGGCCGTTGGCGTCAGTCGGAATCAACCGCGCGACAATCGCGTCGAGCAGATCCGCTTCAGAGGCGGTGAGGCTCTCGAGCGGCTCGCGTGCGGCCGCCATGTCGTGCGCGGCAAGATCGTGCGCGGCAATGTCATGAGGCGCGGGCCTTTCAGGCCCGCCATCGCCTTCGCGGCTCTCAACCGCCCGCGCCACGTCACCGGGAACGGCGGCGGCCGCGCCGACGACGGCCGCGCGCTTCAACAGGTCTCGACGGGAGATAAACGTCATATCAATCCTCCGCTCCGGGTGCCTTGCGTTCGTAGATGGCAACCAGCTCGCCCTGTCCGATGATGTGTCCCTTGATCGCGTCGAGCAGTTCCGCGCGATTGAGGCCCGGTTTCAGGTTGAGCACGGCGTCGATGGCGTAGACGACGAAGTGATAGTGATGCGGCTTGCCTGGAGGAGGGGCCGGTCCGCGGTAGATCGCACGACGAAAACCGGACAACCCCTGAACCGCGCCGGCAATCTCGGCGGGCATCGCGGCTTCCGGATCAATCGGCACGCCTTCGGGTACGCCTTTCGCCGACGCGGGAATCCGGTAGATCACCCAGTGTACGAACGGCGGTGGATTGCCAGCGTCAGGATCCTCGCAGATGACGGCGAATTCTCTGGTGCCGGCGGGTGCGCCGGTCCAGGTCAGCGGCGGCGAGACGTTCCGTCCGTCCGGTGTGTACTCGCGCGGCATGGTCTCGTCCATCTTCAGCGTCGGACTCGCAACCACGATTTTCGCGGGTGCGGGCTGCATGGGCCGAGCAAGCTCGGCCCCTACGTCCGTAGCGGCGGAGCTTGCTCCGCCCGCAGCGGTCACCGCGCCAATCAACGTCACACCGCTCACTATCGTCGCGAATGCGGCGAGCTTCATCGCACCCCTCATTTCTTCTTCTTCGCCTTGAATTCTGCGAACAGCGCCGCCATGTCCTCGTGATCCTTCATCGATGCGTACATCGACGCCGTCCGATCGAGACGATCGGGCATGTCCATATCGGCGCCGTGCGCCAGCAGGACGCGCGCAAGGTCGGTCATGTTGGCGGAGGCGGCCTTGATGAGCGCGGTCCAGCCATCGCCATCCTTGGCGTTGACGTCGGCGCCTCGGTCGAGCAGGAGGCTGACAGTCTCGACGCAGTTCTCTCCCGCCGCCGCGAGCAGCGGCACGTGGCCGTCGACGTTGACGCTCGCGCTCAGCCCCCCGGCCAGCAGCACCTTCACCGCGGCGGTGTGGCAGCCGGTCGCGGCAAGAATCAGGTCAGTGCCGGTCGCCTTGGCGCCGCGCTTCTGCAGCACTTGAATCGCGTCGGCCGCTCCCGCCGCAGAGGCGTAGGTGAGTGCAACGCCGCCGCCGGCATCCGCGGCGAACGTATTGGCGCCGGCTGCCAACAGCGCCTGAGTAGTAGTCACGTCACCGTTGGTGACCGCTGCCATCAGCGGCGTGCGGCCCTGGTTGTCGGCAAGATTGGGGTCGGCGCGGCTCGCGATCAGTGTTCGCACGACGTCGGCGTGGCCGCCGTACGCGGCCACCGCGAGCGCAGTCATGCCTCCGCTGCTCTTGACGTTCACCTCGGCGCCGCTCGCGAGCAGCAGCTTGACGACGTCGCCGCGATCGGCGGAGGCGGCACGAATCAACGCCGTCGCCCCGTCTTCGTCGGTGTCCGCGACACGCGCACCGGCTGCGAGGAGAGATTTCGCAATCGCGGTATGGCCCTGCACCGCCGCCACCATCAGCGGCGTCATGCCGGTGTCGTCCTTCTCGTTGACGTCGGCACCGCCCGCGATCAGCGTCGTGACCTCGGCGGCCCGTCCGTACAAGACCGCTTCCGACAGCGGGGTGGACGGGGCGAGCGCCATCAGCGCCACGAGGGCGAAGCTGAGCACACTTGTCATCACTATGGCGGAAGGACGATAGCATATGGTACCGTGTCACCGCTCCGACTTTTGGCATGAACGTCGACCACAGATTTACACAGACACAGAAGCGCTACGCCGCCGACGACCTCGAGACGATGAGCGAGGCGGTCCGGTACCAGCAGCACATTTACGACGTCCTGCGTCCCTACGTCGGCAAGCACGTCCTCGAAGTCGGCTGCGGCATCGGCACCATGACGCGCCAGCTGGTCGAGACGGCTGACGATGTCGTCTGCATCGAGCCGAATCTGAACTGTGCGACCCAGGCTCGCGCCGCCCTTGGCAATCACCCACGCGTCACGATTCGGGTCGAGCACCTCGAGGAGTCCACGCCCTCGGAGCTGGCGAACCGTTTCGACACCGTGGTCTGCGTCAACGTCCTCGAGCACATCGAAGACGATGTCCGCGCGCTGACGCTGTTTCGCGACGTGGTCGCCGGCACCGGCGGTCAGGTGCTGATTTGGGTGCCGGCCGTTCAGGCGATTTACGGGCCGCACGACGCCGCACTCGGCCACCACCGCCGATACTCGAAGGCATCGCTGTCAAAGGCGTTTGCCGCCGCCGGGCTCGAGATCGTCGCCTTGAAGTACAGCAACCCGATCGGCCTCCTCGGCTGGATGTACAACCTCTACATCAGCGGGAATACCGAGCACACGCCGAAGCAGGTGCGGCTCTTCGATCGCCTTATCGCACCGTGGGCGCTGCCGCTCGAACGCATCGTCGCGCCGCCGATCGGCCTGTCCGTCGTCGCCGTCGGCCGGGCCCGCGCGCAATCCGCATGACACACACGCCCTCTGCGTTGCAGCGCGCAGCGCTACTCGTGCCGCCCGATCCGCTGCTGACCGTCGTGATGCCCGTGTTCAACGAGCGCGAGACGATCGACGAGATCATCCGCCGCGTCCTCGCCGTGAAGATGCGCATCGAGCTGATCGTCGTCGATGACGTGTCGACCGACGGCACCAGCGATGTTCTCGAGGCGCTGCAGAAGGAGCTCGGATTCACCCTGGTCAAACAGCCGAAGAACGGCGGCAAGGGCTCGGCGCTGCGCCGCGGCTTCGCCGCCGTGACCGGCGACATGATGATCATCCAGGACGCCGACCTCGAATATTCGCCCGAGGAATATCCGCTCCTGACCTCGCTCATCACGTCGGGGCGAGCCGACGTCGTGTTCGGGTCCCGCTTCCTCGGCACGCACCGCGTGTTCCTGCTCACCCACTATCTGGGCAACCGCCTCCTGACCTTCATCACCAACGTCCTGTACAACACCATGCTCACCGACATGGAGACCTGCTACAAGGTGATGCGAACGGACGTGTTACGGTCGATGACGCTGCACTCGAACGGCTTCGGCATCGAGCCGGAGATGACCGCCAAGATCTTCAAGCGGAAATACCGGGTCTACGAAGTGCCAATCAGCTACGACGGGCGCGGCTACGACGAAGGCAAGAAGATCACGTGGCGGGACGGCGTGGTCGCGCTGATGGTGCTGCTGAAATACCGCTTCACGGAGTAACTCTTCGCCGGGGTCGCCCTGCGGTCCGGGGTATAATGGGGGTTCCCCGCTTTCCTGAAGCCTGCGGCTATTCCAGCCTCCAGCCTCACCAAAGCCGCAAGGAAAAGAAGGTTCAGTGGTTCAACGCCCGCACGGAACAAACCCTTTCGAGTTCGTCGTGGTCGCAGGACTGCGCGCGGCGCAACTGATGCGCGGCAGCATTCCGCGCGTCGAGCGCGCGCATAAGGTCATCACCACCGCCCAGCTCGAAGTCGCTCAGGGACTTGTCTCCAGAGTGCCGGTGGAGCTGAATCCGATCGTCGTGGCCGAATAGTCGTTCCTGACAGGCGCGACTCCCCTTCGAGCGCGCCTGCGCCCGCCGAAAGTGCATAGCTGCGGCGGTCTGTGTTGCTATGATGACGCTCATGTCGATGAGATACGGGACGCGACTGGCACTCGCCACCTCCCTCATGGCCATCCTGATGGTGGCACCGCTCCTGGCGTACAAAATCAAGAGCAGAGGGGACGCCGACCCGAACTTCGATTTCAAGGGCATCCGCAGCTGGGCGTGGGCGGCTGATGGCCCCGGTGACGTGAAGATGGCGCGCAGCTCGCAGGACGATCCCAAAGCCCTGCTCGCCATTTTCGGACCGACCGTGGTCGAATCTGTCGTGAAAGAACTTGGCGCCCGCGGCCTCGGCCAGGTCGACCCCGCCGATGCTCCGCTGAAGATGCATTACTACGTGCTGGTCACCGTCGGCTTCGAGGCGCAGACGCTGGGACAGTTCCTGCCGCCAATCACCGACTGGGGCCTTGCGCCGTTCGCGCCGGTGACGCAGTCGCTCAACGTCATCCAGACCGGATCGATTGTGCTCGACGCGGTGTCGTCGAAGTTGAACCGGGTCGTGTGG
>DASXGC010000228.1:0-6145 GCA_036489235.1 Vicinamibacterales bacterium
ATGCCGTGGTTCGTCGACGCGGCGGAACATCGGTCATCGGTGGACGCGAGAGCCGGCGTGGTGCTACGGGCAGACGATACCCGGCAGGTGCTGTGATGGTACCGTCGTCGATCGATTTTCACGGCCTTTCCGACGATAGCGCCGTCCCGGATGTTGGCAGCGCTTTTGGTTCTTCGGCGGTCATGCCGAGACCTGAAGATCAGCCACTGCCGTCGTTCATCGGCTCGCCTTCCGGCGCCGAACCCTTTCACAGGCCTCGTCAACGCGACCGGCGTCAAGCGGTGAACGATCTGCTCACGACTGTGACACGGGCACTCGATCGCCGAGGCGACGCAGGGTCGATGCGCGGTGCGCTCGAAGCGGCGCTCAGCCGTGTCATTCCGATTCGTCACGTACGATTGCGCGAGGCAGGAAGTCGGTGGGCCGCGCGACGCGAGGATGTGCCTGGTCTGGAATCGGTGGCGATCGACGTGCCGGGCTCCGGCCCGAACCTGCCCGGGACCCTCGAAGCAACATTCGAACCGGGCTGTCGAATCGGTCAATGGGAGTTTCAACTGCTGTCGCTCGCCGCCCAGATCGGAGCGCTGGTACTGGAAATCGAGCGCTCACGCCTTCAGCTCTTACGCCTCACGACGGCTGGCACGGGACGACCGTCCCGAGACGGAGCCGCGCCTTTGATCGGATCAACCGGCGCGATGCAAGCACTGCGGACGACAATCGAGCGCGTCGCCGCGACCAATTTCACGGTACTGCTCGAAGGCGAATCCGGCGTGGGCAAGGAGCTCGTCGCCAGGCAGATCCACGATCTGAGTCGCCGGCGCAGCGGACCGTTTGTCGCGATCAATTGCGCGGCTCTCGTGGAGACGCTCCTCGAAGCGGAACTATTCGGCATCGAGGATAGGACCGCGACCGGCGTGCGTGGCCGGCGCGGGAAGTTCGAAGCCGCCGATGGCGGCACCCTGTTTCTGGACGAAGTCGGCGACCTGTCGCTCTCCGCACAGGCCAAGCTGCTGAGGGCTATTCAGGACCTCGCAATCGAGCGTGTCGGTGGCAACGGCGTCCACCGAGTGGACATCCGCATCATCGCCGCGACCAATCGAGGTCTGGCCGATCTCGTCAATCGGCGTTTGTTTCGGCCCGACCTCTTCTATCGACTGAGCGGAGTGGACGTCCGAGTACCGCCGTTGCGCGAGCGGCCGTCCGACGTGCTGGAGCTCGCAGCGTATTTCCTGGATCGCCATCGCACTACCAGGGCGCTCCGCGTTTCCACGGCCGCCGCCGCTGCGCTCACGGCGTACGACTGGCCAGGCAACGTCCGCGAACTCGAGCGACTGATGGAACGTGCCGTCACCCTCGCGGAATCGGACGTGGTCGCGCTCGAGGATCTGCCACCGGCGATCTGCGGCGACTACAAGACGATGATCGCGCCGGCGGCCGGCCGGAACGACACGCTTCGGGCATGGGCGAGCCGGTACGCGCGGTTGGTGCTTGGACGGAGCGCCGGGAACAAACGCGAAGCCTGCCGGGTGCTCAACATCAGCTATCACACGCTCCAGTCGTACCTACGCTTTGCCGAACACGAACCCGAGCCACAAGCGCCCTGGGAAGACGAAGCGGACGAGACCAGGGAGGTCGAGCCGGCCTGACCACATCGCGGCGCAATTTGCGCCGAGGCGCCGGGCGTCTCCGGCGAAATCGGGAAGCGAGACAGGGCGGCGCTCCAGCCGCGAGGTCGCACGTTTTCCTCATCGCGAGGAGCACACGCAATGAAAACCTTCTTGGCGTTCATCGTCTTGGCCGTTGGCAGCGCGGCGTTCATGTGGCCCAAAGCCAGTGCGGTGGTCAAGGCCGCACAGAGCAATGCCGCCGTTCAACTCGTTCCCCCGGGGCAGCGTCACGTCGGTAACCCACACGAACGAGGGACGACCTACTACGGACTCGAGGCCCAGGCGACTCGGGTCACGACCAGGTTTCGCGATGGCCACGTGGCGTTGTCGGATCGAAGCCTCACCGGAGACGTGCATACGAGTTTGCGCGACCCCAACGGCAATGAGCGTGCAAAATTGGCACTGAATCGCGTTGATGCAGCGCATGATACGGTGTCGTTCGAACCGGCCGATGGCACGCCGTTCCAGGCGATCAGCGATCCGGCCGCCGTGCACCCAACGCTCGATTGGGCCGCACGGCAGGCCTACGGCCTGGCAAAAGACGGCACCGCGAGTCTGGTGTGGGACAACGGCGTGATGCGGCCGAAAGGCGCCAGTCGGCGGGACGTTGACGTAGACGTCAGGGAGCTGGAGATCACCTGGGCCAACGGCGTCGTCGCGAAATTGTCGAGGCGCAACTATCCACGCCGATTGCTCGGGCCGGGACGATATGTGGAGGGGCCGGCAATGGTCACGGAATTGACCGAGAACGGCGTTGCAGCGGGCGCCGGCGTCTGGTTCGAACGCGACCAGGTGTTTGCTTATCAGCCGGCGGGCGGCGCCGGCAGCTTCTTTGTCGGTCCTGAACATTTGAAGCAGGACTACGGCGGCTGGGACCTCGTCCCGGATACGACCTGGGCCGCGATTCAAACGATCGCGCAGTATCACTACGCCTCGCTCGCGGCCAAAACCAATCCGACCGTGGCGAAGAGTTGCGGCGGATCGCAGCAGAATCGCGTCGCCCAGTTCTTCTTCCCGACAGTGTCCGCCAACGAAAACGGTTGCGACAACCTGCACTGGCTCGACGGCTCGATACTCCGGATCTGTTGCGACGACCACGATCGCTGCTATCAGAAGCGCGGTTGCGGCTCCTCGTCGTGGTGGCGGTTCTGGAGCAGCTGGCAGTGCGACATGTGCAACATGGAGGTTGTGCAATGCTTCGTGAGCGGCGTCCAGACCTACTGCGACATGATGCGCCTGTCATGCTGAGTCGCTGGGCAGCGGTGGTCGCCGGGGCCCTGACGTTTCTGGCTGCGCACGCAGTCGAGGTTGTGGCGTGGACGACCTGGTTCCACGGCACAAGGGCGCCATGGTTCCTCAACTCGAGCGCCGCGATCGCCTTTACCCTCGGTGCCGTCGTGGTGGTCAGTTGCCTGATCGTGCCGTCAGGGCTGTCGGCGGGACAGTCGCGGGGACTCGGATTCGGCCTTGGCGCGACCATTGCGATGACGATCGTGCTGTTCGCGGGACCGGGCCCGGGCACGATCTTTCCGATCGTCATCGTGTTCGGCGGCACGATCCTCGTCCTGGCAAGCGTGGTGGGCACCTGGCTCGGGCAACAAGTGGCGAAGAGGCTCGGACAAGACTGATTAGGCTGACCGTCACCGGATGTCACGCACTCCACAGGAATGGCCGCGGGTTTCACGACTCCGCGGCCATTTCCATTTCCACGTGCTGATTCTTGACCGGGTGCGAACGCGCATAGTACCGTTACCTGTTCCCGTCACTCTCAAATTCCCCATGGATCAGGCCGCAGACGCTCCGCTCAAGAAAACCCCGCTCAACGCTCGACATCGCGCATCGGGCGCGAAAATGGTGCCGTTTGGCGGCTGGGACATGCCCGTGGAATACAGCGGGCTCTCGGCCGAGCACGACGCGGTCCGAACCAGAGCCGGGATCTTCGACGTCAGCCATATGGGCGAGATGGAAATCGCCGGCAAGGACGCACTCGCCGCGGTCCAGCGCATTTCCTCGAACGACGCGTCCAAGCTCGCGGTCGGTCAGGCGCAGTACTCAGGGCTGCTCACGCCGCAGGGCACCTTCGTGGACGACCTGCTGGTCTATCGCCTCGCTCCCGCGCATTTCCTCCTGGTGGTCAACGCCGGCAACATCGCCAAGGACTACGCCTGGATGGCGGAGCAGATCAAGGGCGTCGGTGACGCGGTGGTGGTGGACTCGAGTTCGCGCTACGCGTTGATCGCCGTTCAGGGGCCCCAGGCGCTGAACGTTCTGCAGCCGCTCACCGGAGTGGACCTCGCGGGCATGAAGTACTACTGGTTTGGTCACGGCGAGGTCGCGAACGTCCGCGCCACGGTGTCGCGAACAGGCTACACCGGCGAGGACGGCTTCGAGATCTTTGTCCCCCCGCAGCAGGCCGACAAGGTGTGGCTGGCGCTTCTCGAGTCCGGTCGGTCGGCTGAGGTCATTTCGTGCGGCCTGGGCGCCCGCGACACCTTGCGCCTCGAGGCCGGCATGCGCCTCCATGGCAACGACATCGATGAAACCACCACGGCGGTCGAAGCGGACCTGAACTGGATCGTCGGTTGGAAGAAAGACGACTTCAACGGTGCGGCGGCGCTCCGCGAGCAGAAGGCGAATGGTCCGAAACGCAAAATCGTCGGCTTCGAAATGCAGGAGCGCGGCATCGGCCGTCATGGTTACGACGCCTACATCGGCGACGCGAAACTCGGCGTCGTCACCAGCGGAACCCAGACACCGCACGTGAAGAAGGCGATCGGCATGGCATACCTGCCGGTCGAGCACACGGCCGTCGATACGGAATTCGACGTGGACATCCGCGGCCGGCGCACGCGCGCGCGCGTCGTGCCGATGCCGTTCTACAAGCGCCAGAAGTAGACAGGACGAGCGCAGGCCGCGCCTTTCAGATTGAACGTAGGACGCGGCCTTCAGGCCGCGGCAGACTGGCAGAGGAGCAACGATGGCGTATCCAGACACGTTGAAATATACGAAAGACCACGAATGGATCGACCTGTCGGGCGATAACGGCAAGGTCGGCATCACCGACTACGCGCAGCAGCAACTCGGTGACGTCGTCTACGTCGAGCTGCCCGAGGTCGGCGCCAAGCTGAAACAGGGGCAGTCGTTCGGCACCATCGAGTCCGTCAAGGCGGTGTCCGAACTGTATTCGCCGGTCACGGGCGAGGTGGTTGAAGTCAACAGCGCGCTCAAGGACAAGCCCGAATCCATCAATAAGGATCCGCACGCGAGCTGGATGGTGGTCATCAAGCTGACCAACGCCTCCGAAAAGAGCGGGCTGCTCGACGCCGCGCAATACGAAGCACTGACCAAGTAGCGCGAGCCTTCAGGCGAGCGGGTGACCTCAAAACTATGCGTTCTGATTTCGAACAGTTTCAATCCCGGCACATCGGGCCCGATCGCGACGAACGCGATGCGATGCTCAAAGTCGTCGGCGCCTCGTCACTCGACGCGCTGATCGACGAAGCCGTCCCCGCACGGATCCGCCTCAAGAAGCCGCTCGATCTGCCGGACGGCGAAAGCGAGTATCACTTTCTGCGCGAGCTACGCGAAACCTCGTCGCGCAATCAGATTTTCCGGTCGTTCATTGGCCTCGGCTACTCGGACTGCGTCACACCGAGTGTGATTCTGCGCAACGTCCTCGAGAACCCAGGCTGGTACACGCCGTATACGCCCTATCAGGCGGAAATCGCCCAGGGCCGGCTCGAGTCGCTGCTCAACTTCCAGACCATGGTGCGCGATCTCACCGGGATGGAAGTCGCCAACGCCTCGTTGCTCGACGAAGCCACCGCCGCCGCCGAAGCGATGACCATGCTGGCGCGGGTGCATGGCAAGAAAGTCGATGGCATCAGCGGCGCGCCGCAATTCCTGGTGTCCGACTCGTGCTTCGCGCAAACCCTCGATCTGCTGCACTCGCGGGCCGAGCCGCTCGGCATCGAGATCGTCCTGATGCCGAACGAGCTGCTCGAGTCGGTGGAATTCGGCGAGCGCGTGTTTGGTGCCCTGGTTCAGACGCCCGATAGCGGCGGCCGCGTGCTCGATTTGCGGACGTTCATCGCGCGGGCGAAAAAAGCCGGTGTGCTGGTGGCGGTCGGATCGGATTTACTGGCGCTGACGCTGTTGACGCCTCCCGGCGAAATCGGTGCCGACATTGTCTACGGCAATTCGCAGCGATTCGGTGTGCCGCTCGGCTACGGCGGGCCACACGCGGCGTTTTTTGCGACGCTCGAAAAGCACGTTCGCCAGGCGCCGGGCCGCATTATCGGCGCATCGGTAGACTCGCAGGGCAATACCGCCTACCGCATGTCGTTGCAGACGCGCGAGCAGCACATCCGCCGCGAAAAGGCGACCTCGAATATCTGCACGGCTCAGGCCCTGCTGGCGAACATCGCGGGTCTCTACGCGGTGTACCACGGGCCTCAGGGTCTGAAGCGGATCGCCAC
>DASXGC010000241.1:0-7458 GCA_036489235.1 Vicinamibacterales bacterium
CAAATCCCCCGAGCGAATGGATCATTAAGTCCGTTCCGGAACTGCGGATAGTCGACGATGCGCTCTGGCAGGCAGTCAAGACCCGGCAGACTGCCACTCGAGTGACGCTGCAGCGGGAGGGCATGGTTGGGGCGCGCCGGCCGCGCTACCTTTTTTCGAAGCTAACGAAGTGCGCCGCCTGCGGCGGCGGATTCATTCTGTCGAGTCGCGACAACCTCCGGTGCTTTAACAACATCGCCCGGGGCACCTGCGCAAACTCTCGGACGATTCGGCGTCAGGAGCTGGAAGCACGTGTGCTCCGTGCAATGGAGGAACGCTTCTTTGAGCCGATCGCGTTCGACGACTTCTGCCGCGCCTTCACCGAAGAGCTCACTCAGCTGAGACTGACGCACCAGGCCGGCCTGCAATCCGCGAGACGTGAGCTGGAACGCATCAAGCGAGAAATTCAACAGGTCGTTGACGCCATCAAGGCGGGCTTTGGACACGCTGAACTGAAGGCGGAAATGGACAAGCTCCACGCCCGCAAGGAGACGCTGCTGGCCCTAGTCTCTAGTGGAGACGACCTGCCCGTCGGTCTGCATCCAAGCATGGCCAACGTGTATCGAACGAAGGTTCATCAGCTCGCAGCGGGGTTGGAGCAGGAAAACCAGGAAGCGCGCGAAGGGACTCGCGAGGCATTGCGCAGTTTCATCGACCGGATCGAGATACCGGCAGGTAACGGATTGCTGGCGGTCACCGGGAACATTGATGCCATGTTGCGGGCCGCTGCCGGGCAATCGATCTCGGCTCGCCAGAGTGTCGGTTATGTTGGTTGCGGGGGCGGGATTTGAACCCGCGACCTTTGGGTTATGAGCCCAACGAGCTACCGGACTGCTCCACCCCGCGTCACCTGAGGAACCCTGATGTTACCATAAGCGTTCACAACGCAACAAGGAGTCGCTCGCTGTGATCTGTCGCGCACTCGTCCTCTTCGCCGCCATCGCCTTTGCACAACAACCGGTCGTCCGCACCGCCGATCCGATCAAGCGTGGCCTGCAGCTGAGCGACTTTCCCCGCACGATCAAGGTCGCCGACAACGTCTACACCTACGAGGATTTTCACGCCGGCCCGGAGAAGTTCACGACGACCAACATGTTCGTCGTCACCGACGCCGGTGTGCTGGTCGCCGACGGTCAGGGCAGCCCGGCTGAAACCAAAGGGCTCGTCGATGCGATCGCGAAGATCACGCCGAAGCCGATCACGACGGTGGTGATCGCCTCTGACCACGGCGATCACACCGGCGGCAACGCGAGCTTCCCTGCCGGCGTGCACTACATCATTCACCCGAACTCGAAGGCGATCCTCGACAAGCAGGCGGCGGCGCCGAACGCGCGCGCCGACACCTGGAAACTGCCGGCTGACGCCGAACTGGTCGCCGACAAGAAGACGCTGACGCTGGGCCGCGAGCAGGTTCAGATTCTGTTCCTCGGCCGCGCCCACACCGGTGGCGACCTCGCGGTGTTTTTGCCGCGCGAGAAAATCCTGTTCCTCAGCGAGATTTATCTGAACCGCGTCTTTCCCGCCATGCGCTCAGCCTATCCGAGCGAATGGCTGAAAGCTCTGGATCGCGCGGAAGCGATTGACGCCAATCTGTATATCGCTGGACACGGTTTCACGGAAAAGCCGGCGGTGTCGAAAGAAGAATTACACACCTATCACCAGGCCATGCGCGCGGTGATCGCGGAAACGACGCGCCTCTACAAAGCCGGCGTGCCTGTTGACGAAGCGGTGAAGCAGGCGAACTGGGGCGAGTACGCCTCGTGGACGCTCGCCTCGTCGCAGGGACCGATCGCGGTCCGCAAAGTGTACGAAGAATTGTCCGGCGCACTAAAATAGCTGCCGGATGTCCCTTCCGACTTTCGACGATGTGGAGCGCGCGGCCGCGCGCATTGAGGGTATCGCGCACCGGACCCCGATCGCGACGTCGCGCACGGTAAACGCACGCACCGGCGCCGAGCTGTTCTTCAAGTGCGAGCACACGCAGCGCGCCGGCGCCTTCAAGTTTCGCGGCGCCTACAATTCGCTGGTTCAGTTCTCCCCCGAGCAGCGCAAACGCGGCGTCGTCGCCTTCTCGTCGGGCAACCACGCGCAGGCGGTCGCGCTCGCCGGCCAACTGCTCGACATCCCGCGCGTCATCGTGATGCCGGCGGACGCACCTGACGTGAAGCGCATCGCGACCGAAGGCTATGGTGGCGAAGTCGTCCTCTACAACCGCGAGACCGGTGAGGATCGCGAAGCCCTGGGCAAACGACTGGCGAGCGAACGCGGACTGACTCTGATTCCGCCGTACGATCACCCTGACGTCATCGCCGGTCAGGGCACGGCGGCGCGTGAACTGCTCGCCGAAGTCGGTCCACTCGACTTCCTGTTCACGCCCTGCGGCGGCGGTGGCCTGCTGTCGGGATCGGCGCTGGCCGCCAACGCCATGGCTCCCAACTGCAAGGTGATCGGCGTCGAACCCCTTGCGGGAGACGATGCGACGAGATCGTTCAAGACGAAGCAGCTGCAGACCGTGGACAACCCGAAGACAGTGGCCGACGGCGCACGCACGCCGTGCCTCGGCAAGCTGACGTTCCCGCTGGTGATGCAGCACGTCAGCGACGTCACCACCGTGGACGATCCGACCTTGTTGCGAACGATGTTCTACCTCTGGGAGCGAATGAAACTGATGGTCGAACCAACCGGCGCGCTTGGCGCCGCGGCGGCGATGACAGGCACGACGCCGATCAAAGGTGCACGCGTCGGCGTTATTCTGAGCGGCGGCAACGTCGACATGTCGCAAGTGGCCGGCTGGCTGAAGTATCGATGACGCTGCGGACGATCTTCGCCACCACGGTGCTGCTGTTCGGCAGCCTCACTTTCAACGCGCACGCACAGGAGCCGGAACCGGCGAGCGCGGCCCGCAACCGGGCGCCGGTCACCTTTCTCCAGATCAACGACGTGTACACGGTCGAGCCGACCGACGGCCTGGGCGGCCTCGCACGTGTGGCCACCGAGAAGAAACAGCTCGCGGCGGCCGGCCACTCGCCGTTCCTGGTCATCGCCGGCGATTTCCTGTCGCCCTCGGTCGCGTCGAGCGTGTTCAAGGGCGAGCAGATGATCGCCGAACTGAACGCGACCGGACTCGATGTCGCCACCATCGGCAACCACGAGTTCGATTTCGGCGACGATGTCCTGATCCGGCGGATGCGCGAAGCGCGGTTCACCTGGGTCGTCTCGAACGTCGTCGATGCCAAGACCGGCGAGCCGATCGGCAACGCCGTGCCCTACCTGGTGAAAACGTTCGGCACCCTCAAGGTCGGGTTCATCGGGCTCTGCCTGAACACTTTGGAGGTCAGCGGCGACAAGCTGACGCACACGCGCATCATCGATCCGATCGTCGCGGCCAAGAAGTACGTGCCGGTGCTCAAGCAGCAGGGCGCGCAGGTCGTGGTCGCCGTCACCCACCTCTCATACCTCACCGACCGCGCCATGGTGGAAGCGTTGCCGCAGATCGATCTCGTCATCGGCGGCCACGAGCACTACCCCATCACCGCGACCGTGAACCGATCCCTGATCAGCAAGGCCGGAGAGGATGCCCGGTACGTCGCGCGCATCGACGTCAACCGCCGCCCGAATGGCGCGCTCGAGACCTTCTATGAATTGATTCCGACCAGCAGCGCCTTCGGGGACGACCCGGACACGGCCGCGGTCATCGATGACTACAACGCAAAACTAGACAAGGCGCTCGAGACGGTCGCCGGCGTGACCCGGGTGCCGCTCGAGGGCAGAAGCCAGCAGATGCGCTCGTCTGAGACCAACCTTGGCAATCTTGTCGCGGACGCGATCCGGGCGGACGCCGGCACCGACATCGCGTTGACGAACGCCGGCAGCATCCGCGGCAATCGCGTCTACCCGGCCGGACCGCTGACGCGAAAGACGCTGATCGAAATGCACCCGTTCGACAACGTGATCTGCAAGCTCGCGATGTCCGGTCGCGCGCTGCTCGATGTGCTGAACAACGGCGTCGCGAAACTCCCGCTGGCCTCCGGGCAATTTCCGCAGGTCTCGGGCCTGACGATGGTGGTGGACACGCATGCGGCGGTCGGAAGCCGGGTGACGGAAGTGCGCATCAACGGCGAAGCGCTCGATTTAACCGCCAGCTACACGGTCGCGGTTCCTGATTTCATCTTCAAAGGCGGCGACGGCTACGACATGCTGGCCAAGCAACAGGTGCTGGTCGGCCCGCTCTACGGCGACCTGATCACCACGGCGCTCGCGCAATACGTCACCGCGCAAGGCGAAGTGTCGCCGACAGCCGGCGGCCGGATCACGATTCGATGAAGGTCTTATGAAGCTCACTTTTGCCACGCTCGCCCTCGGCGTCGCTCTGGCGGCGACGGTTACACCGATGTCAGCGGTACAGTCGCAAGCTCCGGCTGGCGAAGCCACCGCGCAGATCCGGCGCGCGACTAAACACTACGCTGACCTGATTCTGGCGATGGACGCGACCGGCCTTTCCGCAGCCTTCGCTCCGGACGGCGAGATGGTGGTCGTCGGACAGCCGCCGGTCCAGGGACGCGCCACCATTCGCGAAGCGTTCGAGTCGTTCAAGGATTACAAGGTGCAGTCCGAGGAGATGACGGCGGACTACATCGCGCGCACCGGTACCGGTGCGCGCGCGGAAGGTACCTACAAGCAGACCGTGCGGCTGCCGGACGGCAAGGTTGTGTCGGTGCACGGCACCTATGTGGCCGACTGGATCCGGGCAGCCGACGGCTCGTGGTTAATCAAGACGCTCACCACCACCCCGCAGGAGCCGTAGTCCGGGGCGCGGCCGCCTCTCAACCGCGAGCCGGGACGGCCGCCGGCACGAGCCGCCGGGCCTTCTGACGCGACCACATCACGCGCAGTCCAAGCAGCACCGCGACGACCGCGCCATACGTGAGCGGCCGCCGGGTGTCGGCCTTCACCAGCCACAGGTAGTGAATGACGGCCAGCACGGCGGTGCCGTAGACAATCTTGTGCAACCGGTTCCACCGCTTCCCGCCCAGCCGACGAATCATGCCGGCGGTGGACGTCAGCGCGAGCGGCACCAACGACATCAGCGCGGTGAACCCGATGGTGATGAACGGCCGCTTGTAGACGTCGTCCCACACCGCCTTGCCGAGATTCACCACCGTCGTCCAGGAGACGATGCCGTTGGGGAAATCGAGGCCGGCGAAACGATCGGCGATGACGTAGGTGAGGAAATGCAGCGAGGCGTAGAAGAACGCAAACAGGCCGAACATGCGGCGGAACTTGATCGCGCCGTTCCAGCCTGACAACCGGCGTAGCGGCGTCACCGCCAGCGAGATGCAGAGGAAGCGCAGCGCCCAGATCCCGGTTTCGTTGGTGAGGTCGCTGAGCGGGTTGGCGCTGAGGTTACCGGTGAGAGCCGCCCACACCAGCCAGAAGAACGGCCCCAGGCTGGCGATGAACACCACCGGCTTGAGGCCGAACCGGAGCGCGCGATCGGATAGCACCAATCAGAAGTTCCGGCGCAGGTCCATGCCGTTGTAGAGGCTGGCTACCTGATCGCCGTAGCCGTTGAACAACAGCGTCTTGCGCATGAAGAACTCGCCGATGCGCCGCTCCTGGGCCTGGCTCCAGCGTGGGTGATCCACCGCCGGGTTCACATTCGCATAGAACCCGTACTCGTTGGCCGCCGACTCCTGCCAGGTGTTGAGCGGCTGCTTCTCGACGAACTTCACCTTGACGATCGACTTGATGTGCTTGAAGCCGTACTTCCATGGCACCGCGAGGCGCAGCGGCGCGCCGTCCTGGTTCGGGATCACCTCGCCGTAGAGACCGACGGCGAAAATCGTGAGCGGGTGCATCGCCTCGTCCATCCGCAGCCCTTCGACGTAGGGCCAGTTCAGTACCGGACTGCGCAGGCCCGGCATCTGCTTCGGATCGGAGAGCGTCGTGAACTCGACGAACTTCGCTTTCGACGTCGGCTCACAGCGCTTGATGAAGTTGGCGAGCGGAAACCCGACCCACGGAATCACCATCGACCAGCGTTCGACGCAGCGATGGCGGTAGATGCGATCCTCGAGCGTCTCGCCCTTGATCACATCCTCGAAGTTCATCGGTCCCTTCTTCGCGCACTCGCCGTCGACCGTCACCGTCCACGGCGTCGGCTTCAGGCTGTGCGCCGTCAGCGACGGCGAGTCCTTGTCGATGCCGAACTCGTAATAGTTGTTGTAGGTGGTGATCTCTTCCCACTTGTTCGGCTTCTCGTCGGTGCTGAGCGGGCTTTTCTTGATGCCGTCGAGCTTGCGGCCATGCGGTGCGGGGGTTGCGGCGTACAGCAGTTCCTCGGCGCCGAGCAGACCGGCCGCAGCCACCGCCGCGGTCCCGCTTGCCGCCTGCAGAAACTGCCGCCGATCGAGATACACCTTCTTGTCGGTGATCTCGGAACTGTGGATGTCCGCCGGCTTCTTGATCAGCATGATTCCCTCATTATACGGAACAATACGAGCCTACCCTTCAGTTGGATGCCGGAACACACGTCGAGGTTTCGTCAGCGGGGGCCGGCGGAAACTGAGTGTGTTACGCTCGCCCACGTGACCTCTTCGACGATCGATTACCCTCGCCTGATGTCGCTGGCCGTCCACGAATTCCGCACCCCCGCCAGCGTCGTCGGCGGCTACCTGCGGATGTTGCATCGCGACGGCGAGCCGCTGACCGAGCGGCAACAGAAAATGATCGAAGAAGCGGAGAAATCGTGCGGACGGCTGGTGGCGCTCGTCAACGAGATGAGCGAACTCGCCAAGCTCGACGCCAGGCTCGCCAGGTTCGCCGACTCGCCGATCGACGTCTTCGGCCTCGTCCAGGAAGTGGCCGCGGTTGTGCATGAGGCGTCGGAACGAAACGTTCACCTTCAGGTACGGGGACCCGCAAGCGGCGCGGTCCGATCCGGCGACGGCGCACGGCTGAAAAGCGCGTTCGACGCCATTTTCCGGTCGGTCATGCGGGAAAAAGCGGGACCGTGTACCGTGGTTGCGGACTGTCGGACGGAGACACGCGATGGGCAACGATACGCCATCATTGTGGTAGCCGAAGCGGCCAACGTTAGCGCGTCGTTCGAGCGCCAGGCCGGGGAGTTCGACGATCATCGTGGCGGGCTGGGACTGGCCCTGCCGCTCGCTCGTCGGGCCATCGAGGGCCACGGTGGGCGCCTCTCTGCGCCGGAACCGATCGTCGAGAACGACCCGCTCACGCGCGGGTCGGCGATCATCGCGCTACCGATTGATTGAACACCAGACCTCACGGGAGACCGGATTGAAGAAGCCTTTCGTCGCAATCGTCGATGACGATTCTGCGTTTGCCAGCTACCTGCGGACGTTCCTCTCGCTCCGCGGCTACGACACCCGTTCGTATTCGCGCGGTGACGAA
>DASXGC010000261.1:0-2845 GCA_036489235.1 Vicinamibacterales bacterium
GCATCGTGGACATGCGTCAGAACGGATACACCGAGGGTCATCTTCCGGGCGCTGTGTATCTGTCACCGGTGGCCATTCGCGACGCCGCCAACCCGCCGACGTTTCTGCCGACCGCCGCCGCCTTCGAGGCGATGATGACGAAACTGGGCATCGCCGACACGACCCGCGTCGTCGTCTACGATGAGCGCGGCGGCATTTATGCCGCGCGCCTGTGGTGGATTCTCAACTACTTCGGCCACAGCAACGTCGCGCTGGTAAACGGCGGATGGGTGAAATGGACCGCCGAAAAACGTCAGGTGACGGCGGCATCGCCGAGTATTCCCGAGGCCCACTTCACCCCCCGGCGGCAGCCGGCCTGGATCGCCACCGCCGCTGATGTCGTCGCGGCCATCGACAAACCTGGCGTGAAGATCGTGGACGCACGCACCCAGAACGAAATCGACGGCAAGGATCTGCGCAATATCAGGCGGGGCGGGTTCGTGCCCTCGTCGGTTCCGGTCTACTGGGAGGACCTGCTCGATCCGCAGCAGAAGACCTTCAAACCGGCCGCGGAGCTTTCCCGGATCTACGCGGACCGCGGGGTCCTGCCGTCGCAGCAGGTGATTGCGTACTGTCAGGTCGGAATGCGCGCCTCGGTGGACTTGTTTGCCCTGCACCTCATCGGCTACGACAAGCTGCGCAACTATTACGGCGCATGGGAAGAGTGGGGCAACCGCGACGACCTGCCGGTCGGGAAAAAATAGGAAGAAATAGCGAGTGATCCCGTTTGCTGAGTCGTGCGAGGCGATCGCGCGCGTGCTGGCGCCGTCGTTCCGGCGCGATGTGCTCGCCGGCGTCGCAAAGGATGCCGCCGACTACCGGACCGCGCTGCTGCGGCTGCGGGACCGGATGCGCGCACATGTCTGGAATGCCGGAGCGCACACGGTCAACCTTTCGGCGATTGTCCGCGCATATGACGAACGAACCCGCGAGGACGGTTTCCACGTCCTGAACGACTGGGACGGCAAAGCCGATTCAGTTAGCCCGGACATCATCCCGGTGGACGTGCTGCATTACGTCGCCGGGCTGCGCGGTGGCGGCCCGGTCGACACCGGCTCGATGGCAATCCTGCTCGACTACTACTTCTTCCACCTGCTCTGCCTGCTGTCGCTCCGCATCTGGGACGATGGCGATCCCGACGACAATCTTGTTCGCCTGGATGATCTGCTCCGCCTGCTCCAGGGCGAGGGCGGCGGCGGTCAGCGATTTGTAGACGACGCCGCAACCATGATCCTGATCGCGACCTCGCATTTCGAGGTCGTCGAGATCGGGTATGAGAAATTGCTGGCGAGAGTCCGATCGCTCCATCAGTCCCATCAGACGACCATCGCGCTCGCGCACGCCGCCAGCATCGGTTGCCATCTCAGATTCGGATTCGAGGCCACCTACGGACGCGACACCATCGTCATGCGCGACGACAACGTCGCCGACTACCCCTGGCTGTGCTTCGCACTCGAGCTCGCTCTGCGCGAATTCGCCAGACTGCACGATGCCGGTCAGCGTGACGGCGAGTATCACGCCGTCGTCGAAAAGATCCTGAACGGTCTCTCGTCGGATGCGCGGGCGTTCGTCGGTGAGGCGCCGGCGGCGCTCTCCGAAAGTGAACGGCCGCGGGCGGCGATTCGCGAGCTGTTTTCGCGCTACCGCGTCGAGTTGATCGAGGCGTTCGATCGCCTTCGCCCGTTGGACGAGACGTACTCGCCGCTGTCGTTGTTCTTCAATTTCTCGCACAACATCCTGAAGGGAACGGTGGTGGACGTCCTGCTGAGGGGCCGGCGGTGGGACGTGTCCTTCGACGAGTTGTTGAACGGAACCGGAGCCGGGCCTGCGGCGCTGGCCGCCAGGCTGGCTCTCGCGACGACGCTGATGGATTACGCCAGGAACAATCCGGATCGCATTCGCGGCCGCCTGATGCCCGTCATCGTGTACGACCCTCAGGCTGGCCGCGAGTTCTTCTCGGCGACGCTACGCAAGCTGCGCGAGTAGTCGGGACCGGATGCGTCCGGCCCCGACGGTCGGGTGTCGTTATGCCGCGCCGATTGCGGGCATGCGCATGCTTTCGGGGCGCATCTGTCGGGTGGCGAACGCGGCGTGGATATCCCACTCGGGAGGTGCAGTAACGCCGAATTGTGTAAGTGGAACCGGCGCGCCACTGGCATACGCGTTCCAGTAACGCGGCGACGCCGGCGGGAACGCCGCCAGCGGCAGATGATCGTGCCGGATGTCGAAGGCCGTGTGCGCTTCGACAAATCGCAAGGCTGACCGGACCGCTTCACCGATCGTCCGCGCCTCGGCGCCAAGATCGTGTTCGAGCCCTCGTACCAACCAGAGCCCTGGAGCTTCCTGAAAGATTACGAGCCGAAGTCTTTTCGGTGTCATGGGCACCGTCGAGGCAAATGCGGTGACTTCCTCAGCCCGGCCGTATCTAGTTGTCAGCTCAGCGATTACTCTTTTGTGCCCGGTGAAACTGTCGGGTTTCCTGACGGAAGAAATTACACGGTCGCTAGGACTTCGCCGGGGCGAAGCGCTTGAAGAAACTCGTATCGTTCCATTTGGGCCGGTCGGCGCGGTTGGCGATCCGCACGGACAGATCCCGTACCACGTTGACGTACATGCCCGCGGCAGACATGTCGATCGGTTGATTCAGATCGTCCGACGGTGCGTGATAGCGTTCGGCGGTCCACTTGGCGGCAATGGCCGCCTCCGGTGTGTTTGCCTCGTAGCCGACCTTCATCGCCAGCGCCGGAATCCCGACTTTTACAAAACTGTATTGATCGCTGCGCACGAAGCGGTTGCGCTGAGGTTC
>DASXGC010000314.1:0-4406 GCA_036489235.1 Vicinamibacterales bacterium
GTCTTGCGGCCACCCTCGTCGAAATCAATCACGGTGTGATGTTCGTTGACCTCGACGAGCGTACCCGCCCCGTAGGTAGGTTGCGCGACGCGATCGCCTTTCGACCAGTTTTTCATCGTATCCCTATGCTACCGCACTACCAGCGTGGTTCCCGGCGTCCGCCGCCGCCACCGCCGCCGCCGCGGTTGCCGCCGAATCCGCCACCGCCGCCAAAGCCGCCTTCCGGCTTGGGCCGCGCTTCGTTGACCGTCAGCGCCCGGCCGCCCATCTGGAACTGATTGAGCTCGCTCGCCGCCTTCTGGGCTTCATCGTCGGTCGACATTTCGACGAACGCGAACCCGCGTGCCCGTCCGGTTGCCGCATCGCGCATCACCCGCACTGACTCGACCGTGCCGGCTTTGCTGAACAATTCCTGCAGCTCCGCTTCGCCCGTGGTGTACGGAAGATTCCCGACGTAAAGCCTTCGACCCATCATTCACTCCTCGTTCGCACCAGGCCGCTTGCGCGCGCTCCCGTGCCGGTCACCGAACAAGGTGGCTACGGCGCGTCGGCTGCACGTTCACTGGGAGGGAGCGAGTCGGACGGCTCGATCGGCTCTCGGCGCGGGCGAAGCAGGCGGGGCGGACCACCAAGGGCGGGTAGTCTATCAACGCCCCCGGACCATAAGCAAGTCAGGCGACACTTATAATCGGACCATGGCGGTAGTACTGGGCTCTGACCGATTGCTGGCCTCCAGCCGGCTGTCGGGCCGGCGGGTCGGGGTGGTCTGCAATCCGGCCTCGGTCGACATCGGCCTCCGGCACATCGCCGATCGGTTGGCAGCGCACGAGGGCGCCACGCTGGCCGCCATCTTCGGCCCCCAGCACGGTTTCCGCTCGGACGTGCAGGACAACATGATCGAGACGAGGCACGGCCGCGACGAAGTGCGCCGGGTGCCGGTCTACTCGCTCTACAGCGAAACCCGCGAGCCGACGGCCGACATGATGCGGGATATCGACGTGCTGGTCATCGACCTGCAGGACGTCGGGGTCCGCATCTACACCTACATTTACACGATGGCGAATTGCCTGAAGGCGGCAAAGGCCCATGGCGCTAAGGTGATCGTCTGCGACCGCCCCAATCCGATCGGCGGCGCCGCGGTCGAGGGCATGACGCTCGTGCCGGGAAACGAGTCCTTCGTCGGGATGTATCCCATTCCGATGCGACACGGCATGACCATCGGCGAACTTGCGCGACTGTTCAACGAGCATTTCGGCATCGGCGCCGATCTCGAGGTCGTGACGATGGAGGGATGGGGCCGCGGGATGTATTTCGACGACACCGGCCTGACCTGGATTCTGTCGTCGCCGAACATTCCGACGTTCGATTCGACGCTGGTCTATCCGGGCACGGTGCTATTCGAGGGGACCAACGTGTCGGAAGGGCGCGGCACGACCCGCCCGTTCGAACTGATCGGTGCGCCGTGGGTGGTGGCGGAGCGCTTTGCGGAGGCGATGAACGGCCGCCGACTGCCAGGCGTCTTCTTCCGGCCGGCGTTGTTCGAGCCGACCTTTCAGAAACATGCGGGCAGGGGCTGCGCCGGCTGCCAGATTCACGTGCGCGATCGCGAGACGTTTCAGCCGGTGGCGGCCGCCGTGGCCCTGCTCGAGGCGTTCCGCGCCGCCGGTCCCGACCAATTTCGTTGGAAGAATCCGCCCTACGAGTACGAGTACGAAAAGATGCCGATCGACTGCCTTGCCGGCTCGTCCGAGCTGCGCGAGCAGATCGACGCGAACATTCCGGCACGGGAGATCGCTCGCTCGTGGGAGCCTGGCGTCGCTGCCTTCAAGCGACTGCGGGAGAAATTCCTGCTCTACTGAGGCTTCGTCAGGAAGTCGCGTCAGACACGCGTCTTGGCAATGCCCGGCGCCTTGGATTCCTGTGCGCTGACCGGATCGAGGTGATTCTCGATCAGCTGGTCGCGCACGTACTCGAAGGCGTCGATCGGTGAATCGGCGAAATGCAGCAGTTCCAGATCCTTTTCGGCGATCGCCCCCCACTCGGACATCGGCTGCAGTGACAGCACTTCCTTCCAGTATTCCTGGCCGTACAGCACCACGCTGATTTTCTTCGACAACTTGTCGGTCTGTACCAGTGTGAGGATTTCGAACAGCTCATCGAGCGTACCGAAGCCGCCGGGAAACACCACCAATGCCTTCGCCAGGTACGCGAACCAGAACTTGCGCATGAAGAAGTAGTGAAACTCGAAATGCAGGCCTTCTGTGATGTACGGATTCGCGCCCTGCTCGAACGGCAGGCGGATGTTCAGGCCCACGGTCTTGCCGCCACCTTCGTGCGCGCCACGATTGGCGGCTTCCATGATGCCGGGGCCGCCGCCTGACGTGACCACGAACCGATGGTTGTCGGACTGCAGGCTGACGCTCCACGTCGTCAGCAGCCGCGCCAGCTCGCGCGCCTCTTCGTAATAGCGCGCCCATTCGACCGCCTTGTGACTCTTGGCGAGCTCGTTGCGATAGTGTTCGTCGGCGTCAGCCTCGCCGCGGGCGCGCAGCGTCTGCAGTGCCCGCTCCGCGCGTTCGCGACTGTTGACACGCGCCGAGCCGAAGAAGACGACGGTGTCCTGAATCTTGGCGTCTTTGAAGCGGCGCAGCGGGTCGAGATACTCGGCGATAATTCGAAGAGGGCGACCTTCCTCGCTCTCGAGAAATTCAGGATCCAGGTAGGCAAGCGGCTGCTGCGTCATAGCGGCCAATGTACCATCAGAATGCTATGATCCGGCGGTCCCGGGGAGTATCCGCCTGATGATGCATTCCATATTTCGTCGCGGCTGGCCGCTGGCGATCGCCGCGCTCGCCGTCGCCACGCTGACTCAATTCGTCGGCAGCGCGCAATCAACTCAGACCACGCCTGCGATCCACGCAAAGGCCAATCGCCGCATGGTGATCAGGAACGCGATGATCATCTACGGCAACGCCAAGCCGCCGTACGGCCCGATGGATATCGTGGTCGAGGACGGGCGTATCGCCTACATCGGCTCCTCGTCGTTCCGGTCGGCGCAGTCGGCCGCCGGTGCGGGCGATACCGTGATCGACGCCACCGGCAAGTACGTGATGCCGGGCATCGTCAACGCGCACATGCACTGGCACGAGGAACGCCAGCCGGGCATCGCCCAGCCGATCCAGTACGAGCGCAATCTTTACCTGGCCGCGGGCGTGACCACGGCGCGCGAGGTCGGCGGCGACTTCGATAAATCGAAACGATGGCAGGCCGAGAGCAACGCACACACCATCGTCGCTCCGCGTATCCTGGTCTACCCGTTTGTCAGCAAGGGCAGAACCGGCGCACCCGACGAGATTCGCGAGTGGATTCGCGACATCAAGCAACGCGGCGCGGACGGACTCAAGATCATCGGCATGGATCGCGATCAGCTCGAAGCGATCATGGACGAGGCGCACAAGCTCCATCTGAGAACGGCGACCCACATCGCCGTCGAGGAAACCACCGCGAAGGACTATGCGGAGCTCGGTGTCAACTCGATCGAGCACTTCTACGGCGTCGCCGATGCGGCCTTGAACGGCATCCAGGACTTTCCGCCGGACATGAACTACGCGGACGAGATTCACCGCTTCGGCCGCGCCGGCGAACTCTACGCTCAGGCCGATCCCGAGAAGCTGCACAAGACCATCGATCTGATGGTGGCGAATCATGTTGCATGGGATCCGACCTTCTCGATCTACGAAGCCAGCCGCGACCTCGTCAGGGCGCAGAACCAGCCGTGGTTCAAGGATTATCTGCACCCGTCCCTTGAGGAGTACTTCAAGGGCTCGCTCGACAATCATGGTTCTTACTTCCTCGGCTGGACCGGTACCGAGGAAGCGCGCTGGAAGCAGCAGTACCGCATCTGGATGGATGCGGTCCGCGAATTCGCGACCAAAGGCGGGCTGGTCACTACCGGCGACGATGCCGGATACATCTATTCGATGTACGGGTTCGGCATCTCGCGGGAACTCGAGCTTCAGGAAGAGGCGGGTTTCGCGCCGCTCGAAGTGATCGAACACGCGACATGGAATGGCGCGCGGCTGCTGGGTATGGAGGATCGTCTCGGCAAAATTCGTGAGGGCTTCATCGCCGACCTGCTGGTCGTCAACGGCAACCCGCTGGAGAACCTCAAGCTGCTCAATCCGTATGGCGCCGACGTGATGCTGCTCAACGGCAAGCCGGCGTCGAACTATTCAGCGATCGGACCAGGCGACAAGGTCGAGGCCGCGCACGGCGGCGGCATCGAATGGACGATCAAGGACGGCATCCCGTATCACGTGCCGACGTTGATGCGCGAGGTCAAGGACATGGTGGCCAAGGCACGCGCCGAGCGCCGTCCCCGCGCGACTGCGGCGCAGCCATAGAAT
>DASXGC010000385.1:0-10334 GCA_036489235.1 Vicinamibacterales bacterium
TGCCGATCAAGAAACCGCAGGGCCGATGAATAGCTCCGTGACCACGCGCCAGATCGCAGAGCGGCTCAACTGCCGCCTCGAAGGCGACGGCGACGTGGAGATTGTCCGCGTCGCAGGAATTCAACAGGCGCAACGCGGTGACCTCACGTTCGTCGCCAACGCGCAATATCTCCCGCAGCTCGCCACTACCCAGGCATCGGCGGTGATCCTCGGCGGCAGCAAGCCGGTTCCGGTTCCCACGAGTTGCGTCGTGCTGCGAACCGACGATCCCTATTCAGCGTTCGCGCGAGCGCTCGAGCTGTTCGCCGCGCATCCGGGTCCTCCAGCAGGCGTGCATCCGCTCGCCAGCATCGCGGCAGATGCCGCGATCGGCGAGGGCGTGTCGATTGGTCCGTTCGTCACGATCGGATCCGGCGCGGCCATCGGCGCCCGGACCGTCATCCATCCCAACGTCGTCATCGGCCCCGGCGCCCGGGTGGGTGAAGACTGTGTCCTTCACTCGCAGGTTTCACTTCGAGAGCGCGTCGTGCTCGGGAATCGGGTTCGATTGCACGACGGTGTGGTGGTCGGCAGCGACGGCTATGGGTTTGCGCGACAGAAGGACGGCACCCACCTGAAGATCCCCCAGCACGCCGACGTCGTCATCGAAGACGATGTCGAGATTGGCGCGAACTCGACCATCGATCGTCCGGCGGTCGGCGAGACCCGAATTGGCGCGGGCACCAAGGTGGACAACCTCGTCCACATCGCGCACGGGGTCGCGCTCGGCCGCCGGGTGCTGCTGGCCGCACAGGTCGGGATCGCGGGCAGCACGATCATCGAGGATGATGTGATGATGGCCGGACAGAGCGGCGTCACCGGCCACGTGCGGATCGGCAAGGGCGCCAGGATCGGCGCGAAGAGCGCGGTTCTCCAATCGGTCGAAGCCGGCGGGTTCGTGACGGGCCACCCAGCGATCGAGCACCCCGAATGGAAGAAGGCGGCGGTGGCTTTCCGCCACCTGCCGACCATGAAGCGGCGCATCGAAGAGCTCGAGCACCGCATCGCCGAGCTCGAGGAGAAACTCAGCAGGGTGCCACCCACTCGGTAGATAATCGGGATATGGTCAGGCTGCTCCGTTCGCTGGCCGCGGCGGGCCTCGTCGCCGGCGTCGCGTACGCCTCGTCGTGGACCTCGTTGGCGGCGTCCCGTCCACCCAAGCTGCAATATCAAATCACGACGCTTCCAAACGGCCTGACGGTCGTGCTTTCTGAAGATCATTCGACCCCGATCGTCCACGTGTCGCTGGTCTATCACGTCGGATCCAAGAACGAAAAACCTGGCCGCACCGGCTTTGCGCACCTGTTCGAGCACTTGATGTTCAAGGGCTCGAAAAACGTCCAGGCCGAGGCGCATACATCGATGATCGCGTCGGTCGGCGGACAGAGCAACGCCTACACGACCGATGACGAGACGGTGTTCTGGGAGACGTTGCCGGCGCAGTACCTGCCGCTGGCGCTGTGGCTCGAAGCCGATCGGATGGCGACGTTGCGGGTCGACAAGGACACCTTCACCAACGAACGCGAGGTGGTGAAGGAAGAGCGCCGGATGCGCATCGACAACCAGCCCTACGGACGCCTCAACGAGATCATCTACGACCAGGCCTTCAACGTGCATCCGTACAAGCACGCGACGATCGGCAGCATGGCGGACCTCGAAGCGGCGTCGGTCGAAGACGTGCTGGACTTCTACCACCTGTTTTACGTGCCGGGCAACGCGACGCTGGCGATCGTCGGCGACTTCGATTCCGCGCAGGCCGTGCAACTGGTCAACCAGTATCTCGGCCGTGTGCCGAAGGCCGAGCGCGCCGTGCCACGCGAAATTCCGCAGGAACCGGCCCAGACGCAGGAGAAGCGGGTCACGCTGCAGGAGCCGTGGCCGCTACCGGCCGTGGTGGTGGCGTATCACATCACCCGGGACGGCAACCCGGACTCGTATCCGCTGCACATTGTCGGCAAGGTGCTCTCGGACGGGCAGACCTCACGCATCTACAAGAAGCTCGTGTACGAAAAACAGATTGCCGTCGCTGCCTTTGGCAGCGCCAACCTGATTGAGGACCCCAACCTCTTCTACGCTGTGGCGATCGTGCAGCCGGGACACACGACGGCTGAAGCCATCGACGGACTGATCGCCGAGTTCGATCGCCTGAAGACCGAGCCGATTACCGATCACGAGCTGCAGCGAACGAAGAACCAGTTCGCCCGCGACTACATCATGGGCCGCGAGTCGGACCAGCAGAAAGCCGGCCAGTTGACCCACGCCATCGTCATTCACAACGACATCAAGACGGCGGACGGCGAGTTCGAAATTTTTCAGGGGATCACCGCTGCCGACGTTCAGCGTGTCGCGAAGACGTACTTCCGGCCGGAGAATCGCCTCGTGCTGACGTTGATGCCGTCGGGGAAAGAAGGCCTGCAGTGAACGCGACACGGGCGATCGCCGCGGCCGGCCTGATGGTGCTGTGTTTCTCGGGTCTCGCACAGGCCCAGACGGCGGGGCGCGTCTGGCCGACCGAGCGCCCGCCGCAGCCGCTGGCTGCGCGCGACATCAAGTTTCCGCCGTACGAGATCCAGACGCTGCCCAACGGTCTCCAGGTCGTGGTCGTCATGCACCACGAGCAGCCGTCAGTCAGCATGCGCCTGCTGGTACGGGTCGGCACCGCCAACGATCCCAAGGATCAGATGGGCATTGCCCACCTGGCGGCCTCGCTGCTGGATCAGGGCACGACTTCCCGCTCCGCCCAGGAGATGAACGACGATGTCGACTTCATCGGCGGGGTGATGGGGGCGGGCGCCGGCAGCGATCTCACGTTCGTCCAGATGATCGTCATGAAGGACAGCTTCGAGAAAGGCATGCGGATGCTGTCGGACATGGCGCGGCACCCCGGGTTCGCGCCTGATGAAATCGATCGCCAGCGCCAGCAGACGCTGTCGGGATTGACCGTCAGCCTCGAGGATCCGGAGTACATCGCCAACTCGGTTTTCGATCGCCTGGTGTATGGCTTCCATCCGTATGGGATGCCGGACACCGGCACGCCCGAGTCCCTTGCCAGGCTCACACGCGCCGACCTCGTAGCGTTTCACTCCCGGTACTTCATTCCCAACAACGCCATCCTCGCGATTGTCGGCGACGTGACTGCAGAAGAAAGCTTTGCCGCGGCGAAGAAGATCTTCGGCGACTGGGAAAAGCGCGACCTGGTGCCGGACAAGTTCATCGCGCCGCCGGAACCGATCCGGCGCGTGGTCGTGGTCAACAAGCCCGACGCCGTTCAGACCGAAATCCGGGTCGGTCATATCGGCATCCCGCGAACCCACCCCGATTACATGGCGGTGAACCTCGCGATCAGGATTCTCGGCGGCGAGGGCAGCAATCGGCTGCATCAGGTGCTGCGCACCGAGCGCGGCCTGACCTACGGCGCGCAGGCCAACATGGATACGCTGAAGGAGGCCGGCGACTTCGAAGCCGAAACCAACACGCGATCCGAAGCGACCGGCGAGGTTCTCCGATTGATCGTCGACGAGTTCTGGCGGTTGCAGCGGGAGCGGGTGGGCGAGGGCGAGCTGTCGTCGGCGAAGGCCTATCTGACCGGTAGTTTTCCGCTGACCATCGAAACGCCAGGTGCGATCGCGATGCAGGTCGTGAATGCGCTGTTCTATGGCTTGCCGCTCGAGCAGCTGCAGAATTTCCGCGAGCGTGTCAACGCGGTCACCGTGGACGACGTCCAGCGCGTCGCCAAGACGCTGCTGCGGCCGGATCGACTGTCGGTCGTGCTCGTCGGCAACGCAGCGGCATTCACGCCGCAGCTGCGCGGCGTCGGCTTTGCGACATTTGAGACGGTCGAGCTCGGCGACCTCGATTTGATGGCGGCGAACTTCAAGCGCGTCGGCCGCGCTGCGGCGCGCCTCGCGGTACCGCCAGCCGCAGTGATGCAGCGGACCGCTCTCCGGTACCGGCAGACGCCGGCCGCGACCCGGCCACCCGCGGTTCCGAAGCCCGAAGACGCGCAAAAGGCGGTGGCGCTGCTCGATCGTGCGATCGCCGCGAAGGGCGGACTCGCGGCGTTGCGCGGCCTTCACACGATCATCGCCAAACAGACCTTGAGCTCGCCGAGCGATCCCGGTGCTCCGAAATTCACGGTCACGACCTACATCCAGTATCCGGATCGGCTGCGGATCGAAACGGTGATCCCGGGCGGTCTGAACATCCTCGGATACGACGGCAAGGAAGCGTGGGTGAAAAACGAGCAGGGCGTCCACGCCCAGCCGTCGGTGGTTGCGAGCCAGGCCCGCCTCGGCATGCGCCGCGACGTGGTATCGCTCCTGCTCGCCGCGAAGGACGGCGCGGTGACGGCGCGTCTGCTGCCTGATGTCAGCAGCAACGTCGCGGGCAGCAGCGCCCCCCACGTCGATCACGTCCTCGAGCTGACCGCCCCCGACCTCAATCCGATCCTGATCTACATCGACCCAGAGTCGTCGCTGATCACCAAGGAAACCTACGTGGACGATGCACCAGGGCGTCCATCGGTGGAGGAGCGCTTCTCCGACTACCGGTTGGTGAACGGTTATCAGATCGCATTCAAGGCGACGCGGCGGATCGGGATGCAGATCGTCGATCGGCTCGTGTCCGATGTGAAGGTCAACCCGAACATCGATCAAGCGCTGTTTCTGCGTCCCGCTTCTTGAGCCTCCGCCTCCTGCTCTCGTGCGGCGAAGCCTCCGGCGACTTGTACGCCGGGGCGCTCACGCGCGCACTTCGCGAGATCGAACCATCCGTCCAGGTTGCCGGTCTCGGTGGCCCGCAGTTCGCCGCCGCCGGTGGCCGCCTCATCGACGACTACCGCAGCATCGCCGTCTCAGGCTTCATCGAGTGGATTCCCAAACTGCCGCGTCTGCTCGAAGCGCGCAGGCGTCTGGTCGCGGCTGCCCGCGCGGAGCGGCCGGATGCGCTCGTTCTGATCGACTTCTCCGGCTTCAACCTGCGTCTCGCGCCGGCCATCAAGGAACTCGGCGTACCGGTGATCTATTACATCAGCCCGCAGGTCTGGGCATCTCGGGCGGGCCGGATTGCCACGATTCGGCGCATCGCCGATCGGATGCTGGTGATCTTTCCATTCGAGCAGGAGCTCTACGAGCAGGCCGGCGTGCCGGTCGAATTCGTCGGCCATCCGCTGGTCGATCTGGTTGCACCAACCTCGGTCCGCGAGCCATTTCTCGCGAGCCTGGGTCTGTCGCCGTCCGCACCCACGGTTGCGCTGCTTCCTGGCAGCCGTCCAGGAGAGGTGTCCCGGATCCTGACCGATCTGGTCGAGGCGGTCGTGCGGATCCAGCGCGAGGTGCCGGCTATACAGTGCGTGATCGCGCGCGCGCCTCAACTCTCCGATGATCTATTCGAGGCGGTCCATAGGGCGCAGGCATCGGCGCCGTTCCGCCTGGTCGAAGGCAATACCGACAACATCCTCGCGGCCTCCGACGTTGCGCTGATGGCATCGGGGACCGCGACTGTACAGGGTGCGCTGCACGACACACCGATGGTGATCGTCTATCGGCTCTCGGCGCTGACCTATCGTCTGGCCCGCCAGCTGGTCAAGCTCGACACCATCGGCATGGTGAACCTCATCGCCGGCGAGAAGATCGCGCCCGAACTGGTGCAGGACGCGTTTACGCCCGAGGCGGTTGCGCACGAAGCGATCTCGATCCTGACCGACCGTCAGCGATCCGCCCATATTCGTCAGGGACTGGCCCGAGTGCGTGAGCGACTCGGTGGATCCGGAGCCAGCAGGCGCGCCGCGGAAGCGGTTCTGCGCGTCGCCACGTCGCGCAACCAGCGGGCGTAGCCGCATTGTTGTCGGCAGGCCGCCGCGACAGTCGATCGGACTCGTGTCAAACTGACAGCATGCGAACCCTGCTGGTCTGCTGCCTGCTGACGGCGTCAGTAATTCACGCTGGAGCAACCGTCCTAATCCCGACCGATTTGACTGGTCTCTCTCACGATGCCTTGGCCATCGTCCGTGGCCGGGTGGCGTCCGTTGATGCGAGATGGACCGCGGATCATCGGACCATAGAGACAATCGTGACGCTGGAGGCCGAGAGCTATCTGAAGGGTGCTCTCGGCGAAACCGTCCAGTTCCGGGTGCCTGGCGGCGTGCTCGGCCGTTATCGCAGCATCGTTGTCGGCGCACCTTCGTTCGCCGTCGATCAGCATGTCGTGGTGTTTCTTGGCGCCCGCGGTCCGAGCGTGCCGTTTGTCGTCGGCTTCAGCCAGGGCGTGTTCCGGATGGTTCGCTCGACCGACAACACCAGTTGGCTGGTGACGCCGCCAACGGACCTGCGTCCGGCCGCCGGCACCGTCCCGATTATTCGCGGCGATCCGTCGAGACGGCCGCTGACGCTCGACGACTTCGAGCAGCGCGTGCGCTCGCTCGTGGGGAGTCAGCGATGAACCGACGTGCGATCGTATCGGTGCTGATCTTGCTGATCTGCGCGCCGCCCCAGCCGGCGCAGGCGTATCTCAAGTTCGGCGTCACCGTCGGCGACCAGCGGGTGACCCTGAAGTGGAAACCGGGACCGGTCCAGTACTTCATCTTCGATTCCAGTGTTCCTGGCGTGACCTCGCCCGATCTGCAGGCGGCCGTCGCGCGAGCCTTCTCCACCTGGCAAGCCGTCCCGACCTCGTCCATCGCCTATCAGTTCGGCGGACTGACCTCGGCGCAGCCCGGTGACGACGATGGCAAGTCGACGATCGGGTTTGAGAACTACCCTGACCTCGACGGTGTCCTCGCTTCCACCTCGTTTGTCGTGGACGATGCCACGGGCGAACTGATCGAGTCGGACATTTTTTTCAATGCGTCCTACCCGTGGTCGGTCGCCGCGAGCGGCGAACCCGGCAAGTTCGATCTCGAGAGCGTCGCGCTTCACGAAATCGGCCACTTCAGCGGACTGGGCCACTCGGCGCTCGGTGAGACCTCGTTGAGCGCAAGCGGCGGCCGCGCGGTGATCGCGGCCGAGGCGGTGATGTTTCCGATCGCCTACGCGCCAGGCAGCATCGTCAGCCGCACTCTGAAAGCCGACGACATCGCCGGCATCTCCGATCTCTATCCGGACGGCGACTACGCTACTGCGGAAGGCAGTCTGTCAGGCCGCGTGTTCCAGAACGGCCACCCGTTCTTCGGCGCGCATGTCGTCGCGTTCGATCTGAGGACCAAAACCATGGTCGGAGGATTCTCGCTGACCGACCAGGGCCAGTTCTCGATCGGTGGGCTCTCGCCGGGACCTCACGTGATCAGAGTGGAGCCGCTGGACGATGCCGATGTAGACAGCTTTTTCGATCAGTCCGTCAACCCCGTGAACGTGGACTTTCAGGTGACGTTCGACGGCGTGCTGGTCGTGGTGCCGCGAGGCGGGGACAGCGGGCAGGTGCTGGTGACGGTTCAGAACAAATGACGGCGGCCCGCAGAGTCGTGTGGGTCGCGGTGGCGATCGTCTGTCTGTCCGCCGCGCCAGTGAAAGCACAATCGTCACAGCCGGCGCCGGGACGCGTCGGGGTTGGCTTTGGCCTGATCTGGACTGGCAGCCAGTCGCTGGGATCGAGTGACGCAACCGAGACCACGGGCAGCGGCGGCGACCTGGTGCTGTTCCAAACCTCGAGCGAGTTGACAAGCCGGGTGGGATTCGAAGCGCGAGTCGGCGTCAGGGTCTGGCGTTCGCTCGAAGCAGAGGCGTCCGGGACATACGCCACGCCGCAGATTCGCACGCAGATCAGCGGCGATTTCGAAGGCGCCGCGCCAATCACCGCCACGGAGAAGGTTCAGCAATTCTCGATTGTCGGCGGCGTGCTCTGGCGGCTGCCGTCGATTCGGCAGGGATCGAAATTGACGCCGTTCGTCACCGGCGGCGGAGGCTACCTTCGTCAGCTGCACGAAGGCGACACGTTGGCTGAGTCCGGGCAGCTCTATCAACTCGGCGGCGGCGTCGAGTACCTGTTCTCGCACGGCAGCTCCGGCGTCAAAGGGATCGGCGTGCGCACGGACGTCCGCGCGGTGTTTCGTACCAAAGGCGTCGCATTCGACGACGGCCACTCGGTGTCTCCGGCGTTTGCAGCATCCCTCTACGCGCGCTTCTGAGGCTGGCCCATGATCGAGGCGGCGATCGAATTTCGAGACGCATCGTTCGCCCGGCCCGGCAGACCGCGCGTGCTGGATCATTTCGATCTGCGCGTGGCCTCGGGCGATGTCCTGGCGTTGGTCGGGCGTAGCGGCGCCGGCAAGACCACACTGGTGAAGCTGGTGAACCGCCTGCTGGAGCCCGATACGGGTGCGGTACTGGTCGAAGGTCGCGACACGCGGCAGTGGGAGCCAATCCGGCTGCGACGCCGCATTGGGTACGTCCTGCAGGACGTCGGGTTGTTCCCGCACATGACCGTGGCGGACAACGTCGGCATCGTCCCGCGCCTCGAGGGGTGGAGCGCCGATCGGATCGACGCCCGCGTCACCGAGCTGCTCGACCTGGTCGGGCTTGCCCCTCAGGAGTTTCGCTCGCGCTGGCCGGACGAGTTGTCGGGAGGGCAGCGACAACGCGTGGGTGTCGCGCGCGCACTCGGTATCGATCCGCCGATTCTGCTGATGGACGAGCCGTTCGGTGCGCTCGACCCGCTGACCCGAGCCGAGCTCCGGCGTCAGTTCCGGCAAATCCAGCAGCGCCTCCGCAAGACCGTCATTGTCGTCACCCACGACATGGGCGAGGCATTTGTGCTCGGTGACCGCGTCGGCGTCATCGACGAGGGACGGCTGGTGGCGCTGGATCGGCCGGAGGTAGTCGCCGCATCGAAGGAACCGTTCGTGCGTCAGCTGCTCGACGCGGTGCCTGTCGTCCCACGACAATGAGCCGGCTGTTCGCGTTCTGGATCGCACACCGCGCTGAACTCGCGACGCTGCTTGGCCAGCATGTCGTTCTGGTTGCGATCTCGACGCTGGTGGCAGTCGCCATCGGGGTTCCGCTTGGCGTGTTCTCGTCGCGCCGACCCCGGCTGGCCGCGCCGCTGATGGCTCTGGCGAGCATCGTCCAGACTATTCCGAGCCTCGCGATGTTCGGGTTCCTGTTGCCGGTGCCGTTCATCGGTGGTGTTGGCGCGCGCGCCGCGCTGGTCGTGTTGACGCTGTACGGCGTGTTGCCGATCGTTCGGACCACGATCACCGGGCTTCGCGGCATCGATCCCTCGATTCGCGAGGCCGGCGTCGCGATGGGGATGACGCCGGGCGAACTGCTGCGACAGGTCGAACTGCCGCTTGCGTTACCGTCGATTGTCGCAGGCGTCCGCGTGGCTGCGGTGGTTGGTGTCGGTTCGGCGACGATTGCGGCAGCGATCGGCGCCGGAGGACTCGGCGAGTACATCTACCGCGGGCTGTCGATGGTCGACACCACCGTGATCCTCGCCGGCGCGATCCCGGCGGCGCTGCTTGCGCTGGCCGTAGACAACGCGCTGCTGTGGCTCGAGAAACAGCTCTCGACCCGCCGCCGATCGGCTTCGCGTCGTGCCGTGGCAAGCGCGGCGGCTGTTGTTGTCGCGGCACTGCTGCTTTCGAGTGCGATGGCGGCACGTCGAGGCAGCAGTGCGATCGTGATCGGCTCGAAGAATTTCACCGAACAGCTCGTGCTCGGTGAGCTGCTGGCGCAGACGATCGAACGCGACACCGGCCTGCGCGTGGATCGTCGCCTGAACCTTGGTGGCACGCTGATCTGCGATCGTGCCGTGTTGACCGGCGACATCGACGCCTATGTCGAATACACCGGCACCGCGTTGACGGCCGTCTTTCACCAGCCGATCGACACCGACCCAAGCACGGTGTTCGACGAGGTTCGTGCGCTCTACGCGAAAAGCGGGCGCACCTTGTTGCCGCCGCTCGGTTTCAACAACACGTTCGCGATTCTGGTGCGGGGCAGCGACGCCCGCGCGAGCCACCTGCGCACCATTGACGATGTGGTGCCGCTGTCGGCGCACTGGCGCGCCGGCTTCGGTTACGAGTTTGCCGAGCGGCCGGACGGCTACGCTGGACTCGCGAAGGCCTACGCGCTGCGGTTCCCCGAAGCCCCCCGGGTTATGGACCTCACGCTCAGTTACCGTGCGCTGGCCGAGCGTCAGGTGGATCTGATCGCCGGCGACGCCACCGCCGGCCTGATCAAGGGCCTCGACCTGTTTCAGCTGGAGGACACCCGCCATTACTTTCCGCCGTATGACGCCGCGGTCGTCGCCCGGGCAGCGACGCTGCTGCGCTACCCGCAGCTGCGGGCGGCCCTCGAAGG
>DASXGC010000398.1:0-10006 GCA_036489235.1 Vicinamibacterales bacterium
GTTTCGGCGGCGACGATGAGCCTGGTTGATACACGACCGCGGCGGTGCTGACGACGTTCAGGAGCGCGCCGTCCTTGTGCAACACGCGCGACGAGGTGAAGCCGCCGCGCTGACCGTCCGCGCCGGTCCCGAGCCACCGCCGGACCGCGAGCGCGACGCCAACCAGCAGCACGCCGAGCAGAATCGGATCCCACTCGCGATGCTCGCGACCGAGATACGGCTTGTTCGTGATCAGCGTCAGCAGCGCCATCACCAGACTGACATCAAGCAGCGGGCGATCCCTGGAGCGCAGGCTGAGATACAGGCCGACGACCGGCAGCAGCCAGGTCGCCGCATACGTGAACCAGTAAAACCTGCCGTCGAACAGATCGGCGGTGAGGCGGACGTTCAGCGCCGCGTACAAACCGGCCCACGCGGCCGCCTGAATCACGCCGTAATCGTCGCCGGGATAGTCGTCGCGGTAGTGCAGGCGTTTTGATCGAGCGAGGACGAACGCGGCGAGAAGCAGAACTGCCGCAATCGCGTGCTGCGCCGACACTCGCAGGTCCAGTTGAAACGGAATCGCAACGGCCGCCGCCAGCGCGCCGAGCGCCGCGTAGACGTACCCGAAGCGAAGGTACACCGCGGCGCCGCAGGCGACACCCACCGCCAGACCTACCACGATCCTGGGGACCTCAAACGGGTTCGCAGGAAAGAAACTGGCGCTGACGCCGGCAAGCACCGCCGCCGCAACCGCCAGCGCCTCCTCGACACCGAATCGATACAAGCGGAACTGACCGATGGCGAACTCCGCCAGCGCCACGCACGCCAACGCCGAAATCCCCGTGACCATCGCCAACGGCGTGTCCGTCTCGACGCGATTGGTCATCATGACCAGCGCAATCGATGCCGCGACAATCAGCCATGTGAAGAGCGCCAGCACCACGCGCAGAAAGATATTGGTGCGCCGCGCATCGACCCGAAGCTCGCCGCCGAGCGTCGCCGCTTGAGACGGATCGAGCAGTCCGGACCGCGTCCACTCGCGGACCCGCGCCTGCATCCGAATCCGGCCTTCTTCATCCGCGGTATATCGCGTCATTCTTCGCGTCCGAACTGACGCGCCACCACCACCAGTCCCGCGATCACCATGGTGCCGGTCACCACCAGGTAAGCGAGCACGCCTTCGAAGTCGCGGACCCCGAGTCCCTCGAGCAGGCGCGGCGTGATGCCGACATATCCGTACAACACACCGTAGGCCACGAACACGAAGCGCCTGAAGCGGATTCCGGAGACGACCGCAGCGGCAGCACACGCGACCAACGCGAGCAGATACAGCCACCAGCCACGCTCGAACGTCCCGGACAACAGCGCGACGAACAAGACATTGGCCGCAACGTGAAGGTAAGCCTCGAGAAAATGCTTCTTGATGTCCTGACGATGCAGCGTCACCCCGGCGGCCGCGACGGTCACGCCGTACGCGAGCGCGCACACGCGAAGTGCGCTGTCGCCGAAAGAGAAATACGACAACTGGAGACCGAAGAACCCCGCCAGCGTCGACAACGCCAACGACAGCACGAAACGGTTGTCGAATCGGTACGCGAGCGCGAAGTACGCCACCGACGAAGCGAGCAGGTAGTCGTGCCACCGCTCTCCGAGCAGACGAAAACGAAACTCGACGAAGCCGAGTTCGGCGGCGAAGATCAGGCAGCCCAGATACAGCACGTAGTCGAACGCGAAGCCCTGATTCTCGACCTTGCCGTTGGAATAGGCGTGCGCGCGGGAGAAACAGAAGGACAGGCAGCCGGTCACGACCAGCGTCAGCGCGACGAGGATGGCGACATCGCCCAACCCCCTGGAGTAGGCGCGAATGGTCAGGCCGACCCCGGCCGCCAGGGCGACGACACCGAGGTAGAGCAGGATGTTCAGCTCGGCGAACAGCGAAAATCGATCGCCGCGATCAAGCGCCGAGAGCTCCTGAAATTGGGCTGGGGTGATCGCTCCAGTCAGGCTCCAGCGCTCGAGATATTCCTGAACGGTCATCCCGACGTGCCTGGCGTGCTCACCCCGGGAGTCTACAGCTTTGCGGCTTCCGCAACCCGGCGTGGAATCGTGACGCCAAAGGTGGTGTGGGATTCACTCGTCGAATCCACTTCGATGGTTCCCTGGTGCGCGTGGGCAATCTGCTGTGCGATGTACAGGCCGAGCCCGAGGCCGTCTGTCCGCCCAGCCTGAGTGCCGCCGCGGTGGAACGGGTCGAAAATATACGGCAACACGTCGGGCGAAATCCGGCCGGCGTTGTTGACGGTCAGGGTCACCGTGCCCTCGTGCGTTCCATCCAGCCGCACTCGCACCTGCTCGCCACTGGCGCCGTATTGCAGCGCGTTGCCGATCAGATTCGAGGCCAGCTGCGCCAGCCGATCGCCGTCCCATTCGCCGTCGAGGCTGCCGGTGGACGTCACCTCGATGGTGCGGTCCGGAAAGGCCGACTGATGTTCCTGCACGGTCCTCGCGATCAGCGATCCGAGGTCGGTCGCCTCGCGCTTGATCGGGATACCGCCGGCCAGGCGCGCGCGTGACAAGTCGAGCATGTCCTCGATCAGGCGGCTCATGCGGCGGCCGCTCGAAAGCAACCGCCCGGCGATTCGGGTCACGTCCTCGTCGGTGGAGCGAAGCTCCAGCAGCTGCGCCGCCGTGAGTATCGCGCTGAGCGGATTGCGCAGGTCGTGTCCGAGCACCGCGGCGAACATCTCATTGAGGCGCAGCGTTTCGGTGCGGCGATCGAGTTCGGCGAGCAGCTGCTGCTTCTGACGATAGAGCTGAAAGAACACGTCCGCCTTGTTCTTCAAGATGCGCGGTTCGATCGGCTTGTAGAGGAAATCGACCGCGCCGAGCTCGTAGCCCTGAAACAGCCGATGCTGATCCCGGGAACCGGCGGTGACGAAAATGATCGGGACGTGACGCGCGCGCTCGCTGCCGCGCATGAGTTCAGCCAGCTCGAAGCCGTCCATGTCGGGCATCTGCACGTCGAGAAATGCCAGCGCCACATCGTGACCCAGCAGCAGCTCGAGCGCCTCGGCACCCGATCGTGCTGTCAGCACCTCGACATCGTCCCAACGCAGCAACGCAGCGAGCGCAACGAGGTTGTCGTCGCGATCGTCCACGAGCAGACACTTCACCACCGATCTCGCGGAGATCGGATCATTTTTCATCACGAATCCAGGGTGCGGAAAAGACCGGCGATTTGTTCCAGCGACAATGCCAGCGCCGAGCGTGTTCGGCTCAACGCCGACTGTATCATCAGCGGGGCCTGCGCCGATTCCGGCGCCTGAACAATAGCCATCCCGCCGTTGCGCGCGACCGCGGCCAACCCGGCCGCACCGTCTTCGTTGGCGCCGGTCAAAATGATGCCGAGCAGGCGATCCCGGTATTGATCCGACGCGGATTCAAACAAAACATCGATGCTCGGCCGCGAGTAGTAGACCGGCTCGTCGGTGGACAGGGCGATCGCGGGGCCGTTGTCGACCAGCATATGGTAGTCGGGCGGTGCGAAATACACCGTTCCCGGTTCGATCGGCTCTTTGTCCTCAGCCTCGCGCAGCGGCACTTCGCATTTGCCGGCGAAGATGGACACCAGCAGGCTCGGCCGCTCGCGCGGAAGATGGAGCACCACGAACACCGGCACGCGGCTGCCGGCAGGCAGCGCCGGGAGGATGACCGACAGCGCCTCGACGCCGCCGGCGGAGGTACCGATCGCGATCGCGTCAACCCGGCCGGCCAGCGACTCGAGCGGCATCACTGTTGGTCAAGCTTCTGGAAGATGCGATCCTCCCTCGCGAAATCCACGAACGCGTCAGCATACGGCGAAAAGCGCAGCGACTCCCTGGCGCCGATGCCAAGAAACCCCTTACGACACAGGGCGTCCCGAAACAGGCCGACGACCCGGCCCTGCAGTTGACGGTTGAAGTAAATCAGCACGTTCCGGCACGAGACCAGCTGCACCTCGGCGAACACGCTGTCGGTCGCGAGGCTGTGATCCGAGTAGACGATGTGCTGGTTCAGTGATCTGTCGAAGACCGCGCGGCCATACGCGGCCGTGTAAAAGTCCGACAGGGACGTGCGCGCACCGGACTTGCGATGACTCTCCGTGAATCCCGCGATCCGTTCCAGATCGTAGACACCGGCTTCCGCCTTCTCCAGTGCGTGGGCGTTGATATCGGTCGCATAGATCAAGGTGCGGGCCAGCAATCCTTCTTCGCGCAGCAGGATGGCGAACGAATATGCCTCTTCGCCGGTGCTGCAGCCAGCCACCCAGACCTTCAGCGACGGATACGTTCGCAGCAGCGGCACCACCTGTTCGCGCATCGCCCGAAAGTATTCCGGGTCGCGGAACATCTCGCTGACCTGCACGGTGAGAAAATCAAGCAGCGCCGCAAACACGTCCGGCTCGTGCAGCACCCGATCCTGCAGCTGCGACAGCGTCGCGCACTGAAAACGCTCCATCGCGATCCTCAGGCGGCGCTTCAACGATGCGCCCGCGTAGGCGCGAAAATCGTAGTGGTATTTCAGGTAGATCGCGTCGACGAGCAGCTGCAGCTCGATGTCGAAGTCAGTGCCGGACACACGTCACCGGTTACTTGGGCATCCAGACACGGATCAACGACAGCAGCTTCTCCACGTCGAGCGGCTTGGCGATGTAGTCGTTGGCGCCGGCGGCGAGACACTTCTCCTGATCGTCCCGCATCGCCTTCGCGGTCAAGGCGATGATCGGCAGCTTCTTCCACTCGGGCCGCCTGCGAATCTCGCGCATCGCGGTCAGGCCGTCCATCTCCGGCATCATGATGTCCATCAGTACGAGGTCGATCGGCTTCTCGGAACGGTCGCGGCTGCGGGTCAGCGCGTCGATCGCTTCCCGCCCGTTGCGCGCGATCGCCACAACCGCACCTTTGGGTTCGAGCACGCTCGACAGCGCAAAGACATTCCGCACATCGTCTTCGACGACGAGGATGCGGCGGCCTTCGAGGGCGGCCTCGCGATCGCGGACCGCTTTGAGCATGCGCTGGCGTTCGGGCGGCATCCTGTCCTCCACCTGATGAAGAAACAGGGTCACTTCGTCCAGCAGCCGCTCCGGCGAGCGTGCGTCCTTGATGATGATCGACTTCGAAAAACGCCGCAGACGCTGTTCCTCGTCACGGTTCAGCGAACGGCCGGTGTAGACGATCACGGGCGGGAACGACGCCTCGTCTGATGCCGCCATCCGTTCGAGCAGCTCGTAGCCGCTCAGATCGGGCAGGTTCAGATCCATCACCATGCAGTCGAAGGTGGACGCCTTCAGCTGATCGAGCGCCTCGGTGCCGTTCCGGGCGTCGAGAATCTGCACGTCGGCGCTCTCGAGCAGGGCGCGGATGCTGTCTCGCTGCTGCTGGTCGTCCTCGACGATCAGCACGCGCCGGACGCTTTGCGACGCCTTGGCTTCGAGCTGCCTGAACGCGTCGATCAGCTGCTCGCGCTTGACCGGCTTGAGCGCGTAGCCAATCGCCCCGAGTTCCAGCGCTTCCCGTGTGTAATCGGCAACCGACAGGACGTGAACCGGGATGTGACGCGTCTGGGCGTTGTGCTTGAGCTGATCGAGAACCCCGAGTCCCGAATGGTCCGGCAAATTGATGTCGAGCAGGATGGCGCTCGGGCGATAGCTGAAAGCCGCGGCCAACCCATCGTTGGCCGAGTGCGTCAGCACGCACTGCAGCCCGCGTTCGTGCGCCAGGTCCCGCAGGATCGCGGCAAACCGCTCATCGTCTTCGATGACGAGGAGGAGGCGATTGTCCGACGTCAGGCGATCGCGATCGTCTTCGATCGCGATCGATGCGAGAGTGCCAGTCTGACGGGCGGGCGGCTGGACGCGGGGCGGCGCCGGGGACGCCGGTGTGCGCGGGTCACGCGCGACAGGCTCCAATCGATGCGCGGCCTCGGTGTTCGGCGTGTAATGCCGCGGAAGCACCAGCGTGAATTCGCTGCCCTCTCCGGCGTCGCTGCGCACCTCGATCTCACCTCCCAGTAGGCGCGCGAGGTCGCGCGAGATCGAAAGCCCGAGACCGGTGCCGCCATACTTGCGGTGCATGCCGCCGTCAGCCTGGCGGAAAGCCTCGAAGATGACCGACTGCTGGTGCGGCGGAATGCCGATGCCGGTGTCGCGAACCGCAAAAGAAACCGATTCGGGCGTATCCGAGACGACTCGTAGCGAGACCTGGCCCTTTTCCGTGAACTTCAAGGCGTTGGACAGCAGATTTTTCAGAATCTGTCCCAGCCGCTGCGGATCGGTGTCGATCGACGGCGGCGCGGTCGAATCGACGACCAGGGACAATCCGAGGCCCTTCTCGTCGGCGCTCGCCTGAAACGTCTTGACCAGACCATCGAGCAGTCGCCGGAGCGGCACCACCTCCGCCGAGATCTCGATCTTGCCCGCCTCGATTTTCGACAGGTCCAGAATGTCGTTGATCAGCGCCAGCAAGTCGTTGCCGGCCGACGAGATTGTCTGAGCGAACCTGACCTGCTCGGCCGTCAGGTTCCCGTCCTTGTTGTCGGCGAGGAGCTTGGAGAGAATCAGCGACGAGTTGAGTGGCGTCCGCAGCTCGTGGCTCATGTTGGCGAGGAACTCGCTCTTGTACTGATTCGATCGCTCGAGCTCGGCGGCCCGGTCGGCGAGCACCACCTGTCCCCGGGAGAGCTCGTCCTTCTGCTGCTCGAGGATTTCCGCCTGCTCTTCGAGCTGTGTGTTGATTTGCTCGACCTCGGCCTGCTGGCTCTCGAGGCGTGCCTGGGACTCACGCAGCGCGCGGCTCTGCTCTTCGAGTTCCTCGTTGTTGACGCGCAATTCCTCCTGCTGCGCCTGCAGTTCTTCGGCCTGTTGTTGTGTTTCCTGGAGCAACTCCTCGAGGCGCGTCCGATCCTTCGAAGCCCGAACCGCGACTGCCAGCGACTCGCACACGCGCGCGAGCAGCTCGAGATCGGGCGCTTCGATCCGGCGGAAGAAACCCAGTTCAACCACCGCGTGGACGACGCCATCGACGCTGGCGGGTGCGACGACGAGCGACGCCGGCGTGCCGCGGCCGAGCGCCGACGCGACCGGGAGATAGCCGTCCGGGACGTCGGTCACGTGGATGACGCGGTTTTCCCTCACGGCCTGACCCAGCAAGCCCTCGCCCGCGCGCAGCCGTTCGTCATCGGACCCCGGCGCCAGCGCATAGCCGGCGAAACGGCGGAAGCCGTCTCCTTCGGCCATGTAGACGGCGCCGACCTGCGCATCGAGGTAATCCGCGATCACGCTGAGCGCGTTCTCCCCAAGCCGGTCGAGCCGCTGGTCGCCCTGCACCTTCTCGCTGACCCGCATCTGGCCAGTGCGGATCCAGGCGCGCGTCTCGTGACTGCGATAGTCGCGGGACATGATCACGGCCGCTATCGCAATCAGCGTGATGAGGATGATCGATCCGCTCCAGGTCACCCGCGACGACAAGTCGACCGCATCGCGCCATTGCTGTTGACGCGTGGCCAGCAGGCTGCTCTCCTCGGCCTCCATGTCACCCACCAGCGTGCGAATGCGGTCCATCGCTGACTTGCCGCGATCGTTACGGACGACGGCGAGCGCGGCCTCGGCGCTTCCGGCGCGCTGCAACTCGACGGTGTGATTGAGTTCCTCGATCTTTTCGGCGACCAGCCCGTCGAGTGTATCGAGCCGCTGCTTTTGTGAGGTGTTGTCGGACGTGAGACCGCGCAACGACAACAACTCCGCCGGAAGAGCGGTCTTGGCGGTGGTGTAGGGCTCGAGATACCGCTCCTCACCTGTCAGCAGGAAGCCGCGCTGGCCGGTTTCGGCGTCCTTCACGCTCGAGAGCGCGGCCTGAAGCAACCGCTGGACCTCGAGCGTGTGGCCGACGCGCGCATTCGCCTCTTCGCGGCTCTGCAGCGAACGATAGGTGAAAAACGCGATCAGACCGACCGCGAGCACCGCCGCGATCAGCCCGAGGACCGTGGCGGTCGGAAGGACAGGCAACGTCCGGCCGGTGCGATCGTCGTTCGAACGTGCAGGTCCCTTGGTCATGATGGACGGCAGCCGCGGCGGAACTGGCGGGAACGAAGCGGTCGGGGCGACAAGCGCCCCGGACCGCGCCGCGGTCGGGCGGAAGCGCGACGAGCGTCAGCGCTTCTTCTTACCGCTCTTCCCGGCCTTCTTGCTCTTCTTGCCGGCCTTCCTGGCAGCTTTCTTCGCGACCTTCCGGGCAGCCTTCCTGGCAGGCTTTGCAGCCTTCTTGCCCGCCTTCTTGGCGCTCTTCGCGCTCTTCTTCGCGGCTTTTCCTACCTTCTTCGCGGCTTTCACGGCCTTCTTCACGGCTTTCCTGGCCGGAGCCGCCTTCTTCGCGGGCGCGGCCGGTTTGGCCTTGGCTGCAGCCGGTTCAGGCTTGCCTTCGGACGACTTGCGCGCCCGAGGGGCACCACCTGACGCGCGACCGCTCATCTCGGGCTCGACGAGATCGAGGTCTTCGTCGTGCTCCAGGCCCAACGCCCCCTCGCTTTCGCCCATCGCCGACTCGCCGGCCAGCTCGTCGTCCGGGATTCCCATCTCGTTGTCGAAATCGTCCTGCATGATGCGCCTTTCGGTCCTGAAAGAAGATCGTTCGGGCGCCTAGTCTGATTTATGCGCCGACACGACGTCAAGCAGGAGACGCATTCGATGGCCCTGCCAATGCCAGCGCCGGTCACCGGCTGTATAGGTCGAGGATCTGGGCGATTGCCCGGCGGCACACCACGCAGAACGGCACGTTGTCGCGCGTAAACATGATGCAATCGGCTTGCGGACGGTAGTAGCCGTGTGCTTCGTAGTTTGCGCCCTCGAACGCTCCGACCTTGCCTGCCTGCTCGCCCTCATTCAGCAGCGCGGTCTCGTATTTCTCCTCGTCCCGGAACAGTGCGTCCATTTCCGCTTCGGGGCGGTTTGCCGCACGAATCGCGCGGCGCTTCTCCTGGACTTCCTTCGAGTTGAGCTCGAACGCCGCTTTCGGCCACGGCGTCGGCACCGGCGTCGCCGGAGTGACGAGGTCGCGCCATTTCAGTCGCGACGGATCGAGCAAGGCCGTGACGTTCGGCTCCCATGGCTCGACGCGATCCGCCGCCGGCAGGTACGCCACGTCCGAGGTGTAGTACTCGTCGGCAAGGCCGGCGATGTGATGCCCGAATTCGTGAATGAAGACGTACGAAGACCAGACGCTGTCGGCGGCCACGGTGCTGTACAACCCGTAGATGCCGCCGCCGCCATACGTCGCGCTGTTGACGAGGATCTCGACCACGTCGTACGGAGCATTGGCTGCGACATCACGAAACGCCTTGTTTTCGAAGGTCAGGACGTAGCGTTCGGAGCCAAAGATGTCGTAGCTTGCGCCGACCGGCGATCGACGAAAGATCTGCTGCGACGGCCGGGTCACACCTGACTGCGCGGCCGGCGGCACCAGTCCCCAGACATTGATGTCGTCCTGCCGCTCCTTGAACGGCGAGGTCTCCAGGAGTGTTTTTGTGAGGCGCCGCGCATCGCGCTCGAACTTGGCCCGCTCGCGCGCGGTGTATCCGTCGCCGAGGATCAACAGATCGAGCTTCTTCGCCGGGTCGCCGCTCTCGTGCAGTTTGATCACGGCGCCGGCATCCGGCGCTTCGGCGTGACGGACGATCGACGGATCTGCAGGATTGACCGCCACGGTCCAGACGTCGCGAAACTGGTTCTTCGCATCCCGCCGCTTCACGACGACCCGAACCGGGTGCTCCGGCAAGGGAAAGCGCAACGACTCCGAGAAGGTACGGTCGGCTGTGGACGCTTCCGCGGTGGTCTCCCATTCGGCGTAGATCGAGCTGAACCCGCGCGAGTACACGACCGTCCCGCTCGCGGCGTCAACGACCTCGAAGAAGTACTTGCCGCGGTCGGTGTCGTCAATCGGCCTCGACGGATTGCCTGGCCAGGGGAGCGGCTCGTGGACCACCCGATCGAGGC
>DASXGC010000419.1:0-15357 GCA_036489235.1 Vicinamibacterales bacterium
TCAGCGGCAGCGTCAGCGCATCGTCTCCAGACAGGACCAGGAAGTCGTCTGGCACCGCGTGCCGAACCTCGCACATCTGCGCGACGTTGCCCGACGCTTCCTTGACGCCGATGATGTTCGGGATTTGCGCGAGGCGGGCCAGCGTGGCGACCTCGACGTTGACGCCGGTCCGCCCGGGAACGTTGTAGACAACGATCGGCAGCGCCGTGCTCTCCGCGAACGCGCGATAGTGCTGGTAGAGGCCTTCCTGCGTCGGCTTGTTGTAGTACGGCGTGACCGAAAGGAAGCCCGATGCGCCGGCCTTCGCCAGTTGACTGCCGAGGTGAATCAATTCCCTGGTGTCGTAGCCGCCGGCGCCGGCCAGCACCGGTACTCTGCCCTTGGCTTCGTCGGCAAGGATTTCGACGATGCGAACCCGCTCCGGGTCTGTGAGCGTCGGATTTTCACCGGTGGTGCCGCACGGACACAGAAAATGGATGCCGGCGTCAATCTGCCGGCGTCCGAGCCGGCGCACCGCCGGTTCGTCGAGTTGACCGCTGGCCGTGAACGGCGTCACGAGCGCGGTGCCGACTCCAGAAAATGGTGTTCTCATAGTGCTCTCCGGCAGGGCTGAAGCCCTGCGACACGCTGCCCGACTACCCGCCTGACTACCCGCCTATCCGACCGACTCGCCCTGCTCTACCCGAGGCCCAGCACATCCCGCATCGTGAACCAGCCACGCTTTCCCTCGACCCAGCGCGCCGCGGCCAGCGCGCCTCTGGCAAACGCGGTCCGATCGCGCGCGGCGTGCGACAGCGTGATTGTCTCGGCCGGACCGTCGAAGCCAATGGTATGCGTTCCGGGTATGAAGCCGGCACGGGTTGACGAAACCGCGATGGGCCGCGTGTAACCCGCGTCCTCCATAGCCCGCTTCAGCAGGAGGGCCGTCCCGGAGGGTGCGTCCACTTTCGCGGCGTGATGGGCTTCGTGCACAAAGGCGCCGAACTCCGCCTGCGGCGCGAACAGCTTCGATGCGTGCGCGACGATCGCCTCGAAAATGACCACCCCGGTCGAAAAGTTCGGTGCGGCAACCACGCCGACATTGCTGGCCGACGCTACGGCTCGCAATGCCTCCTGATGAGCCGCCCAGCCAGTCGTGCCGACCACCAGGTTGATGCCGCGCCTGGCGAGCGTCGTTGCGTTGCCGACCACCGCATCGGGTGTCGAGAAATCGATGGCGACATCCACGCCGGTCCACCGCGGATCGTCCGCGCCGCCGCCGTGGAGCGGCGAGGCCGGATCGATGACGCCGGCGACGTCGCATCCGTACTGCGGCGCCAGCTGACCGACCAGCTGACCCATTTTGCCGTGACCGACGAGAACGATTCGCATGGATTGTTTTACTACGATTTCTGAAAAAACTGCTCGTGCAGCCTGGTCATCGCGTGCGGCACGTCCGAGTTCCGCAGCACGAACGTGATGTTGCGACGCGACGCCGCCTGCGACACCAGCCGCAGCGGAATTCGCTCGAGCGCCGTGACCGCGCGGCCAAACAATGTCGGATCGCTGCGCAGGTTCTCGCCGACCGCGCAGATGATCGCCATCTCGCGCTCACAACTGGCCTCGGCGAAGTTGCGCAGGTTGTCGAGAATGGCCTCGAGCCGCCGGGTGTCGTCAACCGTGACCGACACGCTCACTTCGGAGGTGGTCACCACATCGACGGCGGTCTTGAAGCGCTCGAACACTTCAAAGAGGCGACGCAGGAATCCGTGCGCGCCAAGCATGCGGGTGGAGGTGATGTCCACGACTGTGACGTCGCGTTTGCAGGCTAACGCGGTCAGCTGGCCTTCGGACGGTCGGCCTTCGGCGGTGATCATCGTGCCGGGATTGTCGGGACGCCGGGAATTGAGAATGCGGACCGGGATGTTTTTCGCGACCGCCGGGAGGATGGTGCTGGGGTGAAGCACCTTGGCGCCGAAATAGGCGAGCTCGGACGCCTCGGCGAACGACAGCCACGACACCAGGCGCGGCTGCGGCACGATTCGCGGGTCGGCGGTCAGCATGCCATCGACGTCGGTCCAGATCTGAATCTCGTCCACGCCGAGCGAGGCGCCGAAAATCGCGCCTGAGTAGTCCGAGCCTCCGCGACCCAGCGTCGAGGTCACGCCGTTCGCGGTCGCACCGATGAAACCGCCGAGCACGGCGACAGTACCCGCATTGATCGCCGGTGCAATCAGCTCGCGCGAGCGATCGGCGGTCTCCATCATGTCGGGAACAGCGGCGGTATGTTCGGTGTCGGTCACCAGCACCAACCGCGCGTCCACCCAGAGACTCGGCACCCGATGATCCGCGAGCGCGGCCGCGATGATCCGGCTGCTGACGATCTCGCCCGCTGCGAGCACCGCGTCCCGCGAACGCGGCGACACTTCCCGCAACACCGCGAGCGCGTGGACCAGACCGGCAAGCTCTTCGAACTCCTGATGCACTTCAGCCAGAACGCGGCTGCGACTCTCGCTGGTCACGGCCGTGGCGACAGCGACGTGTCGCTCGGTCAACGCCCGTATCTCGGCCGCGGCCTTCGCCGCCGCGCCGTCTTCGGCCATCTGCGCCACCGCCACCAGTTTGTCGGTGACGCCCGAGAGCGCGGAAACGATCACAACCGGCGCCGCGCTGCCCGCCTTCCGCTTCTGGGCCTGATCCCGAACGATGGCGATCAGGCGATTGATGGCGTCGGGATCGGCAACCGAGGTGCCGCCGAATTTCATCGCCACGCTTCCAGTGCTCACAGCAACCCCTCGCGATGCATCAACTCGGCGTTGAGGATGGCTGCACCGGCGGCGCCGCGAATGGTGTTGTGCCCGAGCGCCACGAACTTGTAGTCGAGCACCGGACAGCGGCGGAGTCGTCCGACGCTGACGGTCATGCCGCCGTCGCGATTGGCGTCGAGCGCCGGCTGCGGACGGTTCGGCTCGGTCAGATACACGATCGGCTGCGGCGGCGCCGACGGCAGCCCGAGGTCCTGCGGTCTGCCGCGAAAATTGTTCCACGCGGCGATCACCGCCGCGGCGTCGGGCTTCTGCTCGAGCGCGACTGAGATCGATCCGGTGTGGCCGTTGTGCACCGGCACGCGAGTGACCGCCGCACTGACCGTCACCGGATGGTTCTCGACGCCGGCTTTTCCGAGCGTGCCCAGAATCTTATTGGTTTCAGTTTCGATCTTCTCTTCTTCGCCGCCGCCAATGAACGGAATTACATTGCCGAGAATGTCCCACGACGGCACGCCCGGATACCCGGCACCGGAAATGGCTTGAAGCGATGTGATCATCGACTGCTTCAAGCCGAACTGACGCAGCGGCGCCAGCGCCATCGCATACACGACCACCACGCAGTTCGGGTTGGTGACGATCCGGCCTTTCCAGCCGCGAGAGGCCTGTGCGGTGAGCAGCGCCAGATGATCTGCGTTCACCTCGGGAATCATCAGCGGGACATCCGCTTCCATCCGGTAGTTGCGCGAGTTGCTGACGATGACATGACCGGCCTGCGCGAAATCCGCTTCGATCGCTCCGGCCACCGACGAGTCGAGACCGGAAAACACCAGCTTGGGCGCCCGGCCAGAGGTTGCGGCGTCAACCGTCAGCTTCGCGACTGCATCAGGCAGTTGATTCGGCAGGCGCCAGGCGCACGCATCGCTGTAGGCCTTGCCGGCCGAGCGCTCGCTGGCGCCAAGCCAGGTGACCTTGAACCATGGATGCTGCGCGAGCAGCGCGATGAACTGCTGGCCGACCATGCCGGTCGCGCCAAGGATTCCGACTTCGATAGAAGACATCTTTTTTTCCAAAAAAAAAGCCGACGCGGTTTTTAGCCGGTCGGCAGCAGGTCGCTCGCTGGTGATTGAAAATCAGTGCTCGAGCACACACACTCCGACGCATTCAGGCTTGTTGGCCCGCTTTCGACCGAAGCGCTTTCGAATGTCGGAGGTGAAGCACATGAGACAGGCAGTATAGCATGGGAGCGAATGCTTCAGGCTTTGTTCCATACATGGGAGCGGCAGCTCTCGGATGTCACCAAGGATCGCGTGGTAAGGCCGTTCGAGTGGGGCCTCGACTGGATTCCCGGAAATGGACACGCGCCGGGTGCACCGCCCGCGCAGGTCATCGCCGACTGGGTGTCGGAGGTGATGGCCGACACCGATGCGTTTTTTACGCCGGCACCGACAGCCGAATACACGCGTCGCTCCGGCCCCGACGGCGACGTCATCACGTTTCCGAGCGCGCTCGTCACCCCCCACGTCGAGAACAACACTGTTTACTGCCGCTACTTTCCGTCCACGGAGTCGGTCCGGCAGAAGCAGACACCGCGCGCCGCCGTGCTGGTGATGCCGCAATGGAACTCGGACGCCGGCGGCCACATCGGACTGAGCAAGCTGCTCGCATGGAGCGGGCTGAGCGCGCTGCGTCTCAGCCTTCCCTACCACGATTGGCGCATGCCCCCTGAACTCAATCGCGCCGACTACATCGTCAGCGCCAACGTCGCGCGAACGGTGCAGGTCTGCCGCCAGGCCGTGCTCGACGCGCGCCGCGCCATCGCATGGCTGGCGATGCAGGGTTACGATCGAATCGGGATCCTCGGCACCAGTCTGGGATCGTGCCTCGCGCTGCTCACGTCGGCGCACGAGCCATTGATCCAGGCGGAAGCACTGAACCACATCTCTCCCGACTTCGCGGACGTGGTGTGGCGTGGTCTTTCGACGCGTCACGTCCGCGACGGGCTCGACGGCAACATCGAACTCGAAATGCTCAAGGCGCTCTGGGCGCCGATCAGCCCGCGCTTTTATCTCGAGCGCTTGCGCAGGTGCCAGACGCTGCTGGTCTACGGGAAATACGACCTCACCTTCCCGGTCGATTTGTCGCGCAACCTCGTGCGCTCGTTCGGCGACCTCGACCTGCCACACGAAGTCGCCGCCCTGCACTGCGGCCACTACACGATCGGCAAAGCGCCGTTCAAGTTCCTCGATGGTTACATCCTCACGAAATTCCTCAGGAAGGCGTTGCTCCGTTCGTGACGGTTCCGTAATCGACGCACGAAATTGAAATCGGCCGTGGCCGCGTTCCTTCGACTAAGGAGGAATTCCTCAGCGGTCTGACGCTTGCACTGCGACGCACTCAGAAGTGTCTCCGGCCGCCTTCCTGACCTCCAGCCGCCTGCGTCTCTACCCGGTCGCGGTCCTTATAGGCGCGACGATCGGCTGGACATTTTTCATCGCGAGCAGCACCGGACTTCGCGCCGTGCATGGCGGACGCGTCGGCGGCGACCTGCCGGCGTTCTACGGGGCGGCGCGAATTCTTGGCACCCGCACGCCGATGGCGCTTTACGACCCGGCCGTCCAACGGGACGCTCAGTCGGATCTGCTGCCCGACAACACCGGCGGTTGGATTCATTTCGCTTATCCACCCTACGTCGCCGTCGCCTACGTTCCGTTCACCTGGCTCGATTTCAAGACTGCGTACGTCGTGCACACGCTGCTGATGGTGACGTGTGTGCTGTTGGCGCTCGCCTTACTTCGCCCGCTGCTGTTGTCTCTGCAGGTGGAATTTGCGGCTTGCGCGGCAGCAGCGCTCACCTTCTATCCGCTGTTCCGAAGCATCGCCGGCGGTCAAAACACAGCGCTGAGCCTGTTGTGCGCGGCTGGCGCGGCGGCGATGCTGTCCAGGAATCGCGACGTGGCTGCCGGACTCTGGATCGGCCTCTGGATGTTCAAGCCGCAATACGCGATTCCAGTCGGAGCGCTGATCGCGGTGTGCGGGCGGCCGCGGATTGTCGTCGGGGCCGGCATCGTCTCCGCTGCGTGGTTCTTGGTCGGTGCGTCGGTCGCTGGTTGGACTTGGCCGGTCTGGTGGTGGCAAACCGGCGTTCTACCCTTCGCAACTCTCGACGCACTCGTCGACCGCGCGAATGGCGTGTCGTTCCCGCAAGTGGCAGCCGCGGCGGGTGTGCCTCTGCTTGGATGGCTGGGTGTCGCCGCCACGTCGGTGTTCGCGATCGTGACGGCGTGGCGGTCGCGCCGCGAACCGCTCGTGACTGTGGCGATTGGTGCTGCCGTCTGCGTCCTGACGGCGCCACACGCGCTTTACTACGATGCAGGACTCGCGGTGCTCGCGTTCGCGGTGGCCGCCGACGCCGCCGGCCGGCGCGCGTTGCCTGTTCTTATTGCCAGTTGGTGTGTCGCCGCGCTACAGCCCTTCCGGTTCTTTCCGATACCTGCCGACATGCTCGTGCTCGCGGTATCGATTCTTCTGCTGTCGCGTACTTCCTTACAGGTATTTGAGAATACCGCGCAGCGCGACGAAAAGCACTTGAGCGAGGCTGGTGACCAGCGGCGAAATTTCACCCTCGTTCACCGCAGTGGCGACTGTGACGGGGTTGGTGACGAACAGCCAGATCGTCGCCGCCGCCAGCACGATGCTGACGATGGCAATCAAGGTGAACAGGCTGACACCGACGCGTTGAAGGCTCATGGCACGTCGAAAGCGGCACTCGGCTCGTCGACATGTTCTATGACGACATCGACCGGGCGGTTGTTCGTTTGAGGGACGAGCCGGCCGGCAAGGCCCCTCGTCTCAAATGCTATCTCAGAAGTCGTCGGCAGGGAGGACGATTGGCTCGCCAAGGTCGAGCCTGGTGATCTCGGGTCCGACCACGTCGAGGTCGCCGACGATGAGGGTCGTCAGTCTTGCCGGATCGAGGTGCCGCGTCATCACGCGGGACACATCGTCGGTCGTGACGCGCTCGATCAGCGGAACGAACTGCTCGAAGTAGTCGTCGGGCAGGTCGTAAACCGCGAGCTGCAGCGCTGCCCGCCCAATCTGTTCACCGGTCTCGAAGCTGCGCGCGTAGCCGCGCGTCAGCGCGGCGATACCGAGCTCGAGCTCTGCGGCGGTCACCGGTCGCTGGCCACGAATGCCCGCGATCTCGTTGATCGATTCATGAACCGCGCGCCCCGTGCCCGCGGTGTCAACGCTCGCCTGCAGCACGAACGGTCCCGAGAGACGACGAAACTCGAACGCCGTTCGCGCGCCGTAGGTGAGCCCTTTGTCCTCACGCAGATTGAGGTTGATGCGGCTCACGAACTGACCGCCCAGAATAGTGTTGGCGACTACCAGCGCGTGATAGTCCGGCGTGTCGCGTCGGACTGCTACCTGACCGATCCGGAGTTCGGACTGCGGCGCGTTCGGACGGCTCACGACGTGGATGCCGGCGGCCTGCGGCAACGCGGCGCTGCCCGCGCTCTCGGCCACGCCGGACCCACTCCAGTCGGCGAATGCGTCGGCGGCCAGCTTGACGATCGCCGCGTGGTCGCAGTCTCCGACCGCGATCAGGGTGGACACCGACGGCCGAATCGCCTGCAGATGAAAGGCCCGGACATCGTCTGCAGAAATGCCGGTGACCGACGCCTCGGTTCCCATCGGCGAGTGGCCGTACGGATGTCCGCCGTAAATCAGCTTGAGAAATGCGCGGTCGGCCACGGCGGCTGGAACGTCTTTCACCTGCGTCAGGCGGTGAAGCCGGAGCTGACGCACGCGCGTGAAATCGGCGTCGCGCATCGCCGGCCGGGCGACGATGTCGGAGAGCAGTTCCAGGGCGCGCGCGGCGAAGCGGCTCAAAACCGTTACGCTGGCGACCGTCGCATCCGATCCGATATCGGTGTCGAACTGCGCGCCCAGCTTTGCCAGCGCCTCGTGCATCTGGATCGCCGAGCGATCGCCGCTGCCTTCGTCGAGCATGTCGGCCGTGAAGGACGCCAGCCCCTCTTTGCCAGCCGGATCGGCGGCCGCGCCGCTTCTGACGAGCAGGGTGAACGCCACCAGCGGTACCTGCGTATGACGCACGGTCCAGACTCGGAGGCCGTTTGGCAGTGTCGATTTTTCGATCGCCGGAAACGCGAGCGTGCGCGTCGGCGCCGGCGCTGGCAGGCGGCTGCGATCGACCGTCATGTGCGGACCGTGATCACGAAACCACCGCTCGCGTCGAATCGGGCGCCGCGAGCGTGGTTCTGCCCTTCGGCACGATGCTGAGGGTGGCGCGGCACTCCGGATCGAAGAAGCGCGCAGCGGTGTGCTGGAGCGAGTCGTGGGTGACGACCTGATAACGAGCCAGATCGCGGTCGAAGTAGGCCGGGTCCTTCAGGAACACGTTGTAGGCGTTGAGCTGATCGGATTTGCCGCCGAAGCCGCCGACCGTCTGCAGCCGGAACATGAACTGCGCTTCGGCCTGAACGCGGCCACGCTCGATCTCGTCGTCGGTCGGACCGCCCGCGGCGAGGGTCGCGACTTCCTCGAGAATGGTCCGTTCTATTTCCGCCAGGGTGTGGCCCGGTGCGGCGGTGGCGGTGATCTGCGCGTAGCCGGCCATTTCGCGCGAATTCTGCGATGCGGATACGTCGGTCGCGATTCGCTCGTCGAACACCAGACGACGGTAGAGGCGCGAGGTCTTGCCGTTGGCGAGTAGATCGGTGGCGAGATCGAGATCCGCATCGCCACTGGCGAACATCGCCGGCGTGTGCCAGGTCATATAGAGACGGGGCAGCTCGACCCGATCTTCGATGAAGACGCGAACCTGGCCGGGCAAGGTCGCGGTGGCGTGCACCGGCTCGACCCGTTCGCCGGCTTCGATCTCGCCGAAGTAGCGATCGACCAACGCCAGCGCCGAGGCCGAATCGATGTCGCCGGCGAGAGCGATCGACGCGTTGGCCGGATGATAGTAGCGCCGGAAGAACGCGTGCACTTCGTCGAGGCGAACCGCCTGCAGGTCCGCGATTTCGCCGATCGTGGTCCAGCTGTACGGATGATCGGGCGGGTACAGGGTCGACAACAGCGCCATCGGCGCGAGGCCGTAGGGGCGGTTTTCGTAGTTCTGCCGGCGCTCGTTCAGCACCACGTCGCGCTGGTTCGAGAACTTGGCCTCGGTCAGCGCCGGCAGGAGATAACCCATGCGATCGGATTCCATCCACAGCGCGAGCTCGAGCGCACCTGAGGGCACCACTTCCCAGTAGTTGGTACGATCGGCGTTGGTCGAACCGTTCAAGGTCGCGCCGGCGCCCTGCAGCGGCTGAAAATATCCGTGGTCGTGATGCTGCGAGCCCTCGAACATCAGGTGCTCGAACAGGTGCGCGAATCCGGTATGGCCGGGTCGCTCGTTCTTCGAGCCGACGTGATACCACACGTTCACCGCCACGATCGGGCAGGCGTGATCCTCGTGCAGGAGGACATCGAGCCCATTCGCCAGCGTGTGCTTCGTGAAGGAAATGTTCACCGGAAGCTGCCGCAGGTCGGCATCTCTTTGCCGTAGTACGGATTCTCGATGGTCGCGGAGGCCTGCAGCCACGGCTTCTGGACCATCGGGCAGGTTGCCACCTTGATGCCGTCCGGCGGCGTCAGGTGCAGCCCGGTCATGTAGGTATCGATCGCTTCGCTGAGGGTGCCGAACTTCTCGCGAACGGCGCTGATATCCGGCGGCGCGGCCTCTGACGCAGCCGCCAGCTGCAGAGCGGCGCCATCGATTTTCATGGCCGGTGCGCCGAGTGAGGTCGCCGCCGTCACGATGCTGCCGGCGTTGGTGTGGATCCCCTCGGTGCTGTCGTCCGCGAGGGCTGCTTGAATCTTGAGGTACGGGTCGATGATCGTACGGGGCATCTGCGTCCCGGCGGCTGGAGTCTTATCCGTCTGTGGCGCGGGTGCGCACGCTCCGGACAGCATCGCCGCGCTGGCGATCAACAGCATCCAGGCCCCAGCTTTATTCGTTGCGAAGCAGGAATTCATCATTTCACCACCGTCAGCTGAATGGTTGGCCGGTTGAAGCTGGCAATCGACACTTGTGCCGCGGCGCGCTCGGCTGCGGCCATGAAGGCCCGCCCGGCCGGCGATTCGGGCTCGCTGATCATCAGCGGAACGCCGTTGTCGCTTCCTTCCCGGATCGGCTGATAGATCGGCAGCCGCCCGATGAACGGAATCCCAAGCTCGGCGGCCATCTGCTCGCCGCCGCCATGTCCGAAGATGTCAGCGTCGTGGTGGCATTCGGGACAGGCGAAGTAGGCCATGTTCTCGATGATGCCGAGCGTCGGGATGTTGAGCTTCTTGTACATCGCGACCGCGCGTCGCGTATCGGCGAGCGACACCTGCTGCGGCGTGGTGACCACGATCGCGCCCGCCACTGGAACGGTCTGGCTCAGGGTCAGGACGACGTCGCCGGTGCCCGGCGGCAAATCGACCACCAGATAGTCGAGATTGGTCCACGCCACTTCGCGGAAGAACTGCTGGAGCGCGCCGTGCAGCATCGGTCCACGCCAGATGATCGGCGCGTCGTCGCCGGTCAAAAAGCCCATGGATATGACTTGGAGTCCGTACTTCTCGGCCGGCACGATCTTCTGGCCGTCGGTCGTCAGCTGGGTCTTCAGGCCGAGCATGATCGGCACGTTGGGTCCGTAGATGTCAGCGTCGATGATGCCGACGCGGCCGCCGGACTTGGCGAGCGCGAGCGCCAGATTGACCGCTACCGTCGTCTTACCGACGCCGCCCTTGCCAGCGCCAACCGCGATGACGTTCTTGACGCCGGGCACCATCTGACGGGTCCCGTCGGAGCCAACCGCTTCGCGAACACGCGCGCTCATCTGAACATCGATCGACGTGACGCCCGCGACCTGCTGCACCGCGGCTCGCGCCTGATCGCGCATCTGGTCTTTGACTGGACAGGCCGGGGTGGTCAGCTCGATGGTGAAGGCGACGTGACCGCCGTCGATCTTCAGATCCTTGATGAAGCCGAGCGTGACGATGTCGCGCTGCAGATCGGGATCGCGAACGACTTTCAGCGCTTCGAGAACAGAGGACTGCTCAACCGGCATACCGTCAAGATTAGCGTACAGTTCCCGGATCGAAGAGCGCCTTGCCTTTTTCGTGCAGCAGCACGTACAGCGCGTAGACGCCGAGTGCCGTGCCGTACGGCAGCAGCACGAGATCCACCGAGCCCAGCGTCAGCGCGACCAGGCGGGACCACGGGCGGTAACGCCGCAGTGGCACGCCGACGGCAACGTGGGCGGCCCCCCACAGGATCGCGATGATCGCCAGTGTCGTGAACACGAAGGCGGTCAGGCCGGCGGCGAACTGGCTGCCGCCGCCACCGCTCCCCGAGGCGATCAGCGCGACCGCGCCGACGCCGAGCGCCAGGGTCGATGCCCCAACGAGAATGGTCAGCAGGCCCCACAGGATGAAGAGCATGCCGAGAAAGTCGACCTGGGAGAGCACTGGGATGGCTGATGGCTGAATACTGACGCGCCCCGCCGACTGCTTACGCCGATACCAACGACTGACAACCGCCGGCGGCTGACGGTTGACCGCGGACTGAACTAGGTTGCCGACGACCGGATGGCGACGCGCATCTCCACGCGGACCGACGTCGCGTCTGGCGACCTGAGGCGAAACCGTACACACGCGCCATCGACAATGCCCGGCGGCACCGGCACGCGGACGGCGCGATGCATGGTCGAGGCGCCGGTTCCATGGCAGAGGTGGCACCGTTCGGTCCAGGTTTCGCCCCGGCCACCGCAATTCGGGCAGGTGATGCGGACCGGGACGCTCAACGACACCACCCGGCCGTCGAATGCTTCGCGTTGCGACAGCGACACCTCGGCGCGCACCACATCCGCGTCATGGCGCTCGCCGAGAAAAGCGTTCCGCATGCGATCGACGACCCGTTCGACCGAAGGAAAGTCGATCGCAATCTCGTCCGCAAAACATTCGTGCATCATCGAAGGTTCGTTAACGATAGGAGCCGATCTCGCGCTTGTCAAGGCAACCTCCGGGTGTTACCTTCAGCACGATACATGCCTGCAACGAAGGAATGTCCGATGTGCAACGGATCAATGGTGCTGCAGCGGACCGTGGCCACCGTTCGTGTGCCGGGCAACGTCGCAGACACGACTCGTCCAGCACCCGAATGGGTGTGCCCTGACTGCGACTACTTTGAAGACGCCGAAGAAGAAAAGTAACGGGTGAGGAAGACCGGGCGCCCGCGTCAGCGCGCGCCGATGGTCAGCAGGACTTCCTTGCGGAGCGTGTCCTCGAACTCTTCGAACTTGAGCGCGGACTCGCACTCGTCGCACAGCACTTCGAGCACCGCCGGCCGACTCTCTTCCGACACTTCTACGCGGCCACCTTCGACATTTACAACGTGCATCTGCAGCGTTTTGACCAGGAAGTTCCGGTCGTTGCCGCAATTCGGACAGGTCAACGTCACTTAAGACTCCTTAGCCTTTCGATTCTATGAAATGGTCGGGGCCGACGCAACGTAAATCCGCCCAAAATAAGCAGATCTTCGCGAAAACCCGCCAAATCTGGTAGATTCACAGCCGATATGGCGACACCGTCCGGAACCTATCAAGTGCACACCGAAGCCCGGGGTCCACATTGGATCGCCTGGATCAGCCGGGACGGAAGCGGAAAGCCGGAACGATCGGTGGTCCTGGTTGCCGAAAACCGCGAAAAGGCTGAAGCGCGGGCGCGGCAGTGGGCCGAGCAGTCATCTTATTAGACCCCCCGATCCACCGGCCGGTTCGATCCTCCTGAAACAAATTTCAGAGCTCACGTGACAGCCGTAGAGTCGCCGAAATCGTCAATCATGACCTCCGCTTTCTGACGATCGACAGGTTTGTCGTGCAGATCGGCCTGAGGTTCGGCGGCATTCGCTGACGCGGCAACAAATCGGGCCCGGACATCACCAGGCAATACCTCGCCGAGGCTGCCCCGTCCCATCCGGCACTGTCCGTCCTTGACCGTCGCGGACAAATACAACCGATCGCGTGCCCGCGTCAGCGCGACGTAAAGCAGGCGCTTCGATTCCTCGCGCTCGCGCGCCGACGCATCTTCATCCGCTTCCGACTGATAGTCGGCAATCGCCACCGACGCATCGCCCGCCACATCATCGTTGACGCGGATCGGTGCGCGGAAGCCGCCGGTGCCGCGGCCCATGTTGACCACGAACACGATCGGAAATTCGAGGCCCTTGGCGGCGTGCACGGTCATCAGGCTGACCGCATCCACGGCGTCGATGGCGGCGTTCGATTCATCGCCCACTGCCAACCGTTCGAGATGATCGGCGATTCTGGCAAGGGTCGGGTAACCGTGGTTCTGCGCGCGCCGGATCAGGCCGCGCAGTTTTTTCAGGTTCTCGCGTGCCTGGGCGCGACGTGACCCGCGGATCTCGTAGGCATAGGCGGTCTCGCGCAGGACGGTGTCGAACAGTTCGGACGGCGCCAGACGATCGACGCACGCCAGCCACAGCGGCACGGACATGCGAAGCTGGTGCAGGACGCGACGATCCTCGTCGGAGAACAGCGCGAGCGCCGCCGGCGGCTCGATGTCGAGAATCGCGTCGGCCGCGGCCGCTCCCAGATGCGCGACGGCGTGATCCGACAGCCGCACCAGTCGCGACCTCAGCAGCGTCGCCGCACGCAGATTCGAGCGCGGGTCGGCAAGGTAGCGCAGCAGCGCCACGGCGTCCTGGATTTCGTCGGCGTCGAAAAATCCGAGGCCTTTGTAGACGTAGGTGGGAACTCCACGGCGATCGAGCGCGGCTTCGAAGTCGCGGTGACTGTCGCGTGAGCGAAAGAGGATCGCGATGTCCGCCGGCCGCGCCTCGCGATGCAGACCGGTCACGCGATCGCGGACCACAATTCCGTTCAGCAGCCGGACGATTTCGCTCGCGACGCGGTCGGCGGCTCCCTGCACAGTGTCCCCCGCGATGAACTGCACGCCCGGACCGGTCGCATCGGCGGAGTCTGCTCCGGCCTCAGGCCGATCAATCGGAAACCGATCCTTGTCGCCATACCGGAATGCGTCGCGCCTGGTGGCGACGGCCGTTTCCGTACCGACAATCGCGCCAAACACCTCGTTGACGAAGGCGAGGATTTCCGGCGTCGATCGAAAGCTGACCGTGATCGCCTGCGGCGGAACTCCATCCGGCCGCAGCGCTTTGATGAATCCGGCCGCATCGTCCACAACCGCCACGTCCGCATCGCGAAAACCGTAAATCGATTGCTTTCGGTCGCCGACGATGAAGATTGATGGCGGGATCGCGTCGGCCGCGGCGCCGAAACCCTCGCCCCAGCTCTTCACCAACTGGCGCACCAGCTCCCATTGCGCACGGCTCGTATCCTGGAACTCGTCGACCAGCACGTGACGATGGCGCGTCTCGAGGCGGAGGCGGCTTTCGGCGAATTCATCCATCTCTTTCAGTAGCTGCACCGCCCGTTCGAGCACACCAGAAAAGTCGAGCAAGGCGTGCGCATCGAGGGTGTGCTGGTACTGACGAAGGGCGACGGCGAAAATCTTCCACACGCCACGCGACATCACGGCATTGAGATCGCGCCGGAAATCCTTGACCGCGCGCGCCACCAGTGGCGCGAGCCGGAACGCCTCGGCGCGATGACGCTTCCAGGCATCCGGGCTGTCGCAGTCGGTCGCCGTGAAGCCGGTGCCGGCGAAGTTCTGTCCACGTGGCTTGCCTTCCTGGGTCAGGAAATAGGCACGAAGGCGATCGACCAGCGCGCGAAACGGCGCCTGAGTGTCGGCCACGGCTTGAGACGAGCGCGCGAGGCGTCGAACGTCGTCTGCCAGCATCGCGAATTGCGGATGGTGAATCGGGCCGTCGTGCAGGAAGGTTTCGAGGCCGCCGCGCGCGTCTGCGAACAGGGTGCGGAATGCCGCCGCCGCGGATTCGCAGGCGCCTGCTGCCGTCAGATCGCGGGGTCCCTTCTGCAGAAACCGCCGCAGGGCGTGCGGTGCGACCAGCCGGCGATCGAGCAGCGCGGCAATCCCGGCGCGAAGGCGCCGCTCGCCCAGCTGCGCGAACACCAGAGCCACATCTTCATCGTCGCGTGCCGCGGCGCGGCTGATCCGAAACGCGTGATCGAGCGACTCCCCGATCAGGCGGGGGACTTCGGTGGCGTCCGCCAGATCGAAACCAGGATCGACGTCCGCCTCGAGCGGGAACTCACGCAGCAGCGACAGGCAGAACGCGTCGATCGTCGAGACGGCGATGTCTCCCAGCCGTTCCTTGAGGTCGCGCCACCGGCCAGCGTCGAATTGCGACTGCCGGCTCGCCTCCTTGAGCCGTTCGATGATGCGCTGTCGCATCTCTGCAGCCGCTTTCCTGGTGAACGTGATCGCCAGGATGTGATCGGGTTCCACGCCCGCCCGCAGCAGGTTGACGTAGCGCTCGACGAGCACGCGGGTCTTCCCGGTGCCAGCGGAGGCCTCGAGGATGATGTTGTGCGACGGCTCGACGGCGAGGCGCCGCGCATCGGAGTCGGGAAGCAAGGTAGTGTCCGGC
>DASXGC010000445.1:0-24874 GCA_036489235.1 Vicinamibacterales bacterium
GGTGGCTTCGCGGTGATCAACGTCGCGGCCATGCGCGCCCTGCGCGGCGACCACTCGGTACTGAGTCGCGAGGTTCGTCGCTACGATCGCGAAGAGCTTCGAATCAAACTGCAGGCCGCCGGTTTCACCGTCGTCCGCATCACCTACACCAACGCGGCGTTGTTTCTGCCAATGGCAGTCGTGCGCGGACTTCAACGTGGTCGCGGCCTCAAGAATGAAGGCGAGACCGAGCAGGACATTTCAGTCCCGCCGGCGCCGGTGAATGCGATCCTCACCGCCGCGTTGCGTCTCGAAGGCCTCTGGCTGCGCTGGTTCGATCTCCCTGTCGGGAGTTCACTGCTCTGTCTCGCCCAAAAGCCCGGCCACGCGATCAAGGGTTCGGTGGACGCGTCAACGTCCGGAGCTCGCACTTGAAGACCCGCAGGCCGAGGTGACGCCGGTCCTGCGATCGGGAGCTGCGATCCGCTGGCGAGAACGTTTGATCTGTTTCGAGAACGATCGAATCCAGCCATTTCGGATCAGAAATCGGCAGGTCCAGCGAAAAGTCGTCCGCGATTGACGCATCGAAGATCCGTCGCGTTCCGACACGCACGATCACATGCGACGGACGCGAAAAATACTTGCGCGGTGATTCGCCTTCGAGGTGCAGGCTGATAGGCCCAAGCGGTGCGAGTGGGGCGGCATGCGACCTGACGGGCCGCGGGTCGGTAGTGACCTTGAGCTCTGCTTGCTCGCTCATCCAGCGCCAGCGGCGGCCGGTGTCTGGATTCAGCTCGGGTTCGTACCAGCCGTCGCCGAATCCCGTCAAAGGTCGGCTCATCGACGCGTCGAATTGCTCAATCGCGACGCGGGATGGTGGCGTTGACGTCACTTCGATCGGCAGGTATCGGATCGGAATGTCGGCGTCGATGAGCGGCAGCCCGATCAACCGCAGAAAGTAGCCGGGCATCACCGTCCAGTCTGCGACCTTTACACCGGCGATCGTGACGGTGATCTGCGGCCGTGAAGTCGGCTCGAGGTTTCGCCCGCCGATGAGCACGGTGCCACCAAGTGGTCCGGCCTTGACCCAGCCGGTAATGGAGGCGTGTTGCAATCCGCGGCCGTCATGCTCCGCGACGCCAGCGGTTTCGGGCGTCAGCGACCATCCTTCGCCTAAGTACCAGTCCGGCTCATTGACGCGGTACCAGTCCATTTCGTTGGGGCGCACACCGCTCAGCAGGGCGGCGTACGGAAGTTGCCAGCGATACTCGGCGGGGTCTCCGTGCTGCACGAGCGCCATGGTCGTGCGCTTCGGATCGACGACGAACCACACCGGCGCGTCGCCACCGCTGTTCCAGTACTTCACCGCCTCCAACCACTCGTGCTGCGCCGGGGCCGGCAAGGTACGGCTCACTCGCGGCATCGCAGCGTCTGTCCAGGCGATCGGCCGCCTGAAATCGAGCGACTCCCGACGGTCCATCGCCAGGACCGGCGGATCCCTCAGCGATCGCGCGACGGTTCGCATGTCTCCCAGCAGTTGAAAGGCCGGCGCCTGTTGCCGCGAATAGGCCGCGATCGAGGTCCCGCCGACATGCGCGCTGAACATGGCGATCGCGATGGCGACGGCCACACCCGAGCGGCGCGGGAGGCGCCGCGTCCCTTCGACGGCCAGGTACGCCATCGGCACCACCAGTGGCAGTGCGTAGCGGCCGGTGAACGTCTCCTGAAACAGCAAATCGAACAGCAGGTACGGTCCGAAGCCGGCAGCCAGCCAGGCCGCCGCGCGCGGTGCGCGGCGCGTCACGGAAAAGAGCCCGATCGACGCCAGCAGCAACACAATCACCGCCAGCGGCCAGACCGCCCACGGGGCTACGAAGGAGTAGTACACGGCGTCAGCGAGCGTCCTCAGATCGTGATGGGTCCACAACATCTGGATGTTGCCGAGGTCTTCGGCGCCCTGATCGAACAGCGCATGCCAATACGCGGTTGGGCCGCCGGAGACCGCGACGAGGGGAACGAACCAGAGGAGAACACCGGCGAGAAAGGCGCCGGCGATGAGTGCGGAAATCCAGGCTTGGCGGAGACGCGGACTCAGCCCCAACCCTCCAGCCCCCAGTCCCCGCATGAGCAACAGCGGCACCGTCAACCACGCGACCTGCGATCTGAAACCGGTCGCGAATCCCGCCGCGGCGGAGGCGAGCGACAATCCCCAGGTGCTGGACGCGCTCAGGGTCAGCGCCTGAACACCCAGCGCCGCGGCGAGCCCTGTCATGTCGCTGAGCGGACGCACCGCCGTGAACCAGTACAGCGGCGAGGTGACGGCCACCGCGGTCGCCACCAGTGGCCAGACCGTTGATTCGTCGGGGACCTCAGCGCGGCGAAACAGGGCGGCCACTGCCAGCACGCCGAGCGCGCCGGCGAGCACGCTGACCAGAGCGAGCGCCACGATTTCGGACGCGGTCGCCCAATCGAGGCCCTTCGCGATCAGGATGAAGAGCGGGTAGCCGGGCGGATGCGGCCGGTGCTGCGCGACGTCGAACCGCCGGATGCCGAGCGCGAAGTTGATCGAGTCGAGATCTTCGAGTGAGGAGGGAAGATACGGTAGGTGGAGTACGAGAAAGACCAGAGCCAGCACACCAATCGACACGGAACTGGCAGAAGCGGCCGGGAGCCAGTTTCTTCTGCGTATTCCGCGTTTCGAGCCCCGATCGTCGTCTGTCACACCGCCCGCAGCAGCAGTCCTTCATTCAGGCTGCCCATCCGGTAGCCCTGCAGGTCGAGCGTGACGTACTTGTAGCCGGCCGCCTTGAGCTCGCGCACGATTGCGGCGCTGAGTTCCGGCTCTAGCGCGCGAGCCATCTCGGCTCGTGCAATCTCGACGCGCGCCACATCATCGTGATGCCGGACGCGGAACACGCGGAATCCGAGCGTGCGCAATGCCTCTTCGGCGGTCTCGATCGTGCGCAGCTTATCGTCTGTGACTTCAGAGTGGTACGGAATGCGCGACGACAGGCATGCTGACGCCGGCTCGTCCCATGTCGGAAGGCCGGCCAGACGTGACAGCTCGCGGATTTCGTCCTTGGTCAGATCCACATCGTCGAGTGGGCTGCGGACGCCAAACTCGCGCGCCGCCTGGCGGCCAGGCCGATAGTCGCCGCGGTCGTCGGCGTTGTTACCGTCGACGATGATCGAACCGCGGTCGGCGGCGATCCGCGACAGGTGCGTATACAACTCGTGCTTGCAGAAGTAGCACCGGTTGGTCGGGTTGGCCCGGTACTCGGGCCGCTCGAGTTCCCCGGTCCGAATGATTTCGTGCTGCAGGTGAAACTCGCGGGCAATGCGAACCGCCAGCTCGCGGTGCCGTTCGGGATAGCTGGGGCTGTCGGCGGTGACCGCGACGGCGCGGTCACCAAGGGTCTGGGAGGCGATACAGGCCAGGTAGGCGCTGTCGACGCCGCCGCTATACGCGACGACGACCGATCCGAGCGAGGCGAGCGTATCCCGCAGCGCCTGCTCCTTCTGGATCATTCCTCGAGATCCTCGTCGTCCTCGTCCTCATCGTCTTCATCCTCGTCATCGCCGTCTTCCTCCTCCTCGCCGATGACTTCGTCGTCCTCGTCGTCGTCTTCGTCGTCGGCAAGGTCGAGTTCGATGGGTGACAGGCCAACCACTTCCAGGTTAGATCCGCAGTCGGGGCAACTGAGCTGATCGCCCTTGTCGACATCGAATTCGTCGACTTCGATCTCGGCATCGCATTCAGGGCAGGTGGCCATAGGGTCCTCGTTGACTCGGGCGCATGCGTACGGTTTGGCAATTGGGGACGTGACGTGCCAGAATCCCGCTCGGCAGGCGCGATCGCGATAGAGTCAGGATTATATCGACACGTGCGCGGTACTGCAACGCAACCGGCGTTGCGCAGTGACCCGATACCGATAGCTTTTTACGATGGCCAGTAACTCGGTGACGTCCAAGACCGTCATCATCGCCGACGACACTGCGTTTGTGCGGGATCGCTTCCGCACCGCGGTGGAGAACGCGGGACACAAGGCGATCACCGTCAAGAGCGCCGCGGAGCTGCTCGCGCGCGTGCAGGCCGATCTGGAGCAGGTCGACCTGATCGTCCTCGATTTGCGGTTGCCGCACACGCCGGGCGTGGAGCTCGTCCGCGCGATCCGCAAGCTGGACGACGGGCGCCTGCCGGTCCTGGTTTTCAGCGGCACCATCGCGAGCGCGGACGAAGTGCGGGATCTCGCCGCGCTCGGGGTGGCGGGGTACGTGAACGAGTACAGCGCGGTGCAGCACATCCTGCCGTCGCTGGCGCCGCACCTGTTTCCCGACAACTTCAACCGTCGCAGCAGTCCACGCGTGGTGCTCGGCATTCCCATTCAGTACCGGTTCGGCAACACCATCGCGGCGGCGCTGACCCTGAATCTGAGCCACGGCGGGATCGCGATCCGCACCACCAGCCCGCTCGAAAGCGGCGTCAAGATCAAGGTCCGCTTCCGGATGCCGGGATCCCGCCGCGATCTGGACGCCGGCGGCCACATCGCCTGGAGCGATCGGCGCGTCGGGATGGGCGTGCAATTCGAGGCGGTCGAACCCGAGAGCCAGACCATCATCGACAACTTCGTCGACGCGCACTTCTTCACCAATAGAAAAGCGTAAAATTCAGCATGGAACAGTCGCTCGCGGCCACCTTGTGGCGGCTCGCGGCGCTCGTGGCGCTGGTCGTGGCGAACGGATTTTTCGTCGCCGCGGAATTTTCGATCGTCACCGTGCGCAAGACGCGGATCGACCAGCTGGTGGCGGAGGGCCATCGCGGCGCGCGCGCTGTTCGCCGCGCCGTGTCGTCGCCGGATCGCTACATCGCCGCCACCCAACTCGGCATCACCATGGCCAGCCTCGGACTCGGCTGGTTGGCCGAGCCGGCGCTGGCCTCGATTGTCGAACCCGAAGTGGCGTTCCTGCCGGCCCACCTTGCCACCGCCACCGCACACAGCATCGCCGTCGCGATTGCGTTCGCCGTCATCACCGCGGTCGAAATCATCTTCGGCGAGCTGACGCCGAAATGGATTGCGCTCGAGCGGGCGGAATCGACTGCGCTGCTGGTGGTGAGGCCGCTCGAACTGTTCATGCGGGTGTTCTGGCCGTTCATTCGCGTGGTGCACGGCGCGGCGCAGGGAGTGATCGGGTTGCTGGGCATGGCCCGCGCCAGCAGCCGCGCAGCGGTGCACTCGGAAGAAGAGCTGAAGATGCTGGTGACGGCAAGCCAGGAAGCCGGCGTGCTCGAGGAGCAGGAGGAGCAGATGCTTCACCGCGTGTTCGGCTTCGCGGACCTGACCGCGGGACAGGTCATGATTCCCCGCACCGAGCTCGCCGCGGTTTCCGCCGATACGACGCTGCCGGATCTGGTGCGGCAGACCGGACACGGCCGCCACGCGCGGCTGCCCGTCTATCGCGCCGATCTCGACGACGTCATCGGCATGTTGCACGTGCCTGATCTCCTGAAGGCCCTGGCGTCGGGCGACGATCGCGCGACCGCGGGATCGCTGGCCCGCGAAGTCCTGACCGTACCCGAGACGCTCGGCGCCGACGATCTGCTCGCCGAGATGCGACGGCGCCGCGCCCGAGAAGCGCTGGTGATCGACGAGTACGGCGGCACCGCGGGACTGGTCACGTTCGAGTCGCTGATGGAGCGAATCATCGGCGAAATCCCTGGCGAGAAAGGCGCGCACTCGCGGACGACCTTGCAGGCCGACGGCTCCTCGGAAATCGACGGGCTGGCGCTGGTTGCGGATATCAATGCGCAGTTCGGCCTGCACATCGACGAAGCGACCTACACCACGGTCGGCGGCTACGTGCTCGGGCGCCTGGGCCGACGCGCGCGGGTCGGTGACGCCATTGATGTCGAAGGCCGCCGGATGCGCGTCAGAGGTGTGGATGGCCTGAGGGTGGCCAGAGTGTGGCTGTCGAATTCGAAAGACGCGAAAGATGTGGAAAGGCTGGGGACCGACGGCGCGGAGGGAACGGCCTGAAGGCCGTCCCTGCCGCTTCCCGTCGCTACGACGGCAGCGCCGCCAGCGTCGAGAACACCGCGTCGTAGTTCGGCTCGTTCCGCGCGTCCTCCAGCACTTCGCGGTGACGGACGATGCCGTCCTTGTCGATCACGAACACTGCGCGCTTGGCGATACCCTTCATGCCGATCATGTCCTCCTGGAACGCACCGTAGTCGCGGATGGCGACCTTGTTGAAATCACTCAACAACGGAAACGTCAGCTTCTGCGCATCCTGAAACGCCTTCAGCGTAAAGAACGTATCAACACTCACGCCGAACACCTGGGCCTTCGCCTTCCCCAATTGCGCGATCGAGTCGCGGAAGGTGCAAAGTTCCTTCGTGCAGACGCTGCTGAATGCTGCGGGGAAGAATGCCAGCACCACGGGCTGGCCCTTGAGGCCGCTCAACGTGACGGTTTCGCGGTCCTGGTTGGTGAGCGAGAACTCCGGGGCCTTGCTTCCGACTTCAGCAGACATGACGCCTCCATTCATTACATTGGTGATAAGGTGGTCCGCCCCCTACACAAACCATAGGGATTCGGGTTAGCATTTTTGATTGGCGAGGCCTTCCGCCGCGTGGCCTGCCACTCTTCGCGATTCAGATATAGGAGTGCCTCTGTGATCGAGGTTCAACACCTCACGAAACGTTACGGGCGCGTCACCGCCGTGAACGACGTCAGCTTCCGCGTCGAGCGCGGCGAGATTCTCGGGTTCCTGGGACCGAACGGCGCCGGCAAGACGACGACGATGCGAATCCTGACCGGCTACATGCCGGCCACCGAGGGCAAAGCTATTGTCGCCGGGTTCGACGTCTTCGACCAGCCGATTGAAGCCAAGCGCCGCACCGGCTACCTGCCCGAGACGCCGCCGCTGTACCCCGACATGAGCGTCGCCGAGTATCTCGACTTCGTCGGCAAAATCAAAGGCGTGCCGGCCTCGGAACGGCGTACCCGCATTCACTACGTCATGGAGCGGACACGCATCGCCGACATGGCCAACCGTCTCTGCGGGAAGCTCTCGAAGGGCTACAAACAGCGCGTCGGCCTGGCTCAGGCGCTGCTCCACAACCCCGACGTGCTGATTCTCGACGAGCCGACTGCCGGACTCGACCCGAAGCAAATCATCGAAACCCGCGAGCTGATCAAGGAACTCGCCGGCAATCACACCATCATCCTGAGCACGCACATTCTGCCGGAAGTGGCCCAGACCTGTCAGCGGGTCGTGATCATCGCCAAGGGCAAGGTCGTCGCGGTGGACACGCCAGATAACCTGACGGCACGGCTGCGCGGGTCCGAGACGATGTACGTGCAGGTGGACGCCGGCGGCGCCGACGCCACCGCATCGCTCAGCCACGTGCCGGGCGTCACCCGCGTCGTGGAATCGGACCGCCGCGACAGCATGGTGGCGTACGAGGTCGACAGCGAGAGCGGCCGAGACGTGCGTCGCGACCTCGCTCGCGCGGTCGTGTCGAGCGGCTGGGGCCTGCTCGAACTGCGGCCGATGCGCATGAGCCTCGAGGATGTGTTCCTGACGCTGACGACCGAAGACGTATCGACGCCAGAGGCCGAAGCCGGCGCCGAGGCAGGAGAGACCATCAATGCGTAACGTCCTGGCGGTCGCGCAGAAAGAACTGCGGTCGTACTTCACCTCGCCAATCGCCTACATCGTGATTGGACTGTGGTCGCTCTTGTACGGCTACTTCTTCGTCGTCATCCTGAGCTACTTCGTCCGCCAGAGCCTGCAGATGGGACAAATGGGCCAGATGGGGCCGCAGGCGATGAACGTCAACCAGCAGCTGATTCGACCGCTGCTGCAGAACGTCACCATCCTCGTGCTGTTCCTGATGCCGATGGTGACGATGCGCAGCTATTCCGAGGAAAAGCGATCGGGAACGATCGAGCTGTTGCTGACCTCGCCGCTGACCGATCTCGAGATCGTGTTCGGCAAGTTCCTCGGGGCGATGGGCCTGTATGCGGTGATGCTGCTCGTCAGCAGTCTCCACATCGGCCTGCTGTTCATGTACGGGCAGCCGGAGTGGAAGCCGATTATCGTGGCGTTCGTCGGCCTGCTGCTGCTCGGCGGCTGCTTCATCTCGGTCGGACTGTTCATCTCGAGCTTGACCAAGAACCAGATCGTCGCCGGCATGGTGACCTTTGCGGTGTTCCTGATGCTGTGGATCATCACCTGGATCGGCAGCTTTTCGGGACCGACGGTGGACAAGCTGACGCAGTACCTGTCGATCATCGACAACTTCGACGATTTCCAGAAGGGCGTGCTCGATACCACGCACCTGGTTTACTACTTGAGCTTCATCACGTTTGGATTGTTCCTGACCGCGAAGTCGGTCGATAGCGAGCGGTGGCGCGGGTAGAACGCACGCAGAGCTGAGAATCGATATGTTGAATCGCATCTTGAGTTTGATCGGCTGGCTGGGCACCGCGCTGGTGTTCGTGGCCGTCGCCATCCGTTTCGGATTTCCGGCGAAGGAACAGTACGCGTACTACCTCGCCTGGGCCGGACTGGTTTGCGTCCTGCTCTATTCGATAGGACAGTGGCGCGAGTTCGCGAAAGTGTTCTCCCGGCGCCAGGCCCGCTACGGCACCCTCGCGGCCACCAGCGTGTTCGTGGTGCTCGGTGTGCTGGTGGCGATCAACTACATCGCCTCGAGGCAGAACAAGCGGTGGGACCTGACCGCGAACAAGCAGTTCAGCCTGTCGGACCAGACCAAGAACGTGCTCACCAAGCTGGACTCGCCGATGCAGGTGCAGGTGTTCGCGCAGGAGCCGGAGTTCCCGCGCTACCAGGACAAGCTGAAGGAGTACGAGTACGTCACCAAGAAGCTGACTGCGGAGTACATCGATCCGGACAAGAAGCCGACGGTGGCGAAAGCCGCCAGCGTGCAGCAGTACGGCACGATGATCTTCAACTACAAGGGCCGCAGCGAGCGCATCACCAGCGACACCGAACAGGACATCACCAACGGCATCATCAAGGTGGTCAGCGGCCAGCAGCGCAAGGTCTACTTCACGCAGGGTCACGGCGAGCACGACACGGTGTCGTCCGAACGCGACGGCTACAGCGGCATCGCTGGAGCGCTCGGCCACGAAAACTACACGATCGAGAAACTGACCATCGCACAGCAGGGCGCCGTGCCGGACGATGCCTCGGTGGTGGTCGTCTCGGGACCGAAGACCGACTTCTTCGCGCCGGAAGTGGACGCACTGAAGAAGTACCTCGACAAGCAGGGCAAGCTGTTGCTCGAACTCGATCCGCCTGACAAGTTCGACGGTCCGGCGCTCACCAATCTGATCGCGCTGGCGCACGACTGGGGCGTCCTGGTCGGCAACAACGTGGTCGTGGACGCCAGCGGCATGGGCCGGCTGATCGGCACGGACGCGTCGGTGCCGGTCGTGGCGCCGCCGTATCCGGCCCACCCGATTACCGAGCGCTTCACCTATATGACGGCGTTTCCGCTCGCGCGCGAAGCGTCTCCGATCCCGGGCGGGGTCAATGGGCACACCGCCCAGCCATTCATTCAAACCGGACCGAGGAGCTGGGCCGAAGCGGACATCAAGGGCCTGTTGACAACCGGCGAAGTCTCGCTCGACGAGTCCAAGGGCGACAAGAAAGGCCCGATTACGCTCGGATCCACCGTGACCGCGTCGTCGACGCCGGCCGCGCCGCCCAAGCCCGGTGAGCCTGAACCGCCGAAACCGGAAACCCGGCTGGCGATCGTCGGCGATTCCGACTTCGCGTCCAACGGCGCGCTTGGGGTGCAAGGCAACCGCGATCTCTTCATGAACACCGTCGGCTGGCTGTCACAACAGGAGAACCTGATTTCGATCCGGCCGAAAGACGCCGACGACCGCCGCATCACGCTGACGGCGACGCAGCAGTCGAACATCACCTGGCTGTCACTGCTGATCATTCCGGGCTTCGTGTTCGGCGCCGGCATCTATACGTGGTGGGGGCGGAGAGGCTAAATGCGCGGCCTGAAATCCACGATCGCAGCGATCGTCCTACTCATCGGTCTCGGCGCTTACATCTATTTCGTCACGTGGAAGACGCCTGAGGGTGACACCAGCGGCAAGAAGCTGGACAAGGTGTTCGCCGCTCTCGAGGCCGACAAGATCGAGGACATTACGGTCACGACGGCGGCCGGTGATGCGACGGCACTGAAAAAGGACGCGAGCGGGTGGCAGGTCACCTCGCCATTGGCCGTCACGGCGGACCAGGGCGAGCTGAGCGGCATGACCAACGCGTTGTCGTCGCTCGAGATGGTTCGCGTCATCGACGAGAACCCCACCAGCCTGAACGACTACGGCCTGTCCAACCCGCGGATCGAAGTCGATTTCAAGGCCGACAAGCCCCACAAGCTGCTGATCGGCGAGAAATCACCGACTGGATCCGATCTATTCGCCAAACGAGACGAGGACAAGAAGGTATTTTTGATTCCTGCGACGCAGGAAACGACCTTCAACCGAACCACGTTCGATCTGCGCGAAAAGACACTGCTGAAGTTCGATCGGGACAAGGTCGATGGCGTCGACGTCACCGCTGCCGGCAAGAGCCTGACCCTCACCAAGGACGGCGCCGACTGGAAGCTGACCAAACCGGTGCAGGCGCGCGCCGATTTCGGCTCGGTCGAAGGGCTGGTGGGCAAGCTGCAGACGGCGCAGATGAAGTCGGTCGTCACAAGCGATCCGACACCGGCCGACCTGAAGAAGTACGGTCTCGACAAGCCGGACACGACCGTCAACATCAATTCCGGCAGTTCACGCGCGACGCTGATTTTCGGAAGCAAGGCTCCGGACAACACGGTCTACGCGCGCGACGCTTCGAAGCCGACCGTGGTCACGGTGGACGGCACGCTGGTGGACGACCTGAAGAAGGGCGGCGACGACTATCGCCGCAAGGATCTGTTCGAGTTCCGTCCGTACAACGTGACGCACATCGAGCTCACCCACAACGGCCAGACTGTCGTCCTCGACCGCGTCAAGGGGACCGGCGACAATGCCCCGGACAAGTGGCATCGCGTCAGCCCGAATCCGGGCGACGTCGACAAGGAGAAGATGGATGGCCTGCTCTCCAAGCTGTCCAACATGCGGGCCGCCTCGTTCGTCGATTCGACCGCAAAGGCCGGACTCGACAAGCCGGCGCTGGTTGTGGACGCGAAGTTCGATGAGGGCAAGAAAAACGAGAAGGTGACGTTCGGCCAGGTCGGCACCGACGTGTTCGCCGGACGTCCGAACGAACCCGGCGCCGCCAAGGCGGACAGCGCGGACCTGAACGACGTCCTCAAGTCGTTCGATGAGATCGCCAAGTAGTTTCGCTGTCCTCGCGGCACTCGTTCTCAGCCTGACGCTCGGCTGCAGTCCGGCGCACATCACCACGCCGTCGCAGCCGGGCCTTCCGACCGCCTCGGCAACGTCTCCCCTCCTGCAACTCCAGCACGACATCGACGGCATCCTGGGTCAGCCCGCGCTCGCTCACGGCTATTGGAGCGTGCTGGTTCGCTCGCTCAAGACCGATGACACCCTCTACTCGGTCAACGCGAACAAGCTGATGGTTCCCGCGTCGAACATGAAAATCGTGACGCTGGCCGCTGCGGCCGAAAAACTCGGGTGGGACTACCGCTACGAAACCCAGCTGGTCGCGACTGGATCGATCGTGAGTGGAACGCTCGATGGCGATCTCGTGGTCGTCGGCTCAGGCGATCCGACGCTGATGATCACCGCGGCGACCGCGCGGCCGTTTGACGCGTGGGCCGCCGAGGTCAAGCGGCTCGGCATTTCACGCATTACCGGACGCGTGGTCGGCGACGGGACCGCGTTCGATAGTCCTGGGTTCGGCTTCGGGTGGTCGTGGGACGACCTGCCGGATTCGGACGCGGCGGCGGTAGCGGGCCTGCAGTTCAACGAGAACGCGGTCCGCATGATCGTCACACCGGGGAGATCGGCAGACGAACCGACGGTCATCACGCTCGACCCACCGACGAGCGGGTTGTCGGTCCGGAATCATGTGCAGACCGGCGCGCCGGGGAGCACAGTGCATCTTGAATCGCACCGGCTTCCAGGCAACACGCAGCTCGAAGTTCGGGGCTCGGTGCCGCCGGGAGAAGCGCCCGCCATGCGTCTGGTTGCCGTAGACAATCCCACGCTGTTTTTTGCCAGCGCGCTGAGGCAGGCCCTGATCGACAACGGCGTGAACGTGCTCGAGCCCGCGGTGGACATCGCCGCGCTCAGCGACGATCCGATGCATCACGCCCGCACCTCGATTGCGACGTTCCGTTCGGCGCCGCTGTCCGAGATCGCTGTTCGGCTCATGAAGGTGAGCCAGAACCTCTACGCCGAAACCCTGTTGATGACGATGAGCGAAGGCCGGCCCGCCACGGCAGCTGCAGGCCTTGCCGGCGTTCAGGCGGTGCTGACGCCGTGGGGGGTGTCGGAAGGGTTGATCCTGCGCGACGGGTCGGGCCTGACCCGCTACGACTACGTCACCTCAGAAGCGCTGGTCAGGATCCTCACCCACGTTGATCGGGATCCGCGGCTCCGCGACCCGTTCGAGGCATCGCTGCCTGTCGCCGGCCGCGACGGAACGCTCGCCAATCGCATGAAGGGCACGGCCGCTGAGGGAAACGCTCGCGGCAAGACCGGCAGCCTGTCGAACGTCCGTGCGCTCTCCGGGTTCGTGGCGACCACCGACCGCGAGCCTCTCGTCTTCTCCATCGTCGCGAACAACTTCGACACCGGCGCCGACGTGGTCAACAAGGCGACCGACGCCATCGTGATCCGCTTGGCGACCTTCAAGCGACAGTAGCGCTTCCGGCGTGGCCAGCGGGTAGCGCAGGCCTCTCGAGTTGGGAGCGGCGCGGGCCTTTAGCCCGCGTTTTACGCGACCCTTAAAGAGTCGCGCGCACTGCGGCGATGATCTCGTCGCCCGGCGCGGCGAGGCCGCCGCCTTGCGCGAAGTCGGGTTTGCCGCCGCCGCGGCCGCCGAACTTCGCCATCAGCGCCGTCAGTAGCTGTTGCGCAGACACGTCAACATCAGCGGACCTGGCGAGGACGACCAGCGCGGGCTGCGATGCGGACACCAGCGCCACGAGATGGCCCGGCGATGCGGCAATCGCCGTCGCCAGCGCCTTCAGAGCATTCGTGTCGGCATCGAGAGAGCGCGCGACCAGCCGGCAGGTAGCGCCCGACTTCAGCCGAATCTCCTCAGCGCTCGCGGCCAGCGCCGCAGCCTGGTACCGCGCCAGTTCGCCCTGCAGCCCGACGACCGAGCGCTTCTGTTCCTTCGCTTCGGACTGCAACCGCTCGATCGCCGGAGCCAGTTCCTCCGGCTGGACCGACAGCTGACGGACGCTCGCTGCCACCGCGTCGCGCAGAATCCGCCAGCGGTCCAGCGCGCGTCCACCGCACAGAAACTCGAGACGCTGACCGCCCTTGAACCGCTCCCACGACGCCACCGCGATGACGCCGATGCCGCCGGTTCGTGCCACATGTGTGCCGCCGCACGCCGAGAGGTCAAAGCCTTCGACGTCAACCAGCCGCAACGTTCCGCTGCGGATCGATTCTTTTCGAAGCGGCATCCGCGCCGCTTCCTCCGCGCTCGCATATCGAATGATCACCGGACGGTCCTCCCAGACGATGCGGTTGGCTTCGGTTTCGGCAGCGGCGATCTCGGCGGTAGTCGCCTCGCGCGCGAGATCGATGGTCGAGGTGACAGCGCCCATGTGAAAACTCACGGTCCGGATGCCGAACAGGCGATCGAACGCCGCCGACAGCACGTGCTGGCCCGTGTGCTGCTGCATGTGATCGAAGCGGCGGGACCAATCGATCGATCCACGAAGCGCGGTGCCGGGTTCGAGTGCGGCACTCGTCGCGGAAGACGAGCTCTGCTCGTCCAGGACGTGCGCGACCGAGCCGTCTTCCTCGTCAACGACGTCGATCACCGCGTAGGGACCGAGCGAACCGGTGTCGAACGGCTGCCCGCCCGAACTGGGATAGAACGCCGATCGGTCGAGCACCACGACCAGCCGCTCGTCGCGTCGCTCAGTTCGCTGAACGACAGCGTCGAATTCCTTCAAATATGGATCGTGATAGTAGAGACGATCGGTCATCACACACTCTTGGCGCGGCCGGCCGGCGCTGAGGACGACTTCGCGGAATCGCTTACGGGGAGCTCGAAGTAAAACGTCGCGCCACCCCACTCGTTCGGACGATGGCCGATGTCGCCGCTGTACGACTCGATGATGCCGTAGCTCACCGACAGCCCGAGGCCAGTGCCCTGGCCGACCGGCTTGGTCGTGAAGAACGGCTGGAACAGCTTGGGCTCGTCCTCGGCCTTGACGCCGGGCCCATCATCCGCGACTTCGAGACAGACACGGCGGCCGGTGTCGAACACGCGAATGCGGATGCGGCCCCTGATGTGCCCGGACGCTTCGATCGCCTGCTGGGCGTTGATGACGAAGTTCAGCGTGACCTGCTCGATCTCGGTGAAATTTACCTGCACCGGTCGAGTCTCCGGCAGGTCGAGCTCCAGTGCGATTGAGGCGCTCTCGAGGCCGCGCCTCCGGAGCTGGACGACCTCGGCGACAACGTCGCGCAGATCGACGGGGGTAGGCGGCCCGCCCTGCTGGCTGCTGAACCGTGACAGGTTGCGGATGATTTCGCGCGCTCGGCCACTCTGCGTCTTGATGAACCCGATTTCCTCGAGTTCCTCTTCCGACATGTTCGAGTGACGCTCGAGCAGTTCCGCTGTTCCGAGGATCGCCTGCAGGGGGTTGTTCAACTCGTGCGCGACGCCGGACACCAGGACGCCGACGGCTGCCAGCCGCTCCTGCCGCACCACCTGGCGCTGCAGCGACTGCAACGCCTCGCGCATCTTGCGTTCCTGCTCGATGCGATGGTCGAGCGCGCCATGCGTGTCCCGAAGACTGGCCGCCATCGTCGTAAACGCGGCGTAGAGCTGGTCCAGCTCGCGGTTGGGTAGGCTGGTCGGCGCCGGCGGCGACAGATCCCCGTCAGCGATACGCTGCACGGCGAACCGGAGCCGATTGAGCCCTCGCGTCAGCGACTCGGACAACCAGAGTGTGAGCAGGATCACCGCGGAGAATGCGAAGTACGCGGTGTACCAGTCGCGCCGGTAGATCGGGGCTACACGATCTGCCGCCACGCTCGTCGGAATGCCGACGCTCAACAACCATGGACCGCGATCGAGCGCGGCGTTGCCATAGAACCGCTCGACGCCGTCGAGGCCGCGAAGCTTCTGGACGCGTGGCACGTCTCGTGGTGCCGACGGATTGGCGTCGGCGACTTTCCCGATATAGCGCTCGGCGTCGCGGCTGCGCGCGAGCACGCGACCAGCGGAGTCGAACAGGGTGACGACCGAGCCTTCCGGCAGCGGCACGTCGTTGAAGAGCGTCTGCAGGCTGGCGACGTTGAGGCCGAACGCGAGGACGCCGACGATCGCATCGGCCGCGTTCCGGACCGGATAGGCCAGCACGACAGTGGGCTTGCCGGAGACCCTTCCGGTCATCAACTCGCTGACGGCCGGCTTTCCTGATTTGACCACCGCCATCACGTAACCCATCGCCAGCGGCGACACTTCGTCGCCGGAGCGGGTATCCAGCGCTGATCCTTCGATCTTCCCGGACGTGTCGGTCACGAGGATGTTCAGGATCAGCGGCTGGCCGCGCAGTACTCCGGCAAACAATGGCTGACACTGCGCCGGGTCGAGCGCCATCACGCCGGGATGGCGGGTCAGGGCTGACGCCAGCGAATCCAGGCCGTTCAGGTATTCATTGAGGTACGCACCCGCGGTGGCGGCAACCGATCCCGCCTGGTCGGTCACCTCGACGTCGCGCTCGAGCCTCGTACGACGCGCCGACCAGGTCGCGGCCAGGGCGACCGGGACCAGGACCGCAATCGTCGCAGCCAGCACCTGACGCCGAATTGGTTGTGTGCTGAATATGCCCAAGGCCCGCGCGATCTTAGCGCAGCAGCAGCGGATCGGTGACGCCCGCATCACGGAAGCCCCTGGCGCGCAGCACGCAGCTGTCGCAACGGCCGCAAGGCCGTCCGTCCAGCGGGTCGTAGCAGCTGTGCGTCAGGCCGTAATCCAGGCCGAGCTCGAGGCCGCGTCGAATGATCTCGGCCTTGCTCAGGGTGATGAGCGGAGTGTGGACACGAAAACGTGCGCCTTCGACGCCGGCCCGCGTCGCCAGGTTCGCCACCTGCTCGAACGCCGCGATGAATTCCGGACGGCAGTCCGGATAACCGGAGTAGTCGAGCGCGTTGACGCCGATCACGATGTCGCGCGCCTCGAGTACTTCGGCCCAGCCCAGCGAGAGCGACAGGAAGATTGTGTTACGAGCCGGCACGTAGGTCGATGGGATATCGGCGCCGTGCAGATCGCGATCACGCGGCACGGCGAGCTCCGACGTCAGCGACGACCCCCCGATCGGACGCAGGTCGGCTTCGAGCTCGAGATGGCGTTCGACTCCAAGCGCGCTCGCGACCGCGCGAGCCGCCTCGACTTCGCGGGCGTGACGCTGACCGTAGTGGATCGTCAGCGCGTTGAGCGCAAACCCCTGCGACCTGGCGATCGCCGCGGCGGTGTACGAGTCGAGGCCGCCGCTGAGCAGTACGACTGCTCTCAACTACACTCCTCTGGTGGTCGGCGACCAGATGAACTTGTGCAATTGCAGCTGCAACCGTGCCGGCGTGCGGTCGGCGAGCATCCATGCCGACAGCGTCGCGGCGTCGAGCACGCCGTGCACCGGCGAAATCAGGACCGCGGCCGTGCGCGAGATGAGATCGTGCTTCGCGATTACTGCTCGGGCGAATTCGTAATCGGCGCGGTCCTGCACCACGAACTTCACCTGGTCGTGGGGCGCCAGCCGATCGAGATTGTTCCAGTCGTTCTTGTCCGACTCACCGCTCGCCGGGCATTTCACGTCCACAATCTTCACGACCGCCGCGGGTACCCGGTCGATCGGACGATGGCCGCCGGTTTCGAGCATCACCTCGCGGCCATCCGCGAGCAACCGCTCCATCAACGGGTAGACGTCGTCCTGCAGGAGTGGCTCGCCGCCGGTGACTTCGACCAGCGGGCACCCGTACCCGTCCACCACAGCGACTACATCGTCGATGGACATCTTGCGGCCCTCGTGGAAGGCGTAGGGCGTGTCACACCAGGAACAGCGCAGGTCGCAGGCCGTCAACCGTACGAACACGCACGGCCGCCCGGCGTGGGTGGACTCGCCCTGAATCGAGTGAAAAATCTCGTTCACCGTCAGCATCGGTCAGATTCCATTATCCTACGTCCATGGCCAAACCGACCTTCTACACCAAGCCGACTTGAACGACCTGCAAGAATGCCAGAAGTTTTCTGGATACGGCAGGTGTGGACGTTCACCAGATCGACATCAACAAGGAACCGCCGTCACGCGAGTTCCTCGAGAAACACGTGGACGCCGTCAAATTCCTCGACTTCGTCAGCACCCGCAGCCCCGTATTCAAGGAGCGGCCGCTGCCCAAGTCAAAGAAGGAAGCAATCGACCTGATGATGGAAAACTCGAACCTGATCAGGCGCCCGATCATGCTCAGCGGCTCGAAGGTGATTTTCGGGTTCGATAAGGACCGCTACGAAAAACTCTGATCTGCGAATCGGCACGTCGGGTTGGAACTACCCATCTGGTGCGGGCACCTGGAATGGTGTGTTCTACCCGCCGTCGAGGAAGCGGCCGAAGAGCTTCGACGAGCTGACGTTCTACGCCGAGCACTTCAACACCGTCGAGGTGAACTCGACGTTCTACGGGCAACCGCGCGCCGAGGTCTGCGCGGCGTGGGCGGATCGCACCCCGCCCGGATTCGAGTTCTCCATCAAGCTGTATCAGAAATTCACCCACCCGGTGATGTTCGAGCAGCGACTGACGAAGCCGCTGCCTGGTGACGCGAACGGCGGCGGCGAGTTGTTGAAGGTACTCGCCCAGCCCAACGCGGCGGACCTTGACGAGTTCCGCCGCGGCATCGAGCCTCTGGCGATCCGCGGCCGGCTCGGCGCAATCCTCGCGCAATTCCCGGCGAGCTTCAAGGACGCGCCGGCGTCTCGTGACTACCTCGCTCAACTGCTGCGCAATCTCTCGGGGTATCCGGTTGCCGTGGAGCTGCGACACCGGAGCTGGAGCGATCGCATCGGCGACACGCTTGCCCTGCTCAATGTCTTCGGCGCCGCCTGGGTGCAAATCGACGAGCCGAAATTCCGATTCTCGATTCAGCAGAATCATCTGCCGAACGTCGAAGGTTTCTATTACATGCGCTTGCATGGACGAAATGCCGCGGACTGGTGGCGGCCGGCCAAGTCCGAGGACCGCTATAACTATCTCTACTCCGCCGATGAATTGCGGGAGTTTTCAGAAACCGCCGGCGCAGCCAGGCAGCTGGTCAAGAAGCTCTACCTCTACACGAACAATCACTTTTCAGCGAAGTCGATCGCGAACGCGACCATGATCAAGGAGCAACTCGGCGAGCCGATCGAAGGCGACTATCCTCCGTCGTTCGTGGAGCGGTATCCGGAGCTTACGGGTGTTGTCCAGGTGGCGACCCCGCCGTTGTTCGCGCCCGTTACTCCTTCACGTACATCTTCCTGATCGCATCACCGCGCTCGAGCATCGCCAACACTTCGTCTCCTCGGACGATGTGTCCGAAGACGGTGTACTGACGGTCAAGATCGGGTCGATCCTCCAGAGTGATGTAGATCTGACTGTCCGCGAGTGTCGGATTTCCCGGGTGTGCGATCCCGACCGCGCCCTTCGTATGCGTCCGCAGTTTGCTCGTCTCTGCGGCGCCGATCGGGCTGCCGCTCGAAGCTTCGTCACCCGAGCCCCAGCTGACATCCTGCGACAGGTCGCGCGACCTTGGGTCGCCCCACTGCACGACGAATCCTGGAACCACACGATGGACCCGCTGGCCATCAAAGAATCCGTCCTTCACCAGCGCGACGATGTGCGCGACAGTCAAGGGAGCCTCGCCCGGGTAGGTTTCGAACTCGAAGGTCCCTTTCGTGGTCTCGACTACGATCACGGGACCGCGCGTCTGTCCAAACGCAGCCGAACCCAGCCCCACCGTCAACAGCAACGCAATCAGTCCAGAGAGCCGTGGCTTCATGCCTTCGCAGTCCGGGTCACGCCCAGGCGCGGGCAATACGGACGAATGACACACGCGCCGCAGCGTGGGTAAACCGGCCGGCATACGTTCTGTCCCCACGTCACCAGATACAAGTTGATGTACGGCCACCACCGGGCGGCAGTGTTTGCATAGAGCGCCTGCTCGGTCTCTTCGGGCGTCCGCGTCCGGACCCACCCGAGCCGGTTCGAAATTCTATGGACGTGGGTATCGACGCAGATGTTGCGCCGGCTCTTGAAGGACAGAATCAGCACGAGGTTGGCGGTTTTCCGGCCGACTCCGGGCAGCGTAAGCAGTTCCGTCATCGACGAGGGGACTCGACTGTCGAACTGCTCGACCAGGATCCGGCTGGCCTCTTTCACGTGTGTCGCCTTGTTGCGATAGAAGCTGACCGGATAAATGAGCCGTTCGATCTGCCGCTCGGTCAGTCCGGCGATTATGCGCGGCGTCCTGGCGGCTTTGAACAGACGTGCGGAGGCCGCCGCCGTCACCGCGTCGCGGGTCTGAGCCGAGAGCATCGTCGCGATCAGCACCTCGAACGGGTTTTCCTGACTGGCGTCAGCGATCTTTTCGACTGCAGGCAGTTCGAGGTGGTCGATAGCGCGCGCCAGCGCGCGCATCACTGCACTCACGATTCGCGCCGAGGGCTTTGGCATCGGAAACCGAGGCTACGGCACGGGCGTCAGCGGTGGACGCCCGGTCATGACGGCGATCGCGTTGTTGACGGCGAGATCAGCCATCGCCGTCCGCGTCTCCGTCGTGCCGCTGGCGAGATGCGGGACCAGGAGCACGTTCTCGAGGCCGAACAAGTCAGGGTGGACGGTTGGCTCGTGCTCGTAGACGTCAAGCGCCGCGCCGGCCAGCAGGTTTTGCTGGAGCGCCCACGCCAGTGCTGCCTCGTCCACGACCGGACCTCGCGCCGTGTTGATCAGGTAGGCCGACCGCTTCATGCGCGCCAGCGCGCGCTTGTCAATGAGGTGCGTCGTCTCCGCGGTCAGCGGCACGTGCAGCGACACGATGTCGGACGTGACCAGCAGCCGGTCGAACGACATCAACTCAGCGCCTGCCGGCACTCTCGGGTCAGGCCTGACCTCGGTTCCGGCGGCGGTTCCAGCCGGGGCGCCCACCCTGCCTGTATAGGCGACCTGCATGCCGAACGCTGAAGCACGGGTGGCGACAGCGCGGCCGATTCGGCCGACGCCCACGAGTCCAAGTTGCTTGCCCCGGAGTTCCGACCCGAGCAGCAGATCGAACGCCCAGCCCTTCCACTGACCGCTGCGCACCAGCCGCTCGCCTTCGGAAAGGCGTCTGGTAATCGAGAGGATCAGCGCCCAGGTGAAATCCGCCACCGACTCGCTCAGCACATCCGGCGTGTTGGTGACGACGATGCCGCGCGAGCGCGCGTGGGCAACATCAATGTTGTTGAAACCGACCGCGACGTTGGAGATGACCTTCAGATCAGGCGCCGAGTCGATGACCGCGCGGTCGACCTTGTCCGTCAGCAGCGACACCAGCGCATGGCATCCGGCGATGCGCGCGCGCAGCTCGTCGTACGGAATGGCAGCCTCGCCGACGTAGACATCGATGTCCGCGATGGCGCTGAGCTTGTCGAGCACAGACGAGGGCAGCTTGCGAGTGACGAGCGCGTTGAATCTGGTCATCGGGTTATCCAGTCATTGTATCTGGAGCCTCGCAATGACCCGATAACCGGATTTCAGAAATGACCGGCTGTCAGTGTCCGTAGGACAGACAGAAGCCGCAGTGATTGCACCGGACCGCGGGCTCGATGATGCAGGCGCCGTCATCGTCGGAACCGCGGCTGAGCGGCAACCGTGCATGGCTCGAGTGCATTTGCAGCACGCCGACGGAATCCGGCGATGCATCGCGACCGATGGCGGACGGAGCCGACGGCGCGGCGTGGCGCGCAATCGATTCGCGAATCATTTCGCGGAGCTCCTCTTCGGTCATGGCTCGTTCTGAAGCGTGACGGTGTCGATGATTCCGACGATCGCCGCGTCGACCGGCGCCCCCTTGCGGCCGAGCGCCTCGCCCGCGGCTCGGCCCTCGAGGACGATCAACACCTTCTCGTTTACCCCGGCGCCGACGCCGTCGACGGCAAGCAACGCGTTGCCGCGGGGCGTGTCGTTCAGGTTCAGCGGCTGCACCAGCATCAGCTTGGCACCCTCGAACTTGCGGTTCTTCTGGGTAGCGACGACGGTACCGATCACCCTGGCAATCTGCATTCAGGCTCGTCGTTGATATCTGCAGTCGTAGATCTGCAATACGGACCGTTTATCCAATGTCCCAGTGATCGACGATGCCGACGATACCCGCGTCCACCGGCGGTTCGGCCGGATAAAACGGAAAGCTGGCTTCCTTGCCGCGGACGAAAAACACTTCTTCGCCGATGCCCGCGCCCACCGAGTCGACCGCCACGATTGGACGCCCGGCCGGCTGCCGGTCGGGCGTGAGCGGCTGGACAATCATCAGCCTGATGCCGGCAAGATTCGCGTCCTTGTGGGTCATCACCACGTCACCAACGACGCGAGCCAGCTGCACGGCTATTCCTTGAACTCGATTTCGTCGATGATGCCGACGATAGCGGCATCAACTGGACAGTCCTTCAATCCCGCCGCCATCCGGGCGGAGCTGCCGCTGACGACGAGCACGGTCTCGCCGACGCCGGCGTCAACGGTGTCGATCGCGACCAGAGTGTTACCTTCGGCCTTGCCGAGCGGGTCGATCGGTCGAACCACGAGCAGTTTGCAGCTGACCAGGCGCGGGTCTTTTCGCGTGGCAACGACCGTTCCGACGATACGGGCCAGGAGCATTTATCGGATCGTTAACCCTTGGCCGCCGTCGTGGCCTTGCCGATCGGCAGCGCGTCCTCGAGGTTGGCGTGCGGGCGCGGAATGACGTGGACCGAGACCAGCTCGCCGACGCGGCGCGCGGCAGCGGCGCCGGCGTCGGTCGCGGCCTTCACCGCGGCCACATCGCCGCGCACGATCGCAGTGACGTATCCGGCGCCGATTTTCTCCCAGCCGACCAGCGTCACTTTTGCGGCTTTGACCATCGCATCGGCCGCTTCGATCATCGCGACCAGACCCTTGGTTTCGATCATTCCTAACGCCTCGCCCATTTTTGACTCCTCATCATGGCTGATGGCTGATGGCTATGGAGATGCCATCCCGCCATAGCCATTAGCAATTAGCCATGTCAGCGTAAGTTCCGAACAGCGTCTTCGATCAACGCGGAGAGCTCGCGGTATGTTAACCGAATCTCCGCATCGCCGTCCGGGTTCGACGGGATGTCGATCGCCCTCGACTGCTGCCGATTCTGCGCGGGCGGGGGCGTCTCAATCGGTGGCGCCCCCCGGATCACATCCGGAACGAGGCGCGCCCCACCGCCAGCTGGCGCCCGCACGACCTGGCACGAGGCATCATCCTCGGTTTCCGCGCAGATCGGCGCCGGCGCCTTGATGCCATATGCTCCACGCAGGTCCTGAAGCCGGCTGACCTCCTCGCGCGACAGCAGGTTCTCGCGGCCGAGCATGCGCGCGACCAGGCTGATGTGCGCGAAATGCTCGATCGTTTCCATCTTGTAGTAGGCGCTGAACAGATCGCTGCCGACCGTCAGCGCGCCGTGATTGGCGAGCAACATGCCGTCGTGCGCCTTGATGTAGCGACGCACCGCTTCGGGCAACTCCTTGGTCGACGGCGTGGCGTATTCCGCGATCGGAATGCTGCCGAGTGTGGTCAGCACCTCGGCCAGCACCGCGCGATCGAGCGGAATACCGGCCACCGCGAATCCCGTCGCGGTCGGCGGATGGGCGTGGACGACGGCCTGGACGTCGGGCCGCTGACGGTAGACCTCGAGGTGCATCAGCGTTTCCGACGAGGGGTCGCGATCGCCCTGGAGCTTCCTGCCCTCGAGATCGGTGATGCACATCATGTCCGGCGTCATGAACCCTTTGCATACGCTCTTCGGGGTCATGAGCAGCCGATCGCCGCCGAGCCGGACACTGATATTCCCGTCGTTCGACGCGGTGTAGCCCCGCGCGTACATGCGGCGGCCGACTTCGACGATATCCGCGCGAAGCGTCGATTCAGGCGTCACGCCGTCCGTCCCTGCATGCGCTGGGCGAGGTAACGGTCACGGCAGACGGTCGAGCAGAAATACACCTGGGCGCGCCTATCGGCGAGCGACACCGCGCTCGCAGGCAGGACGAACGTGCCGCAAATCGGATCGCGCTCCATGCGGCGCGTCGTTGGCGGTGGCGGCGAGCCGCTCTTCGGCCGGCCGGTCAGGCCCTCGATCAGCGAGTCCACCATCTTCCAGAAGGTTCGCGCCGCGAACACGCACAGCAGCAGGAGCAGCGCGAATCGGAGCATCACACACCCGGCTTCTGCGCCGCGGCCGTTCCCGAATGGGCGGAGCGGAGGCTGTCGAGCGCACGCTTGGCCGCCTGCGCCTCCTGGCTGTCCGGCGCGGCCGCAATCACCTCTTGCCAGGCCTGCGAGGCGCCGTCGAGATCCTGCTTGCCGAAGGCGCGAACGATGCCGACGTTCAACAGCGTCTTGGCGTGTTTGGGATCGAGCTTCAGCGAGCGCTCGAATTGCGCAAGCGCCTTGTCCGGCTGGTTCGAGTAGTAGTAACTGACGCCGAGGTCGGTGCTGATGTTGACGTCTTTCGGCGCCAGCTTCACCGCCTCCTCATACCACTTGATCGCATCATCGTAGCGTTCGGCGTCGAAGTAGAGATTTCCGAGCTGAGTGCGCGGCGCCGCGCTCGACGGTTCGCGTTCCGCAACCGACTTGAGCGCGGTTACCTGGGCTTCGTCGACCACCGCAGCACGCGCCGGCGGCGCGGCGTTCGAGGCTGCTGCCGCGGCCGGCGCCTGGGCCGGGATCGGACGCTGGGCCGCCTGCTGCGATCCGATGATCCAGCCGGCGATGAGCCCGAAGAAGATTCCGGCGATTCCGAAGGCGATGGAGTCAGATTTCATAGAAACAGCGAGCCCTCACGTCTCCTCCACCTCAGTGTCCGACGATCATATCGTAGGGCCGCCTCTTCCGCTGAGCACGTCCAGATACTCGTGGACGACGCGGTCGAGGCCGACGAACAGGGCCCGCGACATGATGGCGTGGCCAATCGAGACTTCGTCGAGAAACGGCAGGTCGCGGAACAATGTCAGGTTCGCGAGATCGAGGTCGTGTCCTGCATTGACGCCCAGCCCAAGCGAGTGCGCCAGACGGGCAGCATCCGCGCACCGTCCGAACGCGGCCCGGCCGGCCTCGACGCCGAGCTCGAACTCGCGGGCGAACGGTTCGGTGTAGAGCTCGACTCGATCCGCACCAATCGCCGCCGCCCAGCGGACCGGCTCCAGTTCGGCGTCCACGAACAGACTGACGCGAATGCGCTGCGCATGCAGGCGCTCAATGGCGTCGCCCAGGCGGTCCGTCGCCGGACCAGGCCGCCATCCGGCCTGGCTGGTGATCTCGCCGGACGCGACCGGCACCAGCGTGCACTGAGTCGGCCGGACTTCGTCAACGAGATCGAGCAGCTCGGTGCGCGGATCGCCCTCGATGTTGTATTCGACCGCCGGGGCGCGCTCGCGCAGTGCCCGCGCGACCTCGCGCACATCTCCCGGA
>DASXGC010000122.1:0-4416 GCA_036489235.1 Vicinamibacterales bacterium
TGTTGGCCTCTTCCTTGATGCCGCGGCCGACCGAGACAATCCTCTCCGCCTGCGACAGATCGACCGCCTGTCGCGCTTGCTGAAACGGCGGTTCCGGCTTCTCGCGAATTGCCGCCGCATCGACCGAAACCGTCAGCAGCCGGATGGCAGCCGGCGCGGCCCTCTTGGCAACCTGGTCCACCCGGTAGGCGCCGATCTGGAACGTGACGAAATGCGGTGCGGGGCCAAGCGGAACCACATCCGCGGTCAGCTTGCCCTGGAACATGGGCCGGACGAAGGAGACCTCAGCACCAGACTTGATGGCGGTGACGTCGGTCAGGAGGGCCCGGTCCATTCGCGCCGCCAGTTTCGGAGCGAAGTCGCGGGTCTGGTAGGTATGCGGCAGCAGCACGTAGGCCGGTGCCAGTTGCGCAATCGCGTCCTGAAGCGCCGCGGTAAAGCCGTCGGGCGTGTACGGCTCGAGCGCCGCGTTTTCAACAGTGAGCACCTCACCAATCTGAGCCGCGCTCAGCTCGGCGGCGATGCTTCCAACACTGGCACCAGCGACGAGGACCGCAACCGGCAGCGATGTGGACGCGGTGAGCTCTTGTGCGGCAACGATGGTCTCCCAGGTTATCCGGTTCAGTGTACCGCCGCGCTGTTCTGCGATGACGAGGATCATGAAATCACCCGTGCGTCCTCTCGCAGTTTGCGGACCAGTTCCTTGGCCGCTTCCGCCGGTGAGCCGCCGATGATCTGCGTCTTCTTGCCCTTTTCCGGAACGTAGAGGCTGACGATCTTCTGGCGCGCGACCAGGCCTGCCGGCACCGCCGACTTGCGGATTTCCTTCTTCTTCGCCGCCATGATGCCCTTGAGCGTCGCGTAGCGGAGCTGATTGATCCCGCTCTGGATGGTCAGCACCGCCGGCAGCGGCATCGCTACCCACTGGAACCAGCCGCCCTCGAGTTCGCGCTTCACGCGCAGTGCGGCGCCGTCCACCTGGACTTCCATGATGATCGTCGCGTGAGGCAAGCCGAGGCGTTCCGCCAGAACCACGCCGACCTGCGCGAAGCCCTGGTCGTCGGACTGCAGTCCGGTCAGTACCAGGTCGAACTGCTCGCTCTTCATGGCGCTGGCGAGCGCGTCTCCGGTGACGAACGCGTCAGCGCTGGCCAGGCCATCGTCTTCGACGTGAAGGGCGCGATCGGCGCCGCGTGCCAGCGCCTCGCGGATGACCTGGGCCACGCGCGCCGGCCCCGCCGAGCAGACCACCACTTCGCCGCCGTGCTTCTCCTTCAGACGCAGTGCTTCCTCGAGCGCGTAGGCATCCGGCTCGTTCATCTCGAAGCTGGCATCCTGATCGCGAATCCAGGTCCGGTCGTCGTTGACGCGCGGCTGCCACTCGCGGGTCGGGACCTGTTTGATGCAGACGGCTATCTTCATACGCTCACCACCTTACAACGATCAACGCAGCGGTCGCGGAAGACGCCGGGCTTTCGGCCGCAGCGGGTTCGGCTAGTTCCGCTTTGCCGGCCGTCAAGCCTCGAACCGCTTGAACAGCAGCGCCGCATTGGTGCCGCCGAAACCGAACGAGTTGGACAGCGCGTAGGTAATCGACATCGGCCGGCTCTTGTGCGGCACGTAGTCGAGGTCGCATTTTTCGTCTGGGTGATCGAGGTTGATGGTCGGCGGGGCGATCGATCTGTAGAGCGCCAGCACGGTGATCCCGGCCTCGAGCCCACCCGCCGCACCCAACAGGTGCCCGGTCATCGACTTGGTCGAGGAGACCGCGAGCGACCGGGCGTGATCGCCGAAGCAGCGCTTGATCGCCAGCGTCTCGAGCGAATCGCCCTGCGGCGTCGAGGTGCCGTGGGCGTTGATGTAATCGACTTGCGCGGGGCTGATGCCGGCACTCTCGATCGCGGCGCTCATGACCCGAAACGCGCCGTCCCCATCGTCGGACGGAGCGGTGATGTGGTAGGCGTCGGCTGACATGCCGTAACCGACCAGTTCGGCGTAGATGCGGGCGCCGCGCGCCTCGGCCCGCTCGTACTCCTCCAGGATCAGCACACCGGCGCCTTCGCCGACGATGAAGCCGTCGCGATCCTTGTCGAAGGGCCGGCTGGCACGCGCCGGCTCGTCGTTGCGCTGCGACAACGCGCGCAGCGCGCCGAATCCACCGATGCCCATCGGCGTGATCGCCGCTTCCGAGCCTCCCGCAATCATGACGTCGGCGCCGCCGCGCTTGATGATTTCGAAGGCGTCGCCGATCGCATGGGCCGAGGCCGAGCAGGCGGTGCAGGTGGCGGAGTTGGGTCCCCGGGCACCGTAGCGGATCGACACCTGACCTGCGGCCAGGTTGATGATCGCTGAGGGAATGAAAAAGGGAGAAATCTTGCGCGGGCCGCCGGCGAGCAGCGCCTTGTGCTCGCGCTCGATCGTGGTGAACCCGCCGATCCCCGATGCGATGAACACGCCGACGCGGCGCGACAGTTCCGGCGAGATCGTCAGGGCCGCATCGTCCATCGCAAACTGCGAAGCGGCGATCGCGTACTGGATGAAGATGTCCATCTTCTTGACATCTTTTTTGTCGATGAACGCCAGCGGGTCGAAGTTCTTGACTTCGCCCGCGATGCGCGTTGCGAACTGGGTTGCGTCGAACTTGGTGATCGTAGCAATGCCGCTCCGGCCCGCCGTGATCCCCTCCCAGTTCGCTTCGTTGCCAATCCCGAGCGATGACACCAGGCCGATGCCGGTGATCACCACTCGCCGTCTGTCAGTCACGAATCCTACTTCTTGGTTTTGGCGTGCGACTCGATGTACTCGACCGCTTCCTTGACCCGCGTGATCTTCTCCGCGTCCTCGTCAGGAATTTCGATGCCGAACTCCTCTTCGAACGCCATCACCAGTTCGACCGTGTCGAGCGAGTCGGCGCCAAGGTCGTCCACGAACGATGCGTCCGGCGTCACTTCTTCTTCGTCGACGCCGAGTTGTTCCACGATGATGCTCTTCACTTTGTCGGATACGGCCATTCAATCCTCCTACATGTACATCCCGCCGTTGACGGCGAGAACGTGCCCAGTAATATACGACGCCTCATCTGATGCAAGGAAACAAACCGCGGCGGCAATGTCGTCGACGCTGCCGAGACGGCCGAGCGGAATCTGCGCCGCCCAGTCCACTTGCGCTTTGTCGGTGATGGCGCGGGTCATGTCCGTGTCGATCATGCCCGGCGTCACCACGTTGACGGTAATGTTGCGCGACGCGACCTCGCGCGCCAAGGCCTTGGCAAAACCGATCAGGCCGGCTTTGGAGGCCGCGTAGTTGGTCTGTCCGGCGTTGCCCATCTGGCCGACCACCGATCCGACCGAGATGATCCGGCCGCTGCGCTGCTTGAGCATCGGCCGCAGCGCCGCCTGCGCGAGCACGAAGGTCGCGGTGAGATTGGTCGCGAGCACCGCATCCCAGTCTTCGCGTTTCATGCGCAGCAGCAGTTGATCGCGGGTAATACCGGCGTTACTGACCACGATATCGAGCCGTCCATGGCGCGAGACGATGTCCGCGGGCGCCGCTTCCACGGCGACGGCGTCGGTCACATCCAGGGTGAGCGCCTCAGCCTTCTGTCCTGCAGCGGCGATGGCGTCGACGCACTCGCGGGCATGGTCACCGCGCGCCGCTGCCACCACCGTCGCGCCCTGAGCGGCGAGCCGGCTGGCCACCGCGCGCCCGATGCCGCGTGACGCGCCGGTAACGAGCGCGACTTTTCCGGTGAGGTTCAGCATGTCCTGGTTGCGCGATTACGCAAGCGCGGTCTCGACGTTTGCGAGGTCGGCGGGACTGCCGAAGCTCACGACCTTGGCTTCGCGGTGAATCTTGCGCACGAGTCCGGTCAACACCGCGCCAGGACCCACCTCAACATACGTTGTGACGCCCTCAGACGCAAGGCGCGCAACCACCGCCTCCCACCGGACCGGCGACGACACCTGGCTGATCAGCGCTTCGATCGCCGCAGCCGCGTCGCGCTTTGGTTCGGCGTCAACGTTGGCGACGATCGGCACGCGCGGTGTGGACACATGCAGTGCGCGCAGTTCCGGCGCCAGGCGCTCTTCGGCCGGCTTCATCAGGGCGCAATGGAACGGCGCGCTGACCGACAGCGCAATCACGCGTTTTGCGCCCAGTTCCCTGGCGCGCTCGCCGGCGCGGGCGACTGCGTCGCGCGACCCGGCAATCACGACCTGTCCGCCGCCGTTGAGATTCGCGGCGCTCACCACGTCACCGGCGGCGGCGTGGGCGCACGCTTCCGCAACCTGCTCGGCGTCGAGGCCCAGAATCGCCGACATCGCGCCCTCGCCGGCCGGCACGGCTTCCTGCATGTACTGCCCGCGTCGGCGTACCAGTCGCAAGCCGTCGGCGAACGCAAAGGTACCGGCGGCGACG
>DASXGC010000041.1:0-23693 GCA_036489235.1 Vicinamibacterales bacterium
GCGGTTTCTTCAAATAAATTCTCCCTCACCCGTTCCATTACACGTGGCGCGACCGATTATTGACGCGTCTAGATTTTCGCCAGCCACAGCAGCAGAATCCGTACGATTAGGTAGGCGACGACGAGCAGAATCGGCAGACGATAACGTCGGCCGAAGCGAGCCAATCGATCGAGCAGTCGCTCCCGATGCGCGCCAACCGCGTCACCGGCGAGAAAGCGCGACACGTCCGCGGCGAGCGCCTCGACAGTCTGATAGCGGGCGTCCGGGCTGGATGAGCGCGCCTTGCCGGCGATCGCCGCCAACGCCGGAGTGCCGGCGCCGATGGAATCCAGCATCACTCCGAGCGCGTAGACGTCCGCGCGGTGATCGACATCGGCCGCCCCACTCGCCTGTTCGGGCGCCATGTACTCAGGCGTACCGACGATCGACGCCGCCATCGGCACCGGGTTCGTTGCGACTTCATTCTGCTCGACCAGCGACGCGACGCCCCAGTCGAGGACCAGCACTTCACCGAATTCGGCGACCATCACGTTCTCCGGCTTGAGATCGCGGTGGACGATGCCGTGCGCGTGGGCGAAGGCGACGGCGTCGCAGATTCTCAGAAAAACGCCGAGCCGCGCGGTGCGCTCCGGTCCGGCGGCGATCCAGCGATCGAGCCGCTCTCCACGCACGCGCTTCATGGCGTAGAACCAGCGGCCGTCGGGCAGTTCGCCGAAATCATGGACCGGCACGATGCCCGGGTGCTCGAGGCGGGCGAGGATTCGCGCCTCCTGCGCCAGCCGCGCCGCCATTTCGTCGGTGTCCGACGGCCGATCGACGATTTTCAGCGCGACCTCGCGATCGAGCGCCGCGTCGCGAGCCAGGTAGACGACGCCCATGCCACCGCGTCCGAGAATCGAGACGAGCTCGTAGCGGGTGCCCGTCACGTCCGGGCCGCGGAACATGGCCGCGAGGCGATCGAACGCCGGCTCGGAGAGCTGGGTCATCCGGTGAGCGCCCGCACCTCGGCCTCGAACTCGTCGGGGCTCGCGCACTGCTCGCGCAACGCGTCGATCACGAGCCGGCGGAATTCGCGGCGTGCCGCGGCCAGCTCATTGGTGACGTCGGTCGCTGACAGACCGTGGGTTCGCGCCAGCGCCGCGTAGGTGGGCCGATCGCCGTCTGCTGCCGCGAGATCGTAGGTCTCGAAGAGTGCGAACCGCTCCGGGCGGCCGCGATCGCGACAGGCGGTGCGCAGCCGTCCGGTCGCGGTGGCGAACAGGCCGCGCAGCCACTCGCGATGGAAATACTCCTCGAAATCGGCGATCGGATCTGAGGCCTGATGACGCAGCTCGTGTTCGGCCTCACGAAAGTCCATCGCGTCGATTGAGAGAATCGTGACGTGGCCGCCGCGCTTCAGGCGCGAATCGGCCTTGCGACTATTGGCGACGAAGCCATCGAGGCAAGTACGGAGGTAGGTGCGAAATCGCGCGCGGCCGGGATCGAAGCCGGCGAAGAAGTCCTTCTCGAATGCCTTCAGAAAGAACGCCTGCGTCAGATCCGCCGCATCGTCTTCAGCTGCGCGCCATTTGAGCCTCAGGTACTTGAACACCGGCTTCCAGTAGGCGGCGACCAGTGTGTCGAAGGCGGCACGGCGGACGCCGGGCTCGTCGCCGCGAATGGCGGCGACCAACGAATGCCGGGTGGCCGGAAACGCTGCCATGGACAGGGCGATTCTAACGCGCTTGCTACAATCGGCTGCGTGAACCGCGCGCGCCATCATGTAGCGCCGACGAGCGCTTGTCATGGCTCATGGCTGGGGGCTGAGGGCTATCGGCGATGGATAGGGGACCGACTCCATCCATCGGCCATGGCCATTAGCCATCAGCCATCAGCCATGAAGATGGGCGTGCTCGTGCTCGTAGTGAGCGCCCTGACAGCGACGGCCTGCGCAAGGCCTGAACCGGCTCCGCGCAAGCCGAACGTTCTCTTGGTCACCATCGACACGTTCCGCGCCGATCGTCTGGGCGTCGGCGTCGCGCCCGCCCTCGACGCGCTGGCCGCGTCGAGCCTGCGGTTCACCAGCGCGCGGACCGCGGTACCGCTGACGCTGCCGTCCCACGCGGCGATCATGACCGGCCTGCTGCCTCCGCGCGACGGCGTGCGTGACAACGGCGTCGACGCGCTGAGCGCCGAGCATCCAACGATCGCCAGACTGCTCCGGCAGGCGGGCTACCGGACGGCCGCGTTCGTCGGCGCGTTCGTGCTCGACCACCGCTTCGGCCTGGCGCAGGGATTCGACACGTACGATGATCAGATCGCGCGGGATCCGAATGCGAGCGAACGCCTCGAGGCGGAGCGGCCGGCGTCAGAGGTGGTGGACCGCGCGATCGCGTGGCTCGATCGGAGCAGGGACCCGGGGCCGTTCTTCGTCTGGATTCACCTTTACGATCCTCACGCGCCGTACACGCCGCCGGCGCGATTCGCCGGGCGGACGCGCACGCCCTACGATGGTGAAGTGGCCTTCGCGGACGAACAGATCGCGCGCGTGTTCGAGTGGCTGCGCGCGCACGGGCAGATGGATCGCACGCTCATCGTCGTGTCGGGCGACCACGGAGAGGGACTTGGCGACCACGGCGAGCGCACGCACGGAATGCTGCTCTACGATTCGACGCTGCGCGTGCCCTTGATCGTTGCCGCACCGGGACAGCAGCCCGCACAAGTCGACGAAGCGGTCAGTCTCGTGGACGTGGCGCCGACGATCCTGCGATTCGCCGGTACCAGTCCACCCGCAGAAATGAAAGGACACGATCTGCTGGCGTCGGTCCGGCTGAAGCCGGACACTACAGGGAGCGGTTCTGTCCGGCTAAAGCCGGACGCTACAGGGAACGGTTCTGTCCGGCTAAAGCCGGACACTACGGAGACCGGTACTACAGGCAACGGTAGTATCCGGCTTCAGCCGGACCGGGACTTATACAGCGAAACCGAATATCCCCGCGTTCTCGGATGGAGCCCGCTGCAGGCACTCACCGACGGCCGCTGGATGACCATTCGCGCGGGCGCCTCGACCGAGGTGTACGACCTGCAGAGCGATCCGCTCGAACAACACGATGTGGCGGCGGCGCAGGCGAGCATCGCGGCCGCCATGTCAGTCCGGGCGCAGACTCTCCACGGCACTGCTGCCGCGTCCAGCGTCCGCACGATTTCGAGCGACGCACAGGAGCGCCTCCGATCGCTCGGCTACGTGGCCAGCTCCGCCCAACCGGCAGCGGGATCCGATGCGCCGAACCCGGCCGCGCGGATCGCCACATGGAATGCGTTCGAGGCCGTGCTTGCGGCGATCGCTGCGCATCAGCCCGGCGCGCTTGCGGCCATCAGGCAGATGGCGGCAGACAATCCGGATGCGCCGGTGATCCAGACGACTCTCGCGCGAGCGTTGAAAGAAGCGGGACAGACCGCCGCAGCGCTGACCGCTTATCGCGAAGCGGCCAAACGATGGCCGACCGACCCCGCGCTCTTTCGCGATCTTGCCGCGACGGCGCGCCAGGCGGCGGCCGCGAAGACCGGAGACGCCGGCGAGGCGCTGCGCGACGAGGCTGTGCGCGCGGATAAAGCGGCGGTGGCGATCGACCCCGAGAGCGGCGCGGCGCAGAACACACTCGGTCTGCTGGCGATTGACAGCGGCCATCCCGACGCGGCGGTGCACGCCTTCGAACAGGCGACGCGGCTTGACTCGTATAACGCGTCGTACTGGGCCAACCTCGGCAACGCGCGGCGCGCGACCGGCGACCGAGCCGGCGCTGAGCAGGCGTATCGTCGCGCCCTCGACACCGACCCTCGAACCGTGGACGCCGCCAATGGACTCGGTGTCCTGCTGGTCGAGGCACAGCGGCCGGCCGACGCCGTCCCCATCTTCGAACAAGCGCTCGCGGTCGCGCCCGACTTCACGGAGGCGCGGCTCAATCTCGGAATCGCGCTGCAGAGCGCCGGCAAAACGGACCTCGCCGCCGCGCAGTACCGGCAAATCCTTGCGGCGAGCGGTCATCCGCGCGAGAAGGATGCGGCGTCGAAACTGCTCGCCTCGATAGGGGCGTTGCGGTGATCCGTTGGAACACTACTGCCGTCGGCTTTCTGCCATTGGCCATGATCCTGGGCTGCAACGGCGCGACAACGTCTCCGCCGGCGACCGCCGCCGCACGCAACCTGGTGCTGATCACCGTCGACACGCTGCGAGCGGATCACGTGGGCGGATACGGTTACGCGCGCGCCCGCACGCCAACGCTTGACGGCCTGGCCGCGACCGGCACGCTGTTCGAGCGCGCGTACAGCGCCGCGCCGATCACGCTGACGTCCCACTCGACCCTGATGAGCGGCCGCTACCCGCCCGGCCACGGCGCTCGCGACAACGGCATGCACGTGTCGGCGGGTGTGCCAACGCTTGCGACCGAACTGCACGCGCGTGGTTTCAGAACCGGCGCCTTCGTCGCGGCGTTCCCGCTCGATCACCAGTTCGGCCTCGATCGGGGGTTCGACGTCTACAGCGATCGCCTGCCTCGCGGCCCGGACGGACGCCTGGCGAACGAACGCCCCGGCTCGCAGGTTGTCGACGAAGCGATCGCCTGGCTCGGACTAAGCACTGAGCACGGACCAAGCACCAAGCCCGGACCAAGCCCCAAGCCCCAGGCACCATTTTTTGCCTGGGTCCACCTCTTCGAACCGCATGCGCCCTACGGCGACCCGAGCGCAGGACGTCCGGCGCTCGAGCGCTACGACGATGAGATCGCTGTGGCGGACGGTGCGGTGGGCCGCCTGATCGCCGCCCTGGCGCCGGTGCGCGCCGAGACGCTGATCATCGTCACCGGCGATCACGGCGAGGCGTTCGGAGAGCACGGCGAGTACGCACACAGCATTTTCGTCTACGACACCACGCTGCACGTGCCGCTCATCATGAACGGGCCGGCAGTCCGCGCCGGTGCACGCGTCAGCGATCCGGTGACGCTGGCAGACGTGGCGCCGACTGCGATGCACCTGCTCGGTACGGCGTTGCGCGACGTGGACGGGATCGATCTGGCGGCGGCGCTCGGAGGCGCGGCGATCCCGAAGCGCGAGCTCTACGCCGAGTCGTTCGCGCCGCTGGTCGAGTTCGGCTGGGCGCCGCTGCGATCGATTCGTTCCGGACCGTGGAAGTTCATCGCCGCGCCGAAGCCCGAGCTGTTCGATATCGATCGCGATGCCGGCGAGGATCGTAACGTCGCCGCGGCACAGCCGTCGGTGACGAGTGCCTTCGCGAGCCGCGCCAGCCGCTACGCTGATGCCGGCCTGCCGGGGACGACCGCTCCCGACCCGCTGGCCGCCGAACGGCTGCGCGCACTCGGCTACAGCAGCGGGTCACGTCAGGACGACAACGGCACCCGCCCGGACCCGAAGGATCGGCGGGAACTGGCGGCGCGCATCGCGCAAGTCACCTCTGGTGAGCTGTCGGGCGCCGCGCTGGTCTCGGCGCTCGAGGGCATCGTGCGCGACGATCCCCGCAACGGTCAGGCGCACCTGCGGCTCGGGTTCGCGCGGCTTCAGGCAGGTGATTGCGCCCGCGCGGAACCGGAGTTCCACGCGGCGGTCAGTGGGGGTCTGCCGTCGGCCGATCTCTACATCGGGCTCGCGTCATGCCTCGGGCAGCGCAGCGATCTCGCCGGCGCCGAGCGTGCGCTGAACGAAGCAAAGCGCCTAGAGCCCGACAACCCCGCGGTGGCCGCCAATATGGGAATCCTGCTGGCCGCCAGGGCGGACTGGCCCGGGGCGATCGCGGCGTTGTCCTCCGCGCTCCGTATCGATCCGAACCTCCACGAAGCCAGGTTCAACCTCGCCCTTGCCTACGCAAAATCAGGCCATCGGGCCGAAGCCGCCGCCGCCGCACGTGAACTCGTGACCCGGCTTCCTGCAAATGCCCCGCAGCGACCGGAAGTCGAGCGTCTTCTAAAAGCTGTCCAATAGCGAGCGTAATCCAAAATTCAGGATTACAAACGCCGACATAACCAAGAGTTCGTATCCTTTCTCAGTTCCGCCTTTGTACTCTCTTGTCCGCAACCTATTAAAACTAAAAAGGGTTCGCGTGTCTGACATAAAGCTGTAAACTCCGGTGTCCCGATTGCAGTCACTGTTCTGTAACGACCGCTGTTCCCTGGTGGACGTTCCTCAACAGACAACTGGTCGCTTTTTTGTTTTTCCCTGGAGGAGTTTGGATGAGAAGGCATTTCTTGGGAGCAGTCTCGCTTCTACTGTTCAGCTGCGTATCGGCATTCGCGCAACAGACAGCGGGCAACATTTCGGGCCGCGTCCTCGACGATCAAGGGGCGGCAATTCCCGGTGTCACCGTCACGGCGAAGAGCACCGCGACCGGGTTCACTCGCAGCGAAGTGAGCGACGGTGAAGGCGTCTACCGACTATCATCGCTTCCCGTCGGCCCTTACGATGTCACCGCCGAACTCCAGGGCTTCACCAGCGTCTCGCGTAAGGCGGTCGCGGTCAACGTCGGCCAGACCACCTCGTTCGACTTCGCCCTGAAAGTCGCGGCGCTCGCCGAAGTGGTCAACGTGACCGGCGCAACCCCGCTGATCCAGACGACCGCGTCTTCGGTCGGCACGGTTGTCGACGTGCAGCGGATCGAGAGCATTCCGCTGAACGGCCGCCAGTTCGCGAACCTCGCGGCGACCGTCCCGGGCGTCGGCCTCGCCTTCCACACCGACCCGACCAAGAGCACGCAGTACGCGCCGCTGGTCAACGGTGGGTCCGGCCGGAACATCAACTACCAGATCGACGGCGGCGACAACAACGACGACACCGTCGGCGGTCAGCTCGAAGCGTTCCCGCTCGAAGCGATCGAGCAGTTCAACTTCCAGACACAACGCTTCAAGGCTGAATACGGCCGCAGCAACGGTGGCGTCCTCAGCGTCGTCACCAAGAGCGGCACCAACAACCTGTCCGGCAGCGCCTTCGAGTTCTTCCGCGACAAGTCGATGAACGCGCTGACCGAGTCAGAAATTCTCGCGGCGCCGGCCGGCGGATCGCCGACCAAGGGCGACTACCGGCAGAACCAGTTCGGCGGCAGCTTCGGCGGCCCGATCCTGAAGGACAAGGCCCACTTCTTCGTGGCGGTCGAGCGCACCAATCAGGACAAGACGCAGGTCGTCAACACCCAGGGCCTGTTCCCGAGCCAGGACGGCGTGTTCGCCGTGCCCTATCGCGTGACGCCGTTCAGCGGCAAGGTCACCGCGAATCTCAGCCCCAACCAGTTCCTGTCGGTCCGGTACGGATATGACAAGGACACGCAGCCGTATGGCGCCGCACCCAACAGCACGTACGACAACTGGGGCGACAGCACGAACTCCTACAACTCGATCAACGTGAACCACAACTGGGTGCTGAGCGGCTCGAAGTTGAACGAGTTCATCTTCCAGTTTGCCGACTTCTCGAACAACATCGCGTCGCGCAGTTCGGCGCCCAACCAGAGCTTCCCGAACGGCGTCACGATCGGCGCCAACGGCAACACGCCCCAGACCACGGAACAGCAGAAGTATCAGATCCGCGACGACTTCTCGTGGCACAAGAGCGGCGGCGGCCTCGGACACGACCTGAAGGTCGGCGTCAACTTCATCAACGAGCCGCGCCTCTACATCACGTTCAACACCGGCAAGGGCGCGGTCTTCAACGCGCACGTCACGAACGACGTGAACGGTCCGATCCAGAGCGTGACGGTCAGCGACGGTAACGCGGCCGCGAACATCCCGATGAAGCAGTTCGCGACCTACTTCCAGGACGACTGGCGCGTCAACGACCGCCTGACACTCAACCTCGGTATCCGCTACGACCTGATGACCGGTTACCAGATTGACGAGTCGCTGAACCCGAACTTCGTCGCCATTCAGGCCGCCGGCGCCGCCGGGAAGCTCAAGAGCATCGTCGGCCTCGAGAACGCGGGACTGTCGCCGCAGGAGGATCACAACAACTTCCAGCCGCGCGTCGGTGCGGTGTACGACCTGCGAGGCGACGGCAAGGACATCCTCCGTGGCGGCTGGGGCGTCTATACCGACGTCGGCTACACCAACTCGAACGTGCTGTTCGCAGCAGCGGACTCGACCGGCCAGGGTTTCGGTCAGACCTTCAACGTGAACGTGACGACCGGCATCAAGAACCCGGACGGCACCTTCTACAAGGCAGGGCAGCCGCTGAGCAACATCGCGAGCCAGAACCAGGTCGTCAGCAACGGTTCGTACCCGCTCTTCGGCCAGTGGGTGGACCCGCGCCTCCAGCAGCCGTATCAGATGCAGAGCAACGCCGGTTGGTCGCACGAGCTGACCAGCAACACCGCGTTCTCGGTGGACTACGTGAACTCGATCGGCCGCGACCTGAACGAGCGGCCGCGTCTGAACCAGCGGATTCCCGGCAGCGACGCCGCGCTGAATCTGCGGCGCGTCTCCGTGCTGCTGCCGAGTCCGCTGAACCCGAACGTCAACGCCACGCGCCCGACGCTGAGCGTTGGCACGAGCTCGTACAACGCGATGATCCTGAGCGTTCATCGTCGTATGTCGCACGGCTTCGACTTCCAGGCGAACTACACGTTGCAGGATGCCAAGAGCACGGTCGGTACAGCGGCTGACGCGCTGAACACGGCGAACATCCAGGACCCGAACAACCCGTTCGACGATCCGCGACAGTTCGGACCGAATGCGTCCGTCGACTCGCGCCACCTGATCAACCTCAGCGCGACGTTCCAGTTGCCCTGGGGCATTCGCTTCGCGCCGATCTTCTTCTTCCGCTCGGCGCTGCCGGTCGCTCTCGTCGATGGCCGCGACCTCAACCTCGACGGCGACGCGACGGAAATCCCGGCACAGGCGTACGTGGTCGATTCGTTCGACGCGTCGAAGCCGCAGCTTCAGCAGGTTACGGTCAAGGCGATCGGCACCTGCACCACGGTCAACTGCGGCCGCGGCTACTACCAGACGCAGACCAACATCCGCTTCTCGAAGGTGTTCAGCCTGATGGGCCGCGCTAACATCGAAGCGATTGGCGAGGTCTTCAACCTGTTTAACAACATCAACCCGAGCGGCTTCCGGACGCGCGTCACTGTCCCGAGCACGGGTCTCCCGGACGCGACGCTTCTCCAGCCCGCTACTTACTCCGGCGACTTCCAGCGTCCGGAACAGCGTGTCGGTCAGCTCGGCGTGCGGTTTACGTTCTGAAGGGCGCGGCCTTCAGGCCGCGTAGGGGCCGGGCTTTCCCGGCAGTGTCATCCGTCCGGCGGGTTGGGTTTATCCCAACCCGCCTTTTTTATTTCACCGACCGGCGATGGTGTCGAGCTGTGCGCAGTGATGAATCTGATGGCCGGCGATCTGATGGATCACCCAGTCGACTGTCAGCGAGCCGTACTCGGGATGGGCGAGCGTCGCGGCACGATCGGTGGTCGTCAGGCTGTCGAACAGTGAGGCATTCATCGCGGCAAGACCAAGGAAGGCGTCGAGTGCGTCCTGGCCACTGGTCGCTGGTTCGCACGACATCCAGCGATCCTGGTCGAACGACTGGGCGGTGTAGCCGGGCGTGGTCAACGCCATCCGCACGCGATACGACAGCGCGATCTCTGACTGGGCCAGGTGGGTGAGGATCTGACGAGCGCTCCACTTGCCTGGCGCATAGCTGCGCTCGAAATCCGACGGCGTCCACTCGCCGGCGATCGCGCGGATTCTCCCGCAGGTGTCTCGGATCGCAGCGAGGGGATCGCGGCCGTCAAGGTCGGCGGTGTAAGGCGTGGTCGGTGGCATAACTACGAATCTACCAGAAACGTGTAAGTGTCAGCGCGGTACAGTGAACAGGCATGAAGCCGATGGAACTCCTCGGCGAGACGCGGACGCCGGAAGGCGCGATGCTGACGCTGACGCGACGGGACCGCGAGTACATCATCCTCGCCGACGGCAAACCGCTAATGTCGAGCCGGATGCATGGCTCTGAAGAGGCGCTGGCGAGGTTCGCCTGCGCGCAGGCGCGGTCCCTGAAAGCGCCGTGCGTGCTGATTGGCGGCCTCGGCATGGGATTCACGCTTCGCGCGACCCTCGATCTGCTGCCGGCTGGCGCCAGCGTCCTCGTGGCCGAGCTGGTGCCGGCGGTGGTCGAATGGAATCGCAGTGTGCTCGGGCCGCTCGCCGATTATCCGCTGAATGATTCGCGCGTTACCGTCGTACCGGGCGACGTCGCCGTCACGCTCGGGGCCAGCCGCGACCGCTTCGATGCCATCCTGCTCGACGTGGACAACGGACCCGACGCGTTCACATCGTCGGCTAACGCGAGACTCTACGACGACCGCGGCCTCGCGGCGTCGCGTGCGGCGCTGACCTCGCGCGGCGTGCTTGCGGTGTGGTCGGCGTGGGAGGATCGCAAATTCGAGCAGCGCTTGCGCTATGCCGGGTTCGCGGTGCAGGTCGAGCGCGTCCGCGCCCGCCTGAAGCGAGGCGGTCCGCGCCACACGATTTTCCTGGGACGGCTTACGGGAATGACCTGAACGCGTCCGCTACACCGGCGACTGGATGACCGCCTTCTTGCTGCGGTGTTTCGAAATCAGCTCGGGCAACAGTTTCTTGCTGAGATAAACCTTCGATTCAGCATTGTCCGTCGCCTGACGCTCGTAGTGACACACTTCGAAGCGCAGATGGTCGAGCGTCCCGCGCATGTCGTAGAACCGGTTCTTCGTCTTGACCACGATTTCGTCGAAGCCCTGTTCGATCGCCCAGAGCTCCTGCTGCTCGGTCAGCGCGCGAAAAAAGCCCTGGCCGCGCCAGTCGCGACGGGTCCCGCCGATCCAGGTGTAGAGCACGCGACGCCCGGGAAAGGTCACGGCGCTGCCGATACGGTCCACGAGATCGGCCAGCTTCGGCTCCATCTCCGGAACCGCGATCTCATGGGCGACCTTGAACGACACCGGCACCACCGTGCCCGGATCGTCGGGCAGCGGCGCCGTCGCCAGCAGGATGAGATGGCGGCGATCGCTGAGCCGGCGAACAATCTCGACCGCGGTCTTCTTGCGGGGAAACTCGCCGAAGAATTCCTCGATGTACTGGATCTCCAGTGCGCCTTGCTCGAGATCGTATTGCGTGATGTGATATTCCACGGAAGCAATATTTTATATGATCACCCGGCGCCAGTTCCTGCAATTCGCCGCGGCGACGCCGTTCGCCGGCCCGCGACTCTGGCCATCGCCAGACAGTCCCCGCCCCGATGCCCATGATGCCGGGTTCGAGCCGGACCAGAAGAGCGGAAAGCCGCGCGGGTCCGAGTTCGTGTTCGCGCGCCTGCGCTACGAATCCGGCGACTGGGACTACAACCCGAAAGTCGCGGCGAACGTCCTCGATTCGATCATTCAGTACACGACAATCCCGGTCTACAAGGAGGAGGTTGTGCTCGCCGCCTCCTCGACCGACCTGCTGTCGTTCCCGTTCGTCTTCATGACCGGCCACAAACTCGTGCGCTTCACCAGCGCCGAACGCGAGAACCTGCGGCGCTTCGCCGACGCCGGCGGCCTGCTGTTCTCAGACGACTGCAATCACGACGTCAACGGCCTGTACGCGAAATCGTTCGAAGAAGAAATGCGGGTGCTGTTTCCCGACGATCCGATGGTGAAGCTGCCGGCGACGCATCCGCTGTATCGCAGCTTCTTCACCTTTTCCCCGGTGCCGCCGCAGACCTCCCACGAACTCAACGGCTGGGGCGATAACATCGTCCACGAGTATCTGAAGGGCGTGGAACGGCGCGGACGCCTGGCCGTCCTCTACAGCAACAAGGACTACGGCTGCGAGTGGGACTACGATTGGCGCAACAAGCGCTTTCTTCGCGAGGACAACACCAAATTCGCCGTCAACATCGTCGTCTACGCCATGGGGTGATCATGCTGCGCCGTGTGGTCGTGACCGCAAACGTCCGTAAACCGGCGGCGTGCTAACATCCGCCAGCAATTCCCAGAGACAACTCTGACTACAGCAGGAGAACGGCCTCGTGTCCCGTGAAAACTATGCGAGCGGCGCGCGCTGGGAGCCGATCATCGGCTACTCGCGCGCGGTCAGGATCGGCAATCAGGTGTGGGTGTCCGGCACGACAGCGACCGGTGTGGACGGCGCGATCGTCGGTGTTGGCGACGCCTACGCGCAGACCCAGCAAATCCTGAGGAACATCGAAGCCGCGCTGACCAGAGCCGGCGCCCGCATGAGCGATGTGGTGCGCACGCGCATGTTCGTCGTCAATATCGCCGCTGACTGGGAAAAGGTCGGCCGCGCCCATGGCGAAGTATTCAGTGAGGTCCGTCCGGTGACGGCGATGGTCGAGGTCCGGGCACTGATCAGCCCGGACATGCTGGTCGAGATCGAAGCCGAAGCCGTTATCTGCGACGAGCCGGAGGCGATTTCCTCGTAGATCCTCGCCCGCCGGCGTCCGACCGACCGGCCTTCTTCGCGCGACGCAGCGAAGGCGATGCTTTGGCCCGCGCCGCAGGCTCTACGGTCGCCAGCTGCCAGGCGATGGTCAGCGCCTCTCCAACGTGCTCCGGGCTGACCGACGCCAGGTCGACGAGCGTGGAGCCCTGGCGTCCCCAGGCTCCCGCCGCTGGCACGAACGGGCCGGCGCCCGCGCCGACGAAACGCTCCTGCTGATCCAGCGGCAACTTCACCATCCCCCGCCGCTCGTCCGCCGTCAACGTCGCGAAGATGCGGCCGCCAAGACGGAAATCCGGGTGGCCTATATGAGCGCCCTCGACCACGCCCTCGAGGCCGAGCACGATTCGGCGGAAATCCTTGGCAGTCACGTTTAGACCGCTGGCGAAATCGACGTCATCCGGAAGTCCTCGATCTTCATCGACGGGACCAGCGCCGTACCGGGAAAGTCGTATGCTTCACCGGTGTGCATCGGCACGGACTTGCCGAGCATCGAGATGTTGTTGAAGCCCCGGGCCGGACCGTCGTTCCAGCGGAAGTTCTGCACCGGTCCGACGATCTCGCCGTTTTCGATCAGAAACAGACCGTCTCGAGTCATCCCGGTGTTGAGCAGCGTCATCTGCTCGACGGGACGGATGTACCAGAAGAACGAGACCAGCAGGCCGCGTTTGGTGGACTTCACCATCTGCTCGATCGACGCGTCGCCGCCATCCATCACCACGCTCTGGTTCGGACTGGTCGGCGTAAACGGCTTGCCCTGCTTCTTCGCCCAGTAGCGATCGTAGAACAGGTTCTTGACCACACCCTTTTCGACCCAGGTGACCGGACGAGCGGCCAGACCGTCGGGCCCGACCGGGGTCTGGCGCAGGATGTCGTTGCCGACGTCGCTGCGTATCGTGACGTTGTCGCCGAACACCTTCTGCCCGAGTTTGGTCGCGCCGCGCTCGGCGCCGCTCATGAAACTGCGACCTTCCTCGGCCGGGCGGGCGTTCAACGAGAACATCATGAGGGACAGGAACCGCGCTGCGGGACGCGGCTCCAGAATCACGGTGTAATTGCCCGGCTCGAGCGCCTTCGGCTTGCGTGACTTCAGCGCCTTATCGGCCGCAATCTCGGTGATCGCAGCGGCATCGATCTTCGAGATGTCCTTGAGGCCGGTGGTGCCGGCCCATCCCGATCCGGTTCCGTCCGCCGTCCGGCAGGTGAGGATGAAGCTGGCCTCGGCGTAGCGGTTGTACGCGAACAGCCCTTCCGAGTTTGCGAGCGCGTCGGTCCAGTGCAGCTTTGGAATGTATCCCGCGCCGAGGACGCCTTTCTTCTCGCAGATGTCCACGCTCTGCTTCACCATGCGCGCGCGCTCGGAAGGCCCGAAATCGACCGCGGGCTGGAGCGCCGCATCCAGCTGCAGATAGTCCTGCGGCGGTTTCACCAACGGCATCAGCTCGGGATTGTCGGGCCGTCGTTTCGCCAGTTCCTGCGCCTGCTCGATCGCCGACTTCAGTGAGGCATCGTCGAACTGATGCGTCGATGTGGCCGCTGACTTCTGGCCGTAATACACCGTGATCAGGACTTCCTGGTCGTGCTCGACGAGGTTGGCCGTGATGGTCGAGTTCGCGTAGCGCGTCGCCGAGCGTTCGCCGCCGGAAAGGCGCACTTCGACTGCGTCGGCTTTCGCCATGTTCAGGACTTTGTCGGTGATCGCTTTAACTTCTTCTTTCGAGTAACTCATGACGCCTCTCGGGCGGAGCAAGCTCCACCCCTGCGTAGGGGCGACCTTGGTCGGCCCTTTGGTGGCGTAGGGGCCGACCTTGGTGGGCCCTAAGCATATGCAGCCCCGACCATGATTTTCCGGATCAGGCACGGCGCCGATCCATGCGACGGATGATTCGACTGCACCGGCTGTCCTTTGGCGTCGCCAGTCAGCCCGTGATGCTCCCACGTCTCGGCCGGTCCGACCGCGTCGAGGTTCTGCCAGAAATCGGTCGTGATCGCGTTGTAGGTGAAGTCGGTAACCATCCGCGTTTTCTTGCCGTTCTTGATTTCCCAGAAGGCGTCGCCACCGAACTGGCCGTTGTAGCGCTGCTGATCGATGCTGAAGCTGCCCTGCCCCTCGACCAGCACGCCGTCCTTCACATCGGCGATCATCTGGTCGACTGTCGGTGAGCCTTTCGGGCCGGGCTCGAGCTGCACGTTGGGCATCCGCAGGAACGGATAGTTGCGCCAGTGATTGGCGAAGGTGCAGCCGCGACTCTCCTTCTCGCCGACCAGATACGCCGTCTCGCGATTGGTCTGCAGCCCGACCAGAATGCCGTCCTTCACGATCGGCCACTTCTGCGCCTTGACGCCGTCATCGTCGAACCCGACGGTCGCCATGCCGGTCGGGAACGTGCGATCGGCCGTGACGTTGAAGTGTTTCGAGCCGTACTTCAACTTGCCGACGTCAGAAATCTTCACGAAACTCGTGCCGGCGTAGTTGGCTTCGTACCCTGCAATCCGATCGACCTCGGTGGCGTGCGCGACGATCTCGTGAATCGTCAATGCCAGATGCGACGGCATGAGGACCAGATCCTTGAGTCCCTGACCGACCGGCTTGGCCATCGAGTGTTCGATCGCTTCGGCCGCCACACGCTCGGCGTTGCCGGGTAGGTCGACCTGCTCGAGGAATTCGTAGCCGCTGCCAGCCAGCCGGTCGTAGCTCCGCGTCTTGACCTGCGTCCCGGTTCGCGCGGTCGCCTCGATGCTGCAATCGACGAAATGAAAGACCTGCTCGATGAACGAGCCCTCGCTGGTCGCGAGAAATTTCCACTCGTGCTCGAAACCGACCGTCGCCACCGCGAACAGGACCGCCTGGTTCTTCTGCATCGTCGTCGTGACGCCGCGGAGCATGTCGATCTTCTGCTCGAGCGGCACATCCCACGGATCCTTCTGGATCGGCACCTGCCAGAATTCGTCATAGGCCGCAACCGGCGCGAGTTGCACGTCGCGGCGCTTGGCGACGGCGCTGGCTTTGGCGACCTCGGTGGCGATGCCGGTGATGCGCTTGATTTCCTCCGCCGTCACGATCGGGCTGCTGGCAAATCCCCACACCCCGCTGTGGATCACGCGGACGCCGAATCCGTAGGTCTCGGTGGCATCGCCGCCAGGTCCGAAACCGCCGCCACCGCGCATGATCAATCCGTTGCGCACGGCAATGTTCTGGGCGCGGTTACGGGTAAAGCGGATATCGGCGTACGAGCAGCCGAGCCGCTTGGCTTCAGCCAATGCGGCACCGGACCAGTTTCGATATATCGGATCGCGAACCGGTGGCGCCTGCTCGCGGGAAGAATCGAAGCGTCGGGCGAAGGCGATGCGCGGCATGCCGGCCACGACCGCGCCAGCGCCGAGCGTCTGAAGAAACTTGCGGCGACTCGAAGTCATGGGTCCGAGTATATTGCGAACGGCTTATTGATGACATCGCCGGCAATCGTTCGCCGTGCCTGGTTTCTCGCCTTCGCTGGATCACTCTTCGTCACGTACGCCGTTTTCTTCACGGGCGACCTGGTGTCTGGCGACAACCTCGCGCAGTTTTACCAGACGACGCAGATTGCTGACCGCCATCGCCTCACGTTCACGACAGCGGATGTCGCGGCCATTCTTCGCGCGAGCGACTGGGGACTCAACACCCGATTTGGCGTAAACCGCGACCAAGTCACCTATACGCAGGTGCACGGAATCGGCCAGCCACTCATGACGCTGCCGCTCTTCGTGACGCTGCGTCTCGCCCGGCAGGCCAACGGCGGTGGACAGCCGTCAGACCAAACGCTCTGGGCGATCAATTGGCTGTTCTACGCAGTGATCTGCGTGGCGCTCGTGGCGCTGGCCTGCCGCCTGGCGGGCCTCCCCCGACAATGGAGCACACTCATCGTGCTCTCGGCAGCGTTCGCGTCCCCGATCTGGATGTACAGCACGCTCCCGTTCAACGTCGTCGGCGAAGTGATGGTCACGCTCGTGGCAATGGTCTTGTGTCTGTGGTTCGATGCGCCGACGAATGCGGGTCGCGCGGCAAGGCCGGCCGCTGCCGCGGCTCTTGCGGCGGTTCTGGCGTTTTCGGTGACGATTCGGCCGTTCATGGCCAGCGCGCTTCCCGCATTTGTCTTCTGGTTCGCTATCTCCGAGTGGCGATCGACCGACGACCCCCGGACGATGCGACGTGTTGTGGGGGCGTTTGCTGGCGTCATCATCTTGTGCGGCGCCATCGTCGCCGGATTCAATACGTATTACTTCGGATCACCGCTGTCGTCCGCGTATCACGACCTCGCCGCACAGATGAATTTCGGCAGTTACTGGATCGAGGGTTTCAGCGGTACTTTCTTCAGCCCGCTGCGCAGTCCGCTTTACTATTTCCCACTGGTTGCATTGCTTCCGGTATGCGTTGCCGTGCTGATCTGGAAGAACGATCGTGTCGGTTGGTTCGCCATCCTGTTCCTGCTGCCGCAGGTATATCTGATGCCGAAATACTCACTCTGGCGCGGCGGCCCGGATCTGTTCGCGCGGTTCTGGTATCGGATCGTGCCGGTCGCTCTGCTGCTGTTGATCGCAACGGTTCCTCATCTGCGCGCACGCCGGATTGCCCGTGAGTCACTGCTCGTCGCGACGATGATATTGACGGCGCTCGGATTCCGGGCGCAGGCGTTCTCGGTGATGACCGACGAACGGACAATCTACGAACGCGTCGCTGCCGAGGTGAATGCCACCGGGGCGGCCGATCGCGATCTCGACTTTCACCAGTCCACGTTGGCATTGATCGCCGGAGCGACACCGGTCGCGGCGCTGCAGCGATCCAGCCTCGGAACGCCACGGCGATTTCTGTTTCTCCGCCAGTGGCCGATTCCCACTGAACGCTTGTGGATCGCGATTCTTGGCATCTTTGCCGCGGCTTGTTGTTTGTGGCGGTGGGCGTCTAGCGAAGCCCTCGACGACGCCTCATCCACCATTCCGCGCAGAGACATGAAATGAATGGAACCAGCCACCACAGCGATCGCATCGGGCGATGCTCGACTCGAGTGATAGAAGGCACCGCGGCGTGGCGAACAAAGCGTTCGAGGTCCGCCAGTCGATCGGCGGTGACGTCGATTCCATGATGCGAGGACGACAGCATCGCGAGCGCGGGCGTTGGACCCGGCGACAGTGGACGCGCGCCTGCCTGCACGACCACTGATCGTGATGCCGTCAGCGAATTCGCGTCGCCGGCGGCGACATCGAGACGCAGATGCCCGGCTGCGACTCCGGCGGCGATAGTGCCGTGGAACACACCGGACTCGGCGCCAGGTGTCAATCGAATCGGCTGACTGCCGTTCAGCGTTGCACTGATCGGCCCTTCACGATGCGAGCGCAGGCGGACGGTGACGTCGCTGCGGCCGCCCGGGTTCTGCAGCGGCGGTTCGATGCCGATCGAAACGGGCGCTGGCACCGACAACGCCAGCCCGGCGATAGCCGACTGCCAGAATCGATCGAAGGCCATGTGATCGTCGGCGCGAAATCGCCACGCGTCCATCGCGCCCGACACCAGCAGCCGGCCGTCCCCGCGCGGCACCGATACGACTACGGGTTGCGCGTCGCCACCTGGCACACTCGCGAGCACGGCCGCACCTGGTCCACCCGCGTGAATCACCAGCAGCTCGGACGCCGCGATTGGCGCCGCCGGCGGCTCGACGGCCAGTTTCGCTGGCTGCTCGAGGAGCCGTTCCGTCGCGGCGCCAGGAAGCAGATCGAGTGAGGGGCCGCCGGCGATGCGCTCGTCGGGCAGCAGCACGACCGCGCCACCTCGCTCGCGCATGAACCGATCCAGCGACCGCACGTCGCCTGCCGACAACTTGTCGAGGCCGCCGACGATGACGACATCGACCAGGTCGAGGCGGGGATCGCCGAGCGGCACGTCGCCCTGCGTCCGGGCCGCAATGCCACGCGAACCATAGCTGATGCCCGCTACCTGGAACCGGGCGTCAGATTCGAGCGCCCTGCGCACGAAGGTCGCCGCCCACGACGGCCGCGGCTCGTAAAACTGCACGCGGAACGGCTCGCCACGGAGATCGACGAGCGTGTCGGCCACAGCCCGGCTATCAGACGTGATCGTCTCGACTCGAACGACGTACGGCGCCGCGCCGACCGGTACGACATCGAGCGCAGTGCGCCAGCGTTGAACCGCCGGCTGCACTTGATCTGTAGTGTCCGGCTTCAGCCGGACTTGATCGGCAGCCCCCGGCTTCAGCCGGACCTCATCCCACCGGTGCGAGACGCGTCCCACCTCGAGTCCGCCGATCCGGACAATGACGTCGGTCGTGCGTCCGTCGGCGGCTCGTGCCTCGAGGTCAACATCGACATGAATCGCCGTCGCCGCAGGCACATCGGACGGTGTATCGATGCGTGCGATTCTCACACCCGCCGACTCCTCGATAATCGTCACCGTGGCAATCGGCAGCTTTTCCGGGACCGGTTCCCCGTCGTAGCGATTGCCGATGACGATGGCGGCATCGATGTCTGACGCGATGGCCGGCCGAATCTCGAACGACGATTCGAGATCGGCGTGAAGGCGTGCGCGCACGCGGTCGGCTTCGACTGATGCCTGCGCGATCACGACGGCCAACTTTGGACGCAGTGATCCGGACATCGTGATGGCGGGATCGACGAGGCCCGCGACGGCAATCGCGACCGCCGCGCCACGGAGAAGCGCAGTCGTTGTACTCACCGGGCCGACCCTCGCGGCTTGACGATTGCGTCGGCGAAGGCGCCGCTCAAGCCAGGCGCAATCGAGGGCGACGACAGCGCTGCGTCAGCCTGAGCGTGCCTCGCTTCCGTAGCAATTTCACCGGCTGCAACCGCAAGCGCCCGGCTGCGGACGGCGGGATCGCCGGCCGCATCGGCTGCCCGCTGCAGCTCGGTTGCAGCCTTCCGCAGTGCCTCCGACGCCACATCGGTGCGAATCGCCTCCTCCGCCAGAACCAGGGCACGATCTTTAAACGCGGCTGACTTAGTGGCGTCTCCGTCGCGGGTGAGCGTGGCGACACTGCTCAGCAGATCCGTCAGATGGGCGAGCCGCTTGTTCTCCGGCAGAGCGGGACTCGCCCGGTGCCAGTCCGCAGCGCCTTCGAGATTTCCGGTCAACCGGCGCGTGGTGTCGAGCTGACTGCGGGTCGCCATCGCCCGGAGGATGTAGCGATCGCGAGCGAAGGCGCGCTGCAGCGCAGTGACCGCGGCTCGTTCCTGGATTAGCGCGTCCGCGGTGTTGGCGGCGGTCAAGAACTTCTCCGCCTGACTCATCGCCACGGTCGCGATTCGCAGATCGCGTTGGCCGCGATTCTGCAGCCGCCCTTCCTGAAGGTCGGTCGACTGTTGCGCTTCGACCTCTTCGTCTTCGACTTCGCCGCCGAGCATGAACACGAATTCGGAGCGAATCATACGCTGCTCGACCGCCAGATTCCGCGACGCCTCGGCCGCGTCCGCGGCCGGCATCGACGCTCGTGCCTTGTTCAACCGCTCGGTCTTCACAATCAGCATCTGCTGGCTGAGGGCGTAGCGCGTCTCTTCCTCCTGGACGGTGAATCCGTCAGCGGCGGCCGCGCCAACTTTCGAGACCTCGATGAAGAACGCATCCGAGCTGGCGGTGCCGCCAATCGGTCTGGCGTCCGATGCCACCGCGCGGTAGACCAGCATGTCGCCGTCTTTCAGATCAAGGGTCTCGAGCGTCGCGGTAGCGGCTCCGCTCCAGTCGCGTGCGTTCGCGACTGCGATCTTCAATGGAATCTCACCTTCCTTGAACGAGAACTGCTCGCCCGACCCGGACACCTTCGTGTAGTGCAGCGACAGCGAGCGGACGCCGTAGTCGTCTGTCGCGTGCGCATTGAACGTGATCTGCGGATTGCCGCCGGCGTAGACCAGGTCGCGGCCGGGTGCTGTCACCCTGACGGCTGGTAGTCCATCGGGCGAGACCACCACCGGCATCAACCGTCGATCGCCGCCACCGGTCGTGACCATCAGGTAGCCCGTCGTCGTCAGGTGCGTGCGATACGCGAAGTGACCGTCGGGGGCCCGTCTCAGCACGCTCGTGACGCCGTCGTGGTCGACAGTGACCGCCGCAGCCGTCGAGTCGACGGTCAGTGCGAGGTCGCTTCCCTCGACCGCAGTCAACTGCTGAGGATCGACCATGGTTGCTGATTTCAGTCCGGTGTAGGCGGGCGGCTGCACGGTCGCGCTCACCCGCAGTCCGGCTGAAGCAGCTGGTCCTCCCTGAGTCGCGAGCGGCCCGCTCGACGTGCCTGCGCCAGGACCTGGTCTGCGCAGCAAGCCAACAGCGGTAACCAGCGTCCAAACCGCGACAGCGGCCACGATTGCGCGCGCAACCGGCCGAAACGGAAAGGCTCTTTGCACACGGATGTCAGGCGCTGCGGCAGCAGCATCAGCGAACACGCGCGCGCGTATTTCGGGCTTTGTGACCAGCGAATCAGCTGACAGCTCCTCGACGGTGACCAACAGATTCCGGAGTTCCGGGTGTGTGGTCTCGAGCGCACGGACTACCGCCACCCGCGTGGCTCGCCGCCACCGCCAGAGTCCGACGGCCAAGGCAACGAGCACTCCGGCCAGCGGTGAGACCGCCGAGATCAGCAATCCCCACGCGATCGCCTCCCCGACCGCCAGCAATCGCGCCCGCGTGAGAGCGGCGTCAACCCGGCTGAGGATGCCAGCTGCCTCAGGCGACACGGGAGTGCTCCTCCGCCTGGATGGCGCTCGAGGTGCGGGAGCGCCGCATCCACGTCTCAATCGCCAGCAACACGAGAGCCGTCAACCAGAACCATCGGCGATCGTCGTCAACGATCGTGTCGATTCTCGGCGGTTCTGCCGGACCGGCGTCCCGCGACCAGGCGTGCAGCACCCGCTCCGGAATCGGCGTCACTTCCGCCTGCTGCAGATCCGCGGGTTGCGCAATGGCGTTGGCAACGGTCCGCATCAGAAGCGGCGTGATCAACTCCTTCGCGCCGGCAGCGCTCACCACGACCAACTGCGCACTAGATGCCGTGGCGAGGATCAAGGGCCGGCCGTCGGCGGCGATCGCGAGCGTCTGCCAGGGCGCGGACGCTAAACGCGGATCGTTCGAGCCAGCGGCTGCGTTGACTGCCGCAGCCTGTAGATCCGGATCCCTGGCAATACGGAAAATCGCCTCCGCCATCCACGGCTGCTGAATCGCGCCGGCTGCGGGAAGCGCCGGCAGCATCGAATCGGCGCGATCGACGATGACAAGACGGGCACGACGATCCGCCGATGGCGCCCACACTCGTTCGGCGCGCACGGCCGCAACCGCGGCGTCGAGCGCAGGGCGATCGGCTGGTGGCGAGCTAATCTCGATCGGCCATTCGGCGTTGGGTGCTGCGGAGGAGTCCTTGACGAGGGTTCGGGCACCTTCGAGCGTCACGCTCTGGCTTCGGCTTCCGGCGGCGGTAAGAACCGTGCCGACCGTAACAGTACGGGTCAACGGCAGCGTACCGCGACGTTCGAAAACGATCCCCACGCCAGGCGGAATCGCGGCAATGTCGGAGTCGGTCAGCGATCCGATCGGAAACGACGATCGGATCACGAGTTGTCGTCGTCCCGGCGGCGCAGTGTCGAGCCAGGTGAGCCCACGGCGGATGCCATCGGTCAACGTTGTGGCGTCAAAGGCCTTTTCCGCATGCACGCGCAGGCCGGGCGAAATGGTCTCGGGCGGAGCAAGCTCCGCCCCTACAGGCGGTGCGGTGCCAGGCGGAGCAAGCTCCGCCACTACGAGTGCGGCGGCGTCGGTGACGACCGCGCGGACGACCTGCTGATTCCAGGCGCGGCGCCTGGCTGCGGTCACGATCAAGGGACCGGCAAGTGCGACGATGGCGACGATGAGGATGGCGATGCGGACGGCGAGGAGCGCGGCATCCTCGAGCAAATGGCGTCGAATCGCCGCCAGCCGGGTCGGCGCGATGAAGCGCAGCGTCGGAAACGCGAAGCGCTCGGCACGGCGCTGCACGAGAATGTGAATCAGGATCGGCGCAGCCACGCTGACCAGTGCCAGCAGCGCGAGCGGGTGGCGCCACACTAGCTGGTCCCTCGGGCGAGCAGAAAGTTGCGCAGCGCCAGCGCGGGTGGCGTGTCGGTGATAACGAGGGAGTACTGAAAGCCCTCGCTGCCGGCGCGGCTGTGCCAGCGTTCGAGAAACGCGCTCATGCCGTCCTTGTAGTCGCGCCGGGCCAGGCCGGCGTTGACCGCGAGCGATCGACCGGTTTCGAGATCCGTGAACTCCAGATCCTGCCGGTACGGCAGGTCGATCTCCTCGCGACTCAACAGCTGAAACAGCACCACTTCATGTCCGCGGCGCGCAGCCCGGCGCAACTCCTCGAACATCCGATCCTCATCGTCGTAGAAGTCAGAGATGACGAGGAGAAGGCCGCGTCCGCTCAGCCGCTCCGCGGCGCGACGCACGGTTTCGGCGCCACTCCACGATCCGCCGGGCTGAACGCCGGCGAGCGCGGCCAGCACGCCACGCAGGTGCGGCCGTCCGGCGCGGGAGGCGATGTAGCGGCCGCCGGCGAGCAGGCCGACCGCGTCACCCTGCGCTGAGATCAGTTGAGCCAGCGCGGCCGCGGCAATTACACCGTATCGGAATTTCGACGGCGGGCGATCGTCGCGGCTTGACGGCGCGGCCGGGAAGGACATCGACGCGCTGCTGTCGAGCACGATCGACGCCGGCATGTTGGTGGTTTCGCGATACTGCTTCGTGTAGATGCGATCGGTGCGTGCGACCAGCTTCCAGTCCACGTGCTTGAGGTCGTCGCCCTGACGATAGTGCCGGTACTGGCTGAACTCGGCGCTGTATCCGTGGAACGGGCTGCGATGCAGCCCGGACACCAGACCTTCGACGACGATTCGCGCGACCAGCTCGAGATCCGCGATCCGTGCCAAGACTTGCGGCGGGCAGACGTCCGGGGCGACGCTCACGGTTCAACGCTCAAGGCTCGAGGCCTCAACTCTCAACACTCGCCTTTCAACCGTTACGGCGCGGGCACGGCCTCGAGCAGGCGGGCGACGATCTGGTCGGCGTCCACGCCGTCGGCTTCCGCCTGGAAGTTGAGCAGGATGCGATGCCGCAGCACCGGCAGGGCAACCGCGCGAATATCCTCGGGCGCCGCAACGCTGCGGCCGTTCAGTAACGCCCGCGCCTTCGCTCCGAGTACCAGCGCCTGGCCGGCGCGTGGT
>DASXGC010000062.1:0-1968 GCA_036489235.1 Vicinamibacterales bacterium
CGCGCACGCGAAATCTTCAAGCAGCTGATCGAAATCAACACCACCGACACGCCGGCGGGCAACGTGACGACCGCCGCCGAAGCCGTGGCGGCGCGGTTGAAGGCGGCCGGGTTCCCGGCGGCTGACGTCCAGGTGCTCGGACCCGATCCCCGCAAGGGCAACCTGGTTGCGCGCTACCGCGGCACCGGCGCCAAACGGCCGCTCCTGCTCCTCGCCCACCTCGATGTCGTCGAGGCCAAACGCGAGGACTGGTCGATTGAGCCATTCGTGTTCGTCGAAAAGGACGGCTATTTCTACGGCCGCGGCACCAGTGACGACAAGGCGATGGCCTCGCAATTTGTCGCCAACCTGATTCGGCTGAAGGAGGAACACTTCGTCCCGGATCGCGACCTGATCCTGGCGCTGACCGCCGACGAGGAAGGTGGCACGTTCAACGGCGCGGAATGGCTGGTACAGAAGCACAAGGATTTGATCGAAGCGGACTTCGCCATCAACGAAGGCGGCGGCGGCAACATCCGAAAAGGCAAGTACTTCACCAACGAGGTACAGGCCAGCGAGAAGGTGTACCAGGATTTCCGTCTCGAGGTGACCAACAAGGGTGGGCACAGCTCGCTGCCGGTCAAGGACAACGCGATTTACCATTTGTCCGCCGGGCTGACGCGGCTGTCTGCCTACGAGTTCCCGGTGAAGCTGAACGAGGTGACGCGCGCGTACTTCGAGCGCAGCGCGACGGTCGAGAGCGACCCGAAGGTTGCGGCGGACATGCGCGCGGTTGCCGGCGAGACGCCGGACCCCGCGGCCGCCGCCCGACTCTCGGCGCTTCTGCCCTATTACAACTCGATGATGCGGACCACCTGCGTGGCGACGCGCCTGCTTGGGGGACACGCGCAGAACGCACTGCCGCAGCTGGCGACGGCGAACGTCAACTGCCGGATCCTGCCGGGCGAATCGCCGGTGGCGGTCAAGGAAAAACTCACGGAAGTGCTGGCGGATCCGGCCATCAAGGTCGATTTCGTGGACGAAGCGCACCCGAGCAAGCCGTCTCCCCTGCGGCCTGAAGTAATGGGCATCGTCGAATCGCTGACGAAGGAAATGTACCCGGGCGCGGTGGTGGTGCCGGTTATGAGCACGGGCGCGACCGACGGTCTTTACATGCGAAACGGCGAGATTCCCACCTACGGCGTCGACGGCAATTTTGGCGACATCGACGATGTGCGCGCGCACGGACGGGACGAACGGATCGGCGTGAAGCAGTATTTCGAGGGGCTGGAATTCCAGTATCGATTGATCAAGGCGCTGGCGAAGTGATCGCTACTTGATGTCGCTCTTCGTGCTCTTGGTGCTCTTGACGACCGGATTGCCGGCTTTCACCCACTCGTTCCAGCCGCCGCGAAGAGCCTTCACGTTCTTCACGCCCCGGGCCTGCAGCATCAGCGCCGCGCGGGCGGCGGTGGCCTCATCGCTGCACGCGCAGTAGGTCACGACCGGCTTCCGTGTCTTGATCAGGACCGCAACGACCGACTCGGACTCGTCTGGCCACGTCAGGCTGCCTTCGAGCGGCAGCAGCATGGCGCCACGGATGTGGCCTTCGGCGAAGGTTTCCGCACGACGCGTGTCCACGATGATGACGTTGTGGGCCGCCACCAGTTTCTTGAACGCTTGCTGAGTGATGCGCGGGGCGTCGATGGCATCGGCGTCTTGCGCGGAAGTTGCGGCGGAGAACAGTGCGAGCACCAGGCTCGACGTCACAAGCAGCGTTCGCATCCATCTAATATAGCGCGATGACCAGCCACACCATTCACGCGCGCCGTCCACGCGGCGAGTGGTCGCTGCCCACGGTGGTTCGCGACACGGATGTGGTGGCATCGTTCCTCGAGGACGCCGCCCATTTTCCCGACGGCCGGGCCGACGGCGTCGCCACGCCGACATCCGAGGCGGCGATTGCGGCGCTGCTGACCTCGGCAATCA
>DASXGC010000072.1:0-5351 GCA_036489235.1 Vicinamibacterales bacterium
CCACGCGCCGGCCATTCGAGATGCCACGATACCGATCGTTCTCGCTGTAGATCGTCGTATTGAACTGATCGTGGCTCCTCAGCGTCGTCAACAGCAACTGGCCCGGTGCGAGATTGTGCACCGGAATCGGGTGGACAGAAAACTTCGCGCGTTTGGACGGCGTTTGAAATCGGCCTTCGTGCGGCGCGTTCGGCAAATAGAATCCGCCGGGCTGACGGACTCGCTGGTTGTACTGCGCGAAGCCGGGGACGACGCTTTCGATGTGGGTTCGGATGTGGTCGTAGTCCTGGATCAGTTCGCGCCACTTCACGGTCGAGCGTTGGCCCAGCACGGTTTCGGCCAGGCCCGCGACAATGGCGGGCTCGCTGCGCAGATGCGTGGATGCCGGTTCGAGCGCGCCTCGCGACATGTGGACGACTCCGGTGGTGTCCTCGACCGTGACAAACTGCGGACCGGCGACCTGGATGTCCTGTTCAGTTCGTCCAAGGCACGGCAGAATCAGTGCCTGTCGTCCAGTGATCAAATGGCCGCGATTGAGCTTGGTCGAAATCTGGACGGTCAGCCGGCAGCGGCTCATCGCTTCAGCCGTGTAGTTCGTGTCGGGCGTCGCGGCGAGGAAATTGCCGCCGAGGCCGACGAAGACCTTGATCCGCCCGTCGTGCATCGCTTTAATGCTCTGCACGGTATCAAAACCGTGTTCTGGCGGCGGCGTGAACTGGAATTCGGCGCCGATCGCCTTCATGAACTCGGGACTCATTTTTTCCCAGATCCCCATCGTCCGATCGCCCTGAACATTGCTGTGACCGCGGACCGGGCAGACACCGGCGCCGGGCCGGCCGATATGACCCCTGAGCAGCGCGAAGTTGACGATGCTCTGGACGTTGGCGACGCCGTTCTTGTGTTGAGTAACTCCCATCGCCCACGAGCAGATCATGCGCTCCGATGTGATCGCGATCTCTGCCGCCTGACGAATGAGGTCGCGCGCGATTCCGCTCTGCTCGACGATGCGGTCCCAGGACTCGCGGCGGATGTCGTCGGCAAATGCCTCGAAGCCTTCGGTCTGCTCCGCGATGAAATCGCGATTCAGCACTCCTCCGCCCCTGCGCTCGTCCTCTTCGAGCATCTCCTTCATGATGCCCTTCAACAACGCGACATCGCCGTTGATTCTGACCGGCAGGAACAGCGACGCCATTTTGGTGCCGGGAAGCAGAAGGTTGAGCGGCTCCTGAGGATTGCGGAAACGCATCAGACCTGGGTCCTTCAACGGGTTGACGCTGACGATGCGGCAGCCGTTGCGCGCCGCTTTTTGCAACTCGGTCAGCATGCGCGGATGACAGGTCCCGGGGTTCTGGCCGATGACGAAGATCGCGTCGGCCTCGGCGAAGTCCTCGATTCTGACAGTCGCCTTGCCGAAGCCGATGACCGCGTTCATGCCGGTGCCGCTCGACTCGTGGCACATGTTCGAGCAGTCAGGCAGATTGTTGGTCCCGAACTGACGCGCGAACAGTCCGTAGAGAAAGGCAGCTTCGTTGCTGGCGCGTCCCGAGGTGTAGAAGCAGGCCGCATCCGGCGATTCCAGCGCCCGAAGCTCCTCGGCCACGATGGCGAACGCGTCGTCCCAGGAAACGGGCTCGTAGTGGTCGGCGTTCGGCCGGCGGACCATCGGGTGCGTGATGCGACCCAGTTCGTCGAGCCAAACATCGGGACGTGTGAGCAGGCTCGAAATCGAATGACGCGCGAACACTTCCGGCGTCAGACGGGCCGTGGTGGCTTCCGACGCCACGGCTTTGGCGCCGTTCTCGCAGAACTCGGCGATGTGGCGGTCGCCATCGGGGTCGGGCCACGCGCAGCTCGGACAGTCGAACCCGTCTTTCTGATTCACCTTCAACAGGGTCCGGAGGCCGCGGCCTGCGCCCATCTTCTTGAGACCGAAGTAACCGGTCTCGTAGATCGCATAGAGGCCCGCTGCAGTGGTGTGGCGGCGGCCCTCTTCGGCGCCGTCTATCTCGAGCGGCGGCTGCGCGCCGGGAACGTCGCGTGGCGAGTCGTTCTCGCCGTGATCCACCGGCTTCATGACACACCAATCGGCGTGCCCGCGATCCGAGAAACCCGCGGATCAGGGCCGGTCGCGATGCGCTCGGCGTGCGAGTACACATTGAAGCGGTTGTCGCGGACGAAGCCGACCAGCGTTTGACCGCTGCGGGTGGCGAAGTCCACCGCCAGGCTCGACGGCGCGGACACCGCCGCGACGATCGGAACTCCGCCGGCGACCGATTTCTGGATGATTTCGAATGACGAACGTCCGCTGACGAGCAGGACATGGCGATCGAGCGGCAGCCACCCGTTCAGCAGCGCCCGACCCAGCACTTTGTCGACGGCGTTGTGCCGCCCGACATCCTCACGAAGCACCAGCAGGTTGCCAGCAGCGTCGAACAACGCTGCCGCGTGAAGTCCACCGGTGCGGCCGAACGTCACCTGCAGTGCTCGCATCCTGTCCGGCAGCGACGCGATCAGATCCGCCGCGAATCGAACCGCCGACGTGACGACCGGGAAATTCTGGACGACCGAATCGATCGTCGTCTTGCCGCACAGGCCACAACTGGACGAAGCGAAGACGTGCCGGGTGAGGCGGCCGAGATCGACGGCCACGGCAGGGGCCAGCTGCACGTCGATGACGTTGTCAGCGGACTCTCCGCTCTTGGCGGCCGCCAGATGCTGAACATCGGCGGCGCTCGAGATCACCTTTTCTGTCAGGAGAAACCCCAGCGCCAACTCCTCGTCGTGTCCCGGCGTCCGCATGGTGACGCTGATGGGCCGGCCCTGCACGCGGATATCGAGCGGCTCCTCGACCACCAGTTCATCGAGGTTCCATTCGCCGCTTCCGTCGCGCCAGTTCCACACCGGCGCCGCCGCGCGTATGTCAGTGCCTGCGGTGAGGTTGCTCATCTCCGCAGTCTATACAAAGGCGACACCTCGCTGGCGGGTCTCAGTGCCGGCTCAGCCGCGTCTGCATTCGCGATGTTGCCGTTGACTTGGCTGGCACCGGAGTTGAATGCATGAGGCCGGAGGCTCGAATGAATCGTGGTCCAATCGTCGCCGTTATCGCCATCGCACTGGGGCTGTACGGCATCTACATCGCGTCGTTTCTGCCTGGACTCTTCATCGGGCCGCCAATGCCGCTGATGATCGTGGGCTTCGGACTGCAGGCAGTAGCGGGCGTGCTCGCGGCAATCGGCGTCTGGATGGGATTTGCCTGGGGACCAGTCGCGGTCGTGATCCTCGGCGCGGCGATCGCCTTTACCTCACTTTCCGAAGCGTTCCTGCTGGGTATCGTCGCTGTCGATCACGCGGTGGCGGTCAGTCTGGTCGCCCTGCTGGTTACCGTCCTGATCGCGGTGTACGTGCGCAGGCCACGCGCGATCGGCGTCCGATAGGATCTTCCGCGCTGAGGTGACCGGCGCGAATTACTTCGCCCGCGCCACGTCCATCACCAGGTCGTACTGGAACCGCACGAAGCGGTGCAGTTCCGCTTCGAGGATGCGCTCCTGGTCGCTGTGGGCGCCGAATCCCTTGCCGCCGTCTTCGAAATCCACAGCCGGCCCGATGCCGTAACACTGCACCCCTTTCGATCGGATCTGCGCCTTGTCGCTCGCACCCGTACTCATCGTCGGCAACACGTCCACGCCGTAGATTTTCCGGGTCTCGGTTTCGATGGCGGCGAAGAGCTCGGTGTCGAGGCGCGAGGCGCCGGCGGGACGATATCGATCGCGGGCCCAGCGAACCTCGATGCTCGGGTCGTTGATGACCGCGCGGATCTGATCGAGGAACTTCGCCTGGTCCTCGTCCGGATGCAGCCGCACGTCGAGCGTCGCCTTGGCTTCCGACGGAATGACGTTGTAGCGGTACCCCGCGGTCAGAATCGTCGGCACCACTGACGTGTGCAGCATCGACCAGTGCTCGGGCTCGTTGTCGAGCATCCACTCGGCGGCGGGACCCGACACTTTGGGATCAGGGCTCAGCACGTCACGATAGCGCTTGGCGGCCGCGGGAGAATCGGCGGACGCAGCGAGCTTGCGAAAATACGAGCCGGTGGTCTCGTTGATCCGAAGCGGCGGTGTCCAGTCGACGATCCTGGCAACCGACTGCGACAGATGGGCGACCACATTACTGCGGCGCGGCACCGATCCGTGGCCCGCCGGTCCGTGGGCGATGATCTCGACGGCACGCGGTTCCTTTTCGGTCGTGCTGATATTGGCGCTGGTGTACTTGCCGTTGGTCCGACCCGGTCCGCCGCCTTCCGCCAGGCAGTACTCCGCGTCGATCGCGTCGAAGTGATGGTCGATCATGTACTGGGCGCCGACCTCTGGCGAACCTTCCTCGCCTGATTCAGCGAGGAAGATCACGTCGCGATCGAGCGGTACCCCCGATCGCTTCAGTGTCAGCACGAGCATCAGACTGGCGACCAGGTTGTCCTTGTCGTCAATGGTGCCGCGGCCATAGACGTACCCGCCCGCCACGTCGGCGCTGAACGGACCGTGGTCGATCCACTTCTTCGGGTCGACAGTCACGACGTCGGTGTGTCCCATGACCAGGATCGGCTTCTTCCTGCCGTTGCCCTTGATGCGAACAACCAGGTTTGCGCGGTTAGCGTCACCTGCAAAGACCTGGTACGGGATGCCCTCCTTGTCGAGGACCTTCTTCAAGTATTCGACCGCCCGCGTTTCGTTGCCCGGCGGATTGCTGGTGTCGATGCGCACCAGCGCCTGGAAGTGCTGCAGCGTTTCGACCTCGATTGCCTTCCAGTCAATCGGCGCTTGGGCGCGCGCCGTCGCTACGGTGCCGATCGCCAACAACATTGTAATGATGAGAATCCGTTTCATATGAGGACGCGCTCTCCTGCTGACGCGACAGTCTAATCGTTTTCATCGAAGACGTGAGAAGCTGGGGCATGAACCAAGCGATCGATCGTGCGAGACGGCGCTTCGAGCTCGAAGAAGCCAGCGGCATTCTGTCGAGAACGCCGGTGACGCTGGATGCGTTGCTGCGTGGACTGCCTGATTCCTGGATCAACGCGCACGAGGGCGGCGAGACGTGGAGCGCATTCGACGTCCTGGGCCACCTCATCCACGGCGAGCGGCGTGACTGGATGCAGCGGACACGAATGATTCTGAAAGAGGGCGAGACCCAGGTGTTCGAGCCGTTCGACCGCGCCGCGCAGTTCACTGCGTCTGCCGGCCGTACATTCCCCGACCTGCTCGACGAGTTCGCGCGGCTGCGGGGGGCAAACCTCCACGAACTGGCCACGCTCCGACTCACCGAAACGGATCTCGATCGGGTCGGGCGTCATCCGG
>DASXGC010000077.1:0-14379 GCA_036489235.1 Vicinamibacterales bacterium
ATTGTCGCTACTGCCACACCTCGGTCGAGGACTCGTCATTCGCAGGAATTCCGCCGACCAAGACGTGCATGAACTGCCATTCGGAGATCTTCTCCAACAGCCCGTTTCTCGAGCCGGTGCGCGACAGCTTCCGGACCGGCAGGTCGATTCAGTGGACCCGGGTGCACGACCTGCCCGATTTCGTTTATTTCAACCACAGCATCCACGTGAACAAGGGCGTCGGCTGCACCACGTGCCACGGTCAGGTGGACCGCATGCCGCTCATGTACCAGCAGAGCTCGCTCCAGATGGAATGGTGCCTCGACTGCCACCGCAACCCCGAGAAATACGTGCGGCCGCGTAGCGCCGTGTTCAGCGTTGACTATCAGGCGCCTGCGGACCAGGAGGCCCTCGGCCAGAAGCTGGTCGCGGAATACCAGATTCAGAAGCTCACCAGCTGCTCGACGTGTCACCGATGAATAGCGAACTGCGCCGGGCATTGTCGCGTGGGATTGCGGGCTCCGAAGAGCGCGGCCAGTCCTCCAGCCCGAGGACCAAAGACACGTTCTGGCGGACGCTCGACGAGCAGGCCGAAGACCCGGCGTTCCAGGAGCATCTTTACAACGAGTTCCCGTCGGAAATCGAAGCGATCACCGACCCGGTCGCGCGGCGTTCATTCCTGAAGTTGATGGGCGCGTCGATCGCGCTGGCGGGCGTCACCGCCTGCACCAAGCAGCCGGCGGAAAAGATCATCCCGTACGTGAAGCAGCCCGAGGAGTTGATCCCGGGCAAGCCGCTTTTCTACGCGACCGCGATGACGCTCGGAGGTGTTGCCACCGGTCTTCTGGTCGAGAGCCACGAGGGGCGGCCCACCAAGATCGAGGGCAACCCGCTGCACCCCGGCAGCCTCGGCGCCACCGACGTCTTCGCGCAAGCGGCGGTGCTTGGCCTCTACGACCCCGATCGCGCCCAGACACTGACCAACGTCGGCGACATCAGGCCGTGGGCGGCCTTCATCGGCGCGATGCGGGCGGCGCTGACCGCGCAGCAGCCGCTCAAAGGCGCTGGACTGCGAATCCTGACCGAGTCGGTCAGTTCGCCGACGCTGGCTGCCCAGATTCGTGACGTGCTGGCCCGCTATCCGTCCGCGAAATGGCATCAGTGGGATCCGGCCAGCCGCGACAATGCCCGCAGCGGCTCGCAACTCGCGTTTGGCGGCGAATTTATCGACACCCAGTACCGCTTCGATCAGGCTGACGTCATCGTGTCACTTGACGCCGACTTCCTGTCGGGCGGCCCGGGAGCGCTGGCGTATGCGCGGCAGTTCGCGGCACGGCGGAATCCGCAGGACGCCGAGCGGATGAACCGGCTCTACGCGCTCGAGAGCATGCCCTCGTCCACAGGCGCCAAAGCCGACCATCGCCTGGCCCTCAAGCCGAGCCAGATCGAAGGCGCGGCGCGCGCGATCATGGCCGCACTCAGCGGCAGTGCCGGGGCGGATTCGGGTCTTGGCCCGGCGGAAGGGAAATGGATTACCGCGCTCGCGAAGGACCTGAGCGCCCATCGTGGTCGCAGCCTGGTCATCGCCGGCGACCAGCAGCCGCCGGCCGTCCACATGCTCGCGCACGCGATCAACCACGATCTCGGCAACGAAGGCAAAACGGTCGTCTACACACAGACGGTCGAAGCCGAGCCGACCAACCAGGTCGAGTCGCTGCGTGCGCTCGTCGCCGACATGACCGCCGGCAAGGTCGATGTCCTGCTGATACTCGGCGGCAATCCGGTTTACACGGCGCCGGTGGACCTGGCTTTCTCGGCCGCGCTCGACAAGGTGCAGCTCCGTGCTCACCTCAGTCTCTACAGCGACGAGACGTCGCAGCGATGCCAGTGGCAGATTCCCGAGGCGCACTTCCTCGAGTCGTGGAGCGACACGCGCGCGTTCGATGGCACGGTCTCGATCGTGCAGCCGCTGATCGCCCCGCTCTATGACGGCAAGTCCATCCATGAAGTGATGGCAACGCTCGGCGATCGGCCCGAACGTTCGGCCTATGAGATCGTCCGCGACCACTGGAAGATCGGGAAAGACGACTCGGCGTGGCGGCGCTGGCTGCACGACGGCGTGATGCCGAACACCGCTTTTGCCGCAAAGACCGTTCGTTTTCAGCCCAATCTGCAACCCACGACGCCGCGTCTCGAGCCCGGCATCGAGGTGTCGTTCCGCAACGATCCGTCAGTCCTGGACGGACGCTTTGCGAACAACGGCTGGCTGCAGGAACTGCCCAAACCGATCACGCGACTCACGTGGGACAACGCCGTACTGGTCAGCCCCGCGACGGCTACCCGGCTGCAAAGCCGTGAACGCCCGGCCACGACCGGTGGCGAACACGGCAACGTGATCAGCGACGTCGTCGATCTGAAGTACCGCGGACGCACCGTGCGCGGCACGATGTTCACGGTTGCGGGTCACCCTGACGATTGCGCGACCGTCCACCTCGGTTACGGCCGCACCCGCGGCGGACATCTCGCCAACGGCGCCGGTTTCAACGCCTCCTCGATCCGCACCTCGGACGCTCTCGGCTTCGGCGGCGGGGCGGAAATCGCGCTGACCGGTCAGAAAGCGTCGCTCGCCTGCGTCCAGTACCACCATCTGATGGAAGGCCGCGGGATGGTGCGGGCGGTGACCCGCGAAGAATACGTCAAGGATCCCAAATCGATTCGTGAAGGCGACGAGACGCCGCCGAAGATCATCACGCTGTACCCCGACATGCCCTACGAGGGCTACAAGTGGGGCATGGCGATCGACATCAATTCCTGCATCGGCTGCAACGCGTGCGTGGTCGGCTGCCAGGCCGAGAACAACATCCCGGTGGTCGGAAAAGATCAGGTGATGCGCGGCCGCGAGATGCACTGGCTGCGGATCGATACCTACTACCGCGGTGCGGTCGACAATCCGGAAACCTTCTTTCAGCCCGTACCCTGCATGCAGTGCGAGAACGCACCGTGCGAGGTGGTGTGCCCCGTTGGCGCCACATCGCACAGCCAGGAAGGGCTGAACGACATGGTCTACAACCGCTGTGTCGGCACTCGTTACTGCTCGGACAACTGCCCGTACAAAGTGCGACGGTTCAACTTCCTGCTGTATCAGGATTGGGACACGCCAAGTCTCAAGCTCGGACGCAATCCCGACGTCACCGTTCGCAGCCGCGGCGTGATGGAGAAATGCACCTACTGCGTGCAGCGCATCAACGCCGCGAAGATTGATTCGGAAAAGGGCAACCGCGCGGTCAAGGATGGCGAGATCAAAACCGCCTGCGAGCAGGCCTGTCCTGCCGACGCGATCGTCTTTGGCAACCTCAACGACCCGTCCAGTCGCGTCTCGAAGCTGAAGGCCGAGGTGCGCAACTACGAATTGCTCGGTGAATTGAACACGCGGCCCCGCACGACCTATCTCGGCGTCGTCCGCAACGTCAATCCGGAGCTGGGTGAATAGGCATGGCCGAGCCGACTTCATCACAGTCTCAGGTCATCGCACCGGGCCACACCTTCGGCACGGTGACCGATCAGATCAGCGCGATCGTCCTGACCCGCAAGACGTCGATGGGCTGGTACGCCGGCTTCAGCGTGGCGCTGTTCTTCACGCTGGTGCTGCTGGTGTCGCTCACCAACTTGGTAATCACCGGCATCGGCATCTGGGGCAACAACATCCCGGTCGGCTGGGCCTTCGACATCACCAATTTCGTGTGGTGGATCGGTATCGGCCACGCCGGCACCCTGATCTCGGCGGTGCTGCTGCTGTTGAAGCAGTCGTGGCGCACCTCGATAAACCGGTTCGCAGAAGCGATGACGCTGTTCGCGGTCGCCTGCGCCGGCATTTTCCCGCTGTTCCACACCGGACGTCCGTGGCTCGCGTACTGGCTCTTCCCGTACCCGAACACCATGAACATCTGGCGGCAGTTCCGCAGCCCGCTGATCTGGGACGTGTTCGCGGTCTCGACCTACGGAACGGTCTCGGCATTGTTCTGGTTCGTCGGCCTGATTCCGGACCTGGCCACGCTGCGGGATCGATCGCAGTCGAAGGTCGGGCGCTTCATCTACGGACTGCTGGCGATGGGCTGGCGCGGATCGGCGCATCACTGGCATCAGTACGAGACGGCGTATCTGCTGCTCGCCGGACTCGCGACGCCTCTGGTCGTCTCGGTGCACACCGTGGTCAGCTTCGACTTCGCGGTGTCGATTCTGCCGGGCTGGCACACCACGATTTTCCCACCCTACTTCGTCGCCGGCGCGATCTACTCCGGGTTCGCGATGGTGATGACGCTGGCGATTCCGATCCGCGCCATCTACAAGCTGGAAGACTTCATCACCATGCGTCATCTCCAGAACATGGCGAAGGTGATGCTCGTGACCGGGTTGATCGTGGCCTACGGCTATCTCACCGAGGCGTTCATCGCCTGGTACAGCGCCGACAAGTACGAAGGCTTCGTGCCGCTCAACCGCCTGACCGGACCGTACGCGGTTGCCTACTGGTCGTTGATCCTCTGCAACATCATCATCCCGCAACTGTTGTGGCTGAAGAAGGTGCGGCTCAACGTGCCGCTGCTGTTCCTCATCTCACTGATCGTCAACGTCGGGATGTGGCTCGAACGCTTCGTGATCATCGTCACCAGCCTGCACCGCGATTTCCTGCCCTCGTCCTGGGGCATGTACTCGCCGACGATCTGGGACTGGTCGACGTTCACCGGCACCATCGGATTGTTCCTGACGCTGCTGTTCCTGTTCGTGCGCTTCCTGCCGATGATTTCGATTGCCGAGATGCGGGCGATGCTGCCTGAAGCGAAGGTGAACGAATGAGGCGTCCGCCGCTCGTTCACGGGCTGTTGGCGGAGTTCGACGACCCGACCTCGCTGGTCGAGGCGACCGAGCGCGCCCGTCACGACGGCTACAGCTGCATGGACGCCTATTCGCCGTATCCGATCGAAGAGCTGCATCACGCGCTCGGGTCGCCGAAGAGTAAGCTGCCGCTGATCGTGCTGATTGGCGGCATCCTTGGTGGACTTAGCGGCCTGCTGCTCGAATACTGGGTGTCGGCGATTACCTATCCGCTGAACATCGGCGGCAAACCGTTCGCGAGCTGGCCGGCGTTCATCCCGGTCGCCTTCGAGTGCACGATTCTCGGCGCGTCGCTGGCGTGCGTGCTCGGCATGCTGGCGTTGAACGGCCTGCCGATGCCGTATCACCCCGTGTTCAACGTGCCACGCTTCGCACTGGCCAGCCGCAACCGGTTTTTTCTGTGCATCGAATCGAGCGATCCGAGATTCGATATCGATCGCACGCGCCATTTCCTCGAGACTCTGAACCCGCGGGAGGTATCGACCGTTGCGGACTGAGCCTGGGAGCCGACAAGAGGCACAGAGGGCGATGACCACAGAGACACAGGGCCACAGAGGGCTTCTTTCTCTCTGGATCCTCCTGTTCCTGGGAGCCTCCGCCGCAGCCTGCCGGCAGGACATGCACGATCAGCCGAAGTACATCCCGCTGCGCGAGTCGACGTTCTTCCGGGACGATCGGTCGGCGCGGCCGCTGGTCGAAGGCACGGTCGCCCGCGGTCAACTGCACGACGATGAGCTGCTGTATACCGGCAAGGTGCAGGGCGAGGACTCGCCGGTGTTTCCGTTCGCGGTGGACGCGCGGGTCATGGCACGAGGCCAGGAACGCTTCAACATCTACTGCGCGCCGTGCCACGGCCGCACCGGACAGGGCGACGGGATGATCGTGCGCCGCGGTTATCGCCGGCCGCCGTCGCTGCACCAGGACCGGCTGCGCGGCGCCCCGGCGGGTCATTTCTTCGACGTGATCACCAACGGTTTCGGCGCGATGCCGGATTACGCTGCGCAGGTGCGGGCGGAAGATCGCTGGGCGATCGTCGCCTACGTCCGCGCCTTGCAATTGAGCGAGCACGCGGCGCTTGCGGACGTGCCGGCGGCGGATCGGAACAAATTGCAATGACGCCGCAGTTGACGCAAACGGCGGACGTCGCGATCCCGGAGCTGAAGGGCCTGCAGGGTCGCCTGTTGGTGGCCGGTGCGGTCGGCGCAGTCGTATCGATCGCCGGCTGGTTCATCGACCCGACACAGTTCTACCAGTCCTACCTGATGGCGTACATGCTCTGCCTCGGGGTGACGCTCGGCTGCCTGGCACTCGGCATGATTCACCAGTTGTCCGGCGGCGCCTGGGGCGTTCTCATCCGGCGTCCAATTGGCGCGGCGGCGCGTGTAATCCCGATCATGACGGTGCTGTTCCTCCCGATCGTGCTCGGGATGTCGCACCTCTACTCCTGGACCAGCGCCGATCTGGTGGCGCATGACGAAGCGCTGCAGCACAAACACCTGTATCTGAACGTGCCGTTCTTCCTGGTTCGGGCGGCATTTTATTTTCTCGTCTGGAACGGGCTCTCGTACTTCCTGAACACCTGGTCACTCGAACAGGACAAGGATCCCGATCCGAAACTGGCGTTGCGGATGCAGCAGCTCAGTGGCTTCGGGTTGCTGGCGTACGGCTTGACGATCACGTTCGCCTCGTTCGACTGGCTGATGTCGCTCGAGCCGCACTGGTTCTCGACCATCTACGGCATGCTGATCATCGGCGGGCAGGGACTGTCCGCGCTGGCATTCCTGATTATCGTGATGGTCTGGCTCAGCCGCCGCGCGCCGATCGACGCCATCGTCGTCCCGCAGCACTTCCACGACCTCGGCAACCTCACGCTCGCGTTCGTGATGCTGTGGGCCTACTTCGCGTTCTCGCAGTACCTGCTCATCTGGTCCGGCAATTTGCCGGTTGAGATCGCCTGGTATCTGCACCGGCTGCAGACCGGGTGGCGCTTCGTCGGCGTGACGCTGGTGATTTTTCACTTCGTGGTCCCGTTCCTCGTGCTGCTGTCGCGCACGGTGAAGCGCGAGGGTGCGTTGCTGGTCAACGTCGCCATCGGCATCCTGATCGTCAGGCTGATCGATCTGTTCTGGCTGATCGCGCCGGAATTTCACCAGCACGGCGTGTCGGTCAGCTGGCTCGACGTCGTGTTGCCGTTGACGCTGGGATCGCTCTGGCTCGGCTGCTTCGTGTGGCAGCTGCGCGGCCGTGCGATCCTGCCGGTGCACGACCCGGAGTTCGAAGAAACACTCGGCGCGATCATCGAACGCGGCGCGCCACCAAGGACGGCTCACTGATATGTCGGACGCCATCGAATCGCACGGTGCGGAAGACGCGCACGCCGTGGATCACCACGAGGTGAGCGATGTCGACGTCAGCGCTGTCTTCAAGTTCGGCGTCGGTCTCGTCGTCACCGTCGTGGTCGTCGGCATCATCGTGTTCGGGCTGTTCAGGACGCTCGACAGGAGCACGACCCACGGGGAAGTCATCGACTATCCGCTCGCGGTCGGACAGGGAAACCGGCTGCCGCCCGAGCCGCGCCTGCAGACGAATCCACGCGAAGATTTGCGCGAACTGCGAGTCAAGGAAGAGGAATTGCTCAAGTCGTACGGTTGGGTGGACAAGAACGCCGGCGTCGTCCGCATTCCGATCGACGATGCGATCAAGCTGACGCTGGAGCGAGGGCTGCCGGCGCGCCAGCAGGTGGCCAAGCCATGAGTCTGAAAGTACTGTGCTTCGTGTCGCTGGTGTCGCTGGTGTTGGGCCCGTCGCAGGCGGCGGCACAGATGGCCGGTGGACCCGCGACCGCAGGTTACAAACGCGAGCCGGGGATGGTGTCGTCTGCAGTGCCAGCGGCGCTCCGGGAAATCGGCTTCGACCAGAACCTCGACCAGCACGTGCCGCTCGACACGACGTGGCGCGACGAGAGTGGCCGAACGGTGCGCCTCGGTGACTACTTCGGCAAGCGTCCGGTGATCCTGCTGTTCGCGTACTACGACTGTCCGATGCTCTGCACGCAGGTGATCAACGGGCTCTCGAGCGCGCTCGGAGTGCTGTCGCTCAAGCCTGGGCAGGATTTCGAAATCGTCACGGTGAGCTTCAACCCGAAGGACACCCCGGAGACCGCCAGCGCGAAGAAGGCGGTTTATATCGAGCGCTACAAGCAGCCGAATGCCAGCGCGTCGTGGCACTTTCTGACCGGAGATCAGTCCTCGATCGATCGGCTCACTGAAGCTGCGGGATTCCGCTACGTCTGGGACAAGGACACGCAACAGTTCGCGCACCCCACCGGCGTCATCGTCCTCACTGAGGACGGACGGCTGGCGCGTTACCTATTCGGCATCGAGTATGGGCCGCGCGATCTCCGCTATGCGCTGGTCGAGGCCTCGGAAGGCCGGGTCGGCACACCCGTCGATGCGCTGCTGCTCTACTGTTTTCATTACGACCCGACCACCGGCCGCTACGGCGTGGCCATCATGCGCACGGTGCGCCTGGCGGGCGCCGTGACCGTGCTCGCGATCGGCTCGTTCATCATCGTCATGGTTCGCAAGGAGCGGCAGGCCGCACGACGGCTGAGGCACCCCGCTCGAGGCAACGCCTAGGTTATGTGGTCCGGCACTCCGCTCTTTCCCGAACAAGCCTCGACGATGGCCAGTCGAGTGGACGCGTTGTATTTTTTCCTGCTCGCGATCTCGGTGTTCTTTTCGCTGCTCATCGCCGGCCTGATCGTCTTCTACGCCATCAGATACCACCGCAAACACGAGGACAGCGTCGGCGAGAACTTCCACGGCGGCATGGCGCTCGAGATCACTTGGACGGTGATCCCGTTCCTCATCACCATCGTGATCTTCGTCTGGGGCGCGAGCGTCTTCTTCGCGATGTCGCGTCCACCGGATGAAACGCTCAACATCTATGTGGTCGGCAAGCAGTGGATGTGGAAGTTCCAGCACCTCGACGGTCAACGTGAAATCAACGAACTGCACGTCCCGCTCGGGCGTCCGGTCAAGCTGATCATGACGTCCGAGGACGTCATCCACGACGTGTTCGTGCCGGCATTTCGCGTCAAGGCCGACGTCCTGCCCGGGCGCTACACCACCATCTGGTTCGAGCCGACCAAACCGGGGCGCTATCACCTGTTCTGCGCCGAGTATTGCGGCACGCGTCATTCCGGGATGACCGGCGAAGTGATCGTGATGGAGCCGAGCGAATTCCAGACCTGGCTGAGCGGCGGCGCGCAGCAGGGATCGCTCGCCTCGGCGGGCGGCAAGTTATTCAACGACCTGGCGTGCAATACCTGCCATCGGCCCGACGCGCAGGGCCGCGGGCCCGTTCTCGAAGGCCTGTTCGGCAAGACCGTCACGCTGCAGAACGGCGAAACGATGACCGTGGACGAAGCCTACGTCCGCGAATCGATCCTGCAGCCGGCCGCGAAAATCACCGCCGGCTTCCAGCCAATCATGCCGACGTTCCAGGGGCTGGTCACCGAAGAACAACTGCTCGAACTGATCGAATACGTGAAATCTCTGAGGGCACTGCCGCAGGTGCAAACTCCTTAACATGGCTACCCTGCTTCTTCCACCACGGCACTATCTCAACGACGGTTACGGCATCAAGTCGTGGCTGCTGACACGCGATCACAAGCGGATCGGCCTGCTCTACCTGGCCGCGATCACGCTGTTCTTCTTCGTCGGCGGCGCCATGGCGGTGCTGATCCGCCTCGAGCTCGCCACCCCGGTCGGCGATCTGGTGTCGGACGAGACCTATAACAAGCTCTTCACCATGCACGGCGTGATGATGGTGTTCTTCTTCCTCATCCCGTCGATTCCGGCGACGCTCGGCAACTTCCTGATTCCGATCATGATCGGCGCGAAGGATCTGGCGTTTCCGAAGCTGAACCTCGCCAGCTGGTACATCTACATCTGCGGCGGTCTGTTCACGTTGTACGCGCTGGTGGCCGGCGGAGTCGATACCGGCTGGACCTTCTACACGCCGTTCAGCACGGTCTCGTCCACGACCAACGTGATTCCGACCGCGCTCGGCATCTTCGTCACCGGGTTCTCGTCAATCCTCACCGGCTTCAATTTCATCGTCACCATTCACCGGATGCGCGCCCCGGGCCTGACCTGGTTCCGCATGCCGCTGTTTCTCTGGTCGATGTACGCCACCAGCCTGATCATGGTGCTCGGCACGCCGGTGCTGGCAGTCACGATCCTGCTGGTCGCACTCGAGCGGCTGTTCCATTTCGGCTTCTTCGATCCGGCGGTCGGCGGCGATCCGGTGCTGTTCCAGCACCTGTTCTGGTTCTACTCGCATCCGGCGGTCTACATCATGATCCTGCCGTCGATGGGCGTGGTCAGCGAGCTGGTCGCCGCGTTCTGCCGCAAGCAGATCTTCGGCTACAGCTTCGTGGCGTTCGCCAGCGTCGGCATCGCCGTGCTGGGCTTCCTAGTCTGGGGCCACCACATGTTCGTCGCCGGCGAATCGGTCTTCGCGTCGATGATCTTCTCGGCGTTGAGCTTCCTGGTGGCGATTCCGTCCGCGGTCAAGGTCTTCAACTGGACCGCGACGATGTACAAGGGATCGATTTCGTGGCAGACGCCGATGCTCTACGCCGTCGGCTTCATCGGGCTGTTCACGATCGGCGGCCTGACCGGCCTGTTCCTGGCGTCGGTCGGCCTCGACATCCACGTCACCGACACGTATTTCATCATCGCGCACTTCCACTACATCATGGTCGGGGGCGCGCTGATGGGATATCTCGGCGGCCTCCACTACTGGTGGCCGAAGATCAGCGGCCGCATGTACCCGGAATTCCTCGCCAAGCTGAGCGCCGGCATCATTTTCCTCGGCTTCAACCTGACGTTCTTTCCGCAGTTCATCCTCGGCTACCTTGGCATGCCGCGGCGCTACCACGCGTATCCGCCGGAATTTCAGGTGCTGAACGTGCTGTCGTCCGCCGGCGCCTCGATTCTCGGCGTCGGCTATCTGATCCCCATGCTCTACCTGATGTGGTCGCTGCGCTACGGCAAGATCGCCGGCTCGAATCCATGGGGCGCGGTCGGTCTCGAATGGACCACCACGTCACCGCCACCGACCGAGAACTTCGCGGTCACGCCGATCGTCACCTGGGATGCCTACGAGTACGGGACGCGGGTAAAGGATCATGTTGCCTGAAGCGACCCACGACCAACATCACCCCGCGCTCGCGCACCAGTTCGACAGCCTGGCGGCGCAGAGCGAGGCGACGACGCTCGGAATGTGGGTGTTCCTGGCGACGGAGGTCCTGTTTTTCGGCGGGCTCTTCGCCTGCTACGCGGTCTACCGCGCGTGGTATCCGGAGGCGTTTGCCGCGGCCAGCCGGTCGATCGACATCACCCTCGGCGCCACGAACACTGTGGTTCTGATCACCAGCAGCTTGACCATGGCGCTGGCCGTCCACGCGGCCCAGACCGGCAAGCGCAAAGTGCTGATGACCTTCCTCGTGATCACCATGGTGCTCGGCGTCGTGTTCCTCGGCATCAAAAGCGTGGAGTACTACCAGAAGTTCACCGAACACCACATCCCGGGCCCGAACTTCAGTTTCGAGGACGGCAAGTTCAACCGGCACGCGCAGTTGTTCTTCTCGCTCTACTTCGCGATGACCGGGCTGCACGCCGTGCACATGATCATCGGCCTCGGCATCATGCTGACGATGCTGTGGTGGTCGTGGCGGGGCATCATCACGCCGGAGTATTACAGCCCGATTGAAATCAGCGGGCTCTACTGGCACTTCGTCGATATCGTCTGGATTTTCCTGTTTCCGCTGCTGTACCTGATCGGCCGGCACGCACACTGAACGCTGATGTCTTCACACGCTCACGTCATGCCGCTGCGCATCTACTACACGATCTTCGCGATCCTGATGTTCTGCACCTACCTGACGGTGCAGATGGCGTTTCTGGATCTCGGGGAGTGGAACACGTTCGCGGCGCTGGCCATTGCCATCTTCAAGGCCACCCTGGTCGTGCTGTTTTTCATGCACGTGAAGTACAGCCCGAAACTGACCTGGGCGGTCGTCATCGGCAGCGTGTTCTGGCTCGGGATACTGCTCGCGTTCACGATGACCGACTACCTGACCCGCGGCTGGCGCACCTACGGCTGAAACGCGTCGACGGTTTCAGTGATTCAACCGCAGTAGATCCGGATCCCATCCGCCGCGCTGCGCGCCGGCGGCGTAGGCACTGCGCGCGAACGCAAGCAGCGCATCGCTCGGCGAGGCCGCTGTCCGCACATCCTCGTAGTTCAGCAGAAATTCCTTGAAGTCAGTGCCGTAGAACGCCGCCGCCGGCTGCAGTCTCACGGACTCGAAGCCCTCCGGCTCGGGCGCCGCGTACGCGTAGAACGCCGCGTCGGACATGCCGGCGGTCCCCGGCCAGAAACCGACGCTGATCACTTCGTGAGAGTAGGCTTCGCGCGTCATCGCGTCCGCGCCCTCCCGAGGCGGCGCCTTGCGACCGTTGAAGCGCGTCACCGCGAGATCGAAACTGCCCCAGAAAAAGTGCACCGGGCTCGATTTGCCGATGAACTCGCCGCGGAACTGTTCGAGCGCCGCATGGACGTTGAGCATCACCCGCCACCAGCGTTCGACCGCCGAACGATCGTAGGAGTGGTGCGCGGTATCCAGGTCGAAACGAACCGGCGACAACACCTCGACCGGCATCGGCCAGATCCGCACCTCGATCCCCATGTCGCGGAGCAGCTGCATCAATTTCGCGTAGAAATCGGCGACGCTTTGAGGTTCGAGCGGCAGCGACTGCGACGACCCGCCGCTGGTCTCGACGACCAGCCGGTGATCGACAAAGTCGAATGCGATTTCACAGCAGCCTCCGGCGTACGGCATGGCCCGGGTCGTAAGCCCGCGCGGTGTGACGTGAAACGTGATGTGCCACCAGTGGTTCACCGGCGGCGCCAGCGCAAGCTGGATTTTGCCGACGATCTGCGTCCACATGTGCAGGGTTGCGCAGGTATCGGCCCATTGCGGAAACGGCAGGGGCGGCCAGGTGCCGGCATCCTTCTCCATGATGGCGATTGTAGACGACGTGGCATACTGGCCCGGGATCAAACGTGTCCGACCACCCCACACCCGACCCCATCGCCGCACCGAAACTCGAGGAACAGCTGCGGCACGGGCAGAAGATGGAGGCGCTCGGTCAGCTCGCCGGCGGCATCGCGCACGATCTCAACAACGCGTTGACCGCGATCGCCGGCTACGCCGAGCTGGCGCTCGGACAGCTCGAGCCAACGCATCAGGCTTACGCCGACATCGAGGAGATCCGGCGCGCCACTGAGCGGGCCGGATCGGTCACGCGGCAACTGCTGGCGTTCAGCCGTCAGCAGCAGATCGAGCCCCGGCTGTTTGACCTGGACGCGACGATCGCGTCGCTCTCGCACATGCTGTCGCGTCTGCTCGGACCCAACGTCAAGGTGGACGTTCGCGCCAGCGAATCGCTGCCGCCGGTCCTCGGCGACCCTGGTCAGCTGGAACAGGCAGTGATCAACCTGGCGGTGAATGCACGCGACGCGATGCCGAACGGCGGACGCCTCGATCTCTCCACGTCAGTGGAGAACATCGCGAACGGATCGACGCGCCCCGGTACGCCGATCACGCCGGGACGCTATGTGGTGCTTACGGTCAGTGACACCGGCGTCGGCATGTCGCTCGAGGTCCAGGCGCGCATCTTCGAGCCATTTTTCACGACCAAGGAGATCGGCAAGGGCACCGGCCTCGGCCTGGCCATGGTGAGCGGCACGGTCAAGCAGATGCACGGTTTCGTGTTCGTGGACAGCGAGGAAGGTCGGGGGACATCCTTCCGCCTCTACTTCCCGGGCGACGGCAAGACTGCGGCGAGGGTCCAGCCGCCATCGGCCACGTCCGAACCGCGGCCGCAAACACTGCTGGTGGTGGAGGACGAGCCCGCCGTGAGAAAGCTCGTGGCATCGGCGCTTCGTCCCGATGGATACAGGCTGCTGCTGGCGGCATCTGCCGAAGAGGCCCTTCAGATAGTCGAGAAGCTCGACGTCCCGCTCGACCTCTTGCTCACCGACGCGGTGATGCCCGGCACGAGTGGCATCGAGCTGGCTCGCCAGCTGGTCGCACGACGGCCCGGCCTGCCGGTGATCGTCATGTCCGGCTACACAGAAGAAACATTGAATCTCGGCGGAGCAGGCGACCCGATCGCGCTGTTACGCAAGCCATTCTCCCCTCGAGAGCTGCAGCAGCGGATTCGCGAGCGTCTCGCCCGTTAGATTGCCGTCCGCCTGAAGGCGGACACTACTTATTCGCTCGGCCGCGGCGTCATCGCGGCAGCGGCGCCAGCGCCGGCCGCATCCCTTCCGGAAGCGCCGTTCGGGCCGTATTCATCACCATCGCGAGCATCGAGTAATAGCCGGTGATGCCGATCGCGTCGATGACGCCGGGCTCGCCGAAGCGTGAGA
>DASXGC010000088.1:0-11730 GCA_036489235.1 Vicinamibacterales bacterium
ACGTCTTCCATCTTGTCGCCGCGCAGGCTCTTCGCGCTCTGCTCGCCCATCACCCACGTGATGGCGTCAGCGACGTTGCTCTTGCCGCATCCGTTAGGGCCGACGATCGCCGTCACGCCTTTGTCGAATGCCAGCTCTGAGCGGTCGGAAAACGATTTGAAGCCGTTGATTTCTAGACGTTCGAGGCGCATGGAGGAAGACGACCGGTTTTGCGGCCCACTTTCGCGCTTCCAGACACGGAAGGCGGCCCCTGAGCCGAGACGGTCGTCAGTGTAACAAGGCCTAGCTGTAGTGGCAAGGCCAATCTATGGCCCCACGAGTTGTGGTCGCTTGCCCGAACCGCCTCAGTGCGCTTTGACCTTCGCGCCTTTGCTGAGTTCGGTGAGCTTCTGGGCCTCGCCGAACATCGCCAGCGCAACCTGCGCCTGCGGATCGACGCCGATCAGGTGACGCCGCGCGTCGGCGATGCCGAACACGGCGCTGTCGATTTCGAAGCGGATCATCGCCTTGATGAAGTCGTAGTCTTTCTTGAACCCGTCCTCGTCGATTTTGACGTGGTTCGTTTTCAACTGCTCGCGGAAGTCCGACATCATCGCATCGTCGACCACGAAGTTCTCCTTGACGATCTTGCGGCCGGTGCCCTGCTGCTTGATCCGGTTGTCGCCCTCCGCCATGAACTTCTGTGCAAAGTTCGAGAACTCGCCGCGGCCGTTCAACTGCCGACCGAACCGGCCCGGGTTGAATCCTTCGGTCGGACCAGCCACGCGCTTGTCCGGCTCGATGCCGCCGCCGCTGTATACCGGGCGTCCCGCATCGGTGTGCTTCAGGTCGGATGGATTGTGCGGCTTGTTCGCATCCTGATCGCGCAGCGAGTAGCTCAGGTACTCGTCGAAGCTGGCATCCCACGGGCGCTGAATCAGGCGGCCGCTCGGCGTGAAGTAGTGGGCGGTGGTCAGCGCGAGTCCGGCGCCGCCGCTGATGCGGTAGACCGACTGCACCAGCGCCTTGCCGAACGTGGTCTCGCCGACGATGTAGGCGCGGTCGTGATCCTGCAGCGCGCCGGTGACAATCTCGGAGGCGCTGGCGCTGCCGCGATTCGCCATCATCACGATCGGCAGGTCGGTGAACTCGCTGTCTTCGGTGGCGCGGTAATCCTGATCCGAATTCGCCACGCGGCCGCGCGTGTAGACGATCATCTTGCCGCGCGGCAGGAACTCGTTCGCGACCTTGATCGCCTGATCGAGTGGACCGCCGGGGTTGGCGCGAATATCGAACAGCAGCCGCCGCATCCCCTTCGACGCGAGCTCGTGCAACGCATGCTTCACGTCGTGGTCGGTGTTCTCGCCGAAGTCCTGCATCCGAATGTAGCCGGTGGTCGCATCGATCATGAAGTATGCGGGTACCGTCGGGATGTAGACCTCGTCGCGCATCAACTGCATCGGGATGAGCTGCTCGTAGCCGCGGCGCTTGACGCCCACTTCGACCGGCGTGCCCTTCTGCCCGCGCAGCTTGTGCATCGCCTGATCGACGGTCCACCCTTTGGCGTCCTCGCCGGCGACCTTCGCCAGCACGTCGCCGCGGCGGATGCCGGCCTTGTACGCCGGCGAGCCCTCGAACACCGCCATCGCGGTGACGTCACCGTCGTACACCTGGATCGTGACGCCGATGCCGTAGTACCGCCCTTCCTGGCGCTCGCGCATCTGCGCGTATTCTTTCGGATCGAAAAAGCTGGAATGCGGATCGAGCGTCCCGAGCATCCCGCGAATCGAGCCGTAGACGAGACGGTCCGAATCGACCTTGTCGACGTAGCTGGTTTCGATCGCTCTCAGCGCCGAGGTGAAGGCGCGATATTGATCATTGACCTTGTCGTCGGTCGCAAACGCGCTGCGTCCGAACAAGCCGCCGACAAGCGCGGAAACGACAATCGCGAAGGCCACTGCGGGCACGGGACGGTAGCGTCGCATGCTCGCATCCTAGCAGATAAATTCCTTACGTTGCAATGACTTCTGGGGATTCGTGTAGCGGGGAATACCTTGACCCGCCTTCAGCCGCTTTCTATAATGAAGGGAGCCGACCCGCCTTGGTTTTGTGAAAGTAGGATACATATGCTTGGTTCCATCGGAATGCCGGAGTTGATCATCATCTTCGTCATCGCCTTGATCATTTTTGGGCCCCGAAAGCTGCCGGAATTGGGTCGTTCGCTGGGCAAGAGCCTGGCCGAGTTCAAGAAGGCCTCGAACGAGCTGAAGAACACACTCGAAGAAGAAATCCGGATCGAGGAACAGCGCACCACCATCGACGCGACGAAAGCAACTCAGCCGGCACCGATCACCACCCACGTGGAAGAGACGGTCCCGGCGCGTCACGCTGATCACAGCGCGTAAGGCTCGACCCGCCCATGGCCCTGGTCCCCTTTCCGGGCCCCCACTCGGGGGCCTTGCCGCTTCCCCCCGATGATGACGACGATGAGAGTATCGCGGGGAAGATGTCGTTTCTGGAGCATCTCGACGAGCTCCGCAAGCGCATCGTCAATTCCGCGATAGCGATCGGCGTCGGCATCCTGGTCGGGTTCGGCTTCATCTACCAGATCATGGACTTCCTCCTTGCGCCGACGCGCAAGGTGCTGCCGCCTGGCGTCAAGATGGTCTACACCGAACCCGGCGAAGGGTTCGCGATGTACATCACCGTGTCGCTGATCGCGGGGGCGGTGATTGCGTCACCGTACGTGATGTACCAGGTCTGGTGCTTCATCGCGCCCGGTCTGTACCAGAAAGAAAAGCGGATGGCGACGCCATTCGTGCTCTTCACCGTCGCCGGATTCCTCGGCGGAGCCGCGTTCAATCACTACGTGGCGTTTCCGTTCCTGATGCGGTTCTTCGCCAGCTTCAACAGCGTCGACCTGGTGTTCATGCCGCGGCTGCAGGACACCTTCGATCTGTATCTGAAGATGCTCATCGGCATGGGCGTCATCTTCCAGATGCCGACGATCATCTACTTCCTGGCGAGGATGAAGCTGGTCACGGCGAGCTTCCTCTGGAAACACGGCAAGTACGCCATTCTGATCGCGTACATCATCGCCGCTGTCGTCACCCCGACCGGCGACCCGATGAACCAGACCATCTTCGCTGCGCCGATGATCATTCTGTATTTCCTCAGCATCGGCATCGCCTGGATCGTGAACCCGCGCAGCAAGACCGACCAACTGGACGAATAGAACGGCGTCGGGGCCTGCGCCCGAGCCGCCTGGGTTAGGATCGCTCGAGTGGCGACGCGGGCATCGGCTTCCACGCAGATTTCAACGCTCATCGAGAATCTCGGCGCCGGGGATGCCACGACACGCGAGGCAGCCGTCGCACGGCTGACCGTGATCGGCGCGCGGGCGGTCGAGCGGCTGTTGTCGGCTGCCGATTCGCCCACGAATGCCATCGCGCGGGCAGCGGCGCTGCGCGCCCTCGAAGGCATCGCCGACCCGCGTGCGCTGCCGATCGCGCTCGAAGCGCTCGGCGACCCGGACGCCGCGGTGGCGGCGGCCGCCGCCAGCCTCGCGGGCGTGTTCGTGCGTGGACCGAAGGGCGCCGCCGCGGTGGACCGGCTCATTGAAGTCGCGCTGGATGGTTCACGGCCGGCACCGGTTCGGGTCGCTGCGCTGCGAGGGCTGCGCGATCTGGCGCCATCCACGCTGGCGCCGGTTTTTGCGTCGCTGGCGGACGACGCGAGCGTCGACGTCCAAACCGCGGCGTCGGCGGCTAGCGGAACCAACGCGGCGCCCGACCCACTGGATCTGCTGACCCGCGCTGCGCGCGACAGCCTGTCGTCGGACCCGCAGGTGATGCGCCAGTCAATCGCACGTGCGGGACACCGCACGCCGCTGCCGGTCCTGCTGCAGATCATCGAGCGAATCCGCGAGCACGAGCGGGAACAGCCGCCGGCGCAACGTCCCGACTGGATGGCGGTCAGGGCCGCCGCGCACCTGGCGCTGGCGCAGCGCGGGAGCCGCCTGGCCGTGTACGATCTGCGTGAATCGATCGAAGCGGCTCGCGCGCCGCTACCAGTGGAATTCCTGGCGGCGCTCTCGACTATTGGCGACGCCTCGTGCGTCGAGGCGATCGCCGCCGCCTTTGCCCGCGGCCGCGACCAGTGGTGGCGCGACCACCTCGCCGATGCTTTCCGCGCGATCGTCAAGCGCGACAAGCTGACGCGGCGTCATGCGGCAATCAAGAAGATTGAGAAAAAGTCGAAGCCGGCGCTCGACGCGCTCTGGCCGCCGCGGCTCTAAAGGGACGCGACACCGAGCCGCCAGCGCGCCACACCGGGCGTCAGTACGACTTGGCGAACCACGCTTCGGCGGTCGCCGGATTGTCACAACGGACGCAGCGGCTGTCAGCTGCCGGGTGAGCGCCCATCGGCATGTTGCGGATCGTTGCCTGGGTGTCGTTCTTGATCTGCGTCTCGCATTCGGCAGCGCCGCACCACGGCGCGATCACGAATCCGGGGCGACCTTCCATCAACTGCTTGAACGCGTCGTAGTTGTCGGCACGCTGCGTGTGCTCGTGCTGGAACTGGACCGCACGCGTGAACAGGTTGGTCTGAATCTCGTCGAGCAACTCACGAAGGCGGCCGGTCAGGCCATCCATGGCGATGCTCTGCTTCTCGCGGGTGTCGCGCCGGGCGACCAGCACCGCCGACTTCTCGATGTCCTTGGGCCCGATCTCCAGCCGCAGTGGCACGCCGCGCATTTCCCATTCGGCGAATTTCCAGCCCGGACGCTCGTCGCGCTCGTCGAGCGTGACCCGGATGCCCGCGGCGACGAGATCGTCCTGCAGTTTTTTCGCAACCGGCAGCACGGTCTCGCGCCAGTTGTCGCGACCAATCGGCACAATCACGACCTGATAGGGCGCGATGCGCGGCGGCAGAATCAGGCCGCTGTCGTCGCCGTGAACCATGATCGCCGCGCCGATCAGGCGTGTGGTCATGCCCCATGACGTGCCCCACACGTGCTGCATCGACTTGTCCCGCGCCTGAAACGTGATCTCGAACGCCTTCGCGAAATTCTGGCCGAGGTTGTGTGAAGTGCCCGCCTGCAGCGCCCTGCCGTCGCCCATCAGCGCCTCGATCGAATAGGTCCGCAGCGCGCCGGCGAACTTCTCGCTTTCGCTCTTTCGCCCCTCAACGACCGGGACCGCCAGCTCAGTCTCGAGCGTTTCCTTGTAGAGATGCAGGATCTTCAGCGTCTCGTCTTCGGCTTCTTCCGCGGTCTCGTGCGCGGTGTGCCCTTCCTGCCACAGAAATTCGGTCGTGCGCAGGAACGGACGCGTCACCTTCTCCCAGCGCACGACGTTCGCCCACTGGTTGATCAGAATCGGCAGGTCCCGCCATGACTGGACCCATTTCGCGTACATCGTCCCGATGATCGCTTCCGAGGTCGGACGGACGACGAGCTTTTCCTCGAGCACTTCTCCGCCACCGATGGTGACGTAGGCCACCTGTGGCGCGAATCCCTCGATGTGCTCGGCTTCCTTGTTCAGAAGCCCTTCGGGGATGAACAGGGGGAAATACGCGTTGACGTGGCCGGTTGCCTTGATACGTTTATCGAGGGCCTGTTGAATCAGCTCCCAGATCGCGTAGCCATACGGACGGATCACCATGCAGCCCTTGACCGGCGAATAGTCGGCCAGCTCGGCGCGGAGGACCACATCGATGTACCACTTCGAGAAATCCTGCGATCGGGGCGTGATTTCGGTGACGAAGGCGTCTGCCTTGTCTTGCTTCTTGTCTTGTTTGGCCATGTTGTTAAGTTATCCTAACATCCTGATTTGATGGCCTCCGCCGGACCGATCCGCATCGACGTCAAGACGCCGTCCCGCCCGTACACGGTCACCATCGGCCACGGCACTCTCGACCACGTCGGCCATTCGCTCGATGTCCTGCGAGCGCCCGCCCGCCGGTTCATCGTGTCGAGCCCGCTGGTTTGGCGGCTCCACGGTCCGCAATTGACCCGTGCGGTGTCGGCCGCCGAACCGATCCTCGTGCCCGACGGCGAGCGCTTCAAGCAACTCGCAACCGTCTCACGCATCTACGACGCACTGGTGCGGGCCAATGCCGACCGCGCCTCGACGATCATCACCTTCGGCGGCGGCGTGATCGGCGACATGGCTGGATTCGCGGCGGCGACCTACCTGCGCGGCATCGCGCTGGTGCACGTGCCGACGACGCTCCTGGCACAGGTGGACAGCGCGATTGGCGGCAAGGTGGGCGTCAACCATCCGCAAGGCAAGAACCTGATCGGCGCGTTCTACCAACCGCACGCAGTGATTGCCGATCCAGCGGTGCTCGGAACGTTACCGCGCCGCGAGTTTCGCGCCGGGCTGTACGAAGTGATCAAGTACGGCATGACCTCCAACCCCGCGCTGTTCGATCGCATCGTCCGCGAACGCAAGGCGATCTTTGCGCGCACGCCTGAAACGTTGACACCAATCATCGCGGACGCGTGCCGGATCAAGGCCGACGTGGTCACCGCCGACGAGCGTGAGGCGGGCCCGCGGCGGATTCTGAACTTCGGCCACACCGCTGGCCACGCGGTCGAGGCCGTGACCAAATATCGCCGCTTCCGCCACGGCGAGGCGGTGGGCGTCGGGATGCTGGTCGCGGCGGAACTCGCGAAGGCCCGGGGCGTGCTGTCCGAGCAGGACCGGCTCGCGCTTGCCGACGTCATCGCCAGCCTCGGTCCGCTGCCACCGATTACCGACCTTCCGGCCGCGGAAATCCTGACCGCCATCCAGCACGATAAAAAAGTAGTGGCCGGTACGCTGCATTTCGTGCTGCCTACGGCGATCGGCGCGACAACGATTGTGGATGATGTGAGCGAGAACGAGATTCGCGCCACCCTGAGGAAGGTCGGGTTCGCGAAGTAGACCGCGAGCTGGCTAGGCCAATCCGTAGTCCTTGAGCTTGGCGAGCAGCTGCCGGTAGCCGATCTGCAGCATCTCGGAGGCGCGGCCGGCGTCGCCCTGCGCTTCCTTCAGGGCTTGTGAGATTTTCCGCCGCTCCATTTCCGTCAACGTCCGCCGTGACGCCTCGGCGAGCGTGCCCGACAGGTCGATCCTGGACCACGCGTCCTCTTCTTCGCTGGACGCGCCGGCAATGGGCGCGTCCCGGAAGGACAAACTCAGGTGACGCGGATGGATGGTGTCGCCCTCGGTCAGAATCGCTGCGCGCTCGATGCAGTTCTGCAGCTCGCGCACGTTCCCCGGCCACGAATAGGCACGAAGCTCCTCCTCGGCGGCCGGCGATAAAGCCAGCGACTGCTTCTTCAAATCCCGGCAGAACCGATCGATGAAGTAACGCGTCAGCGTCGGGATGTCATTCGGACGGTCGCGCAGCGGCGGGATCACGATCGGGAATACCGACAGGCGGAAATAGAGATCCTCGCGGTATTGGCGCGCCGCGACTGCGGCCTTCAGGTTCCGGTTTGTCGCCGCGACGACACGGACATCCACCTGCAGCGGGGTGGTACCACCAACCCGCTCGAACCGCTTGTCTTCGAGCGCACGGAGGATTTTCGGCTGCAGCATCGGCGGCAGATCGCCGATCTCGTCCAGGAACAGCGTGCCGCGATGCGCGAGCTCGAACTTGCCCAGCTTGCGGTTGGTTGCGCCGGTGAAGGCGCCCTTCTCGTACCCGAACAGTTCGGTTTCGAGCAGGTTCTCCGGAATCGCAGCGCAGTTGATGGCGACAAACGGTCCGTCGGCGCGCGGACTCAGTGCGTGCAGCGCCCGCGCGAACAGTTCCTTGCCGGTGCCGCTTTCGCCCTCGAGCAGCACCGTTGCATCGGTCGAGGCCGCCCGATGCAGCGCCAGCGACACCTGCTTCAACTTCGCATCGTCGCCGACGATCTGAGGCGCGCCGCGGCGCTGCGCGAGCTCCTCCTTGAGGATCAGGTTCTCGGTGGCCAGCCGCCGCTGCGCCAGCGCACGCTCCACCATCAACAGCAGGTGATCGGGATCAACCGGCTTCGCGAGGAAATCGAGCGCGCCTTCCTTCATCGCACTCACCGCGTCCTGAATGCTGCCGAACGCGGTCATCACGATGACGGGAAGCTGCGGGTCGAGATCCTTCGCGGCCCTGAGGACACCGAAGCCGTCGCCTTCAGTCAGGCGCAAGTCGGACAGAACCACGGCCGGGTGGCTGGCGAGCAGCGCCGCTTCCGCTTCGGGTTGATTGGTGGCTTCGACCACCGTGTGCCCCTGCGCCTCGAGGGCCAGGCGGAGCATGGTGCGGAGCGAGTCTTTGTCCTCGACGATCAGAATCGGCGGGTCGGTCGACAGGCGCGGGCGCACGGTCATCCCGCGATCCAGCCCGGGACAAGTTGCAGTGGGTTTGCGGCCGGTGTCAGCCGAACGCTCACCGCAGCCAGCCGGGCGGCACGCCCGCGCGGCGCGCTTCCTCGAGCAGATCGGCGATGGCTTTGTTGTCGAGCGGGATCGTGGTTTTCAGATCGTTGAGCTGCCCCAGCGCCTTGACGCGCTGCGCCTCGATCACGGCCCGCTGGGCCGGGTCGTCGCGATTGACAAAGTCAGTGGTCAATGCGTTGACCTGCGACTGAAGCGCCGACGCAAAGGCCGTGTCGTTGTCGAGTTTGTCCTGCAACGCCTTCAGGCGCTTCGTCCAATACGCCTTATCTTTCGGGGTGGACTTGTCATCGTCGATTTTCCCCGCGCCAGTGCTGCCGGAAGCGGCAGACGAGTCGGCGGCCGCGGCGGTGTCAGACGGCGAGGCCGGCGGAGGCGGGGTCGACCCGGGCACATCCACCAGGTCCTTGTTGGTGTAGACCTTGGTCGGCGGCGGCGACGCTTTGCGACGTTCCTCTTCCTTCTTCGCGACGTCAGCTAACGACTGGGCCCGGACGGTGCCGGCAAAGGCGAGCATCACCAGGGCAAGCGTGATCTGTTTGGACATGGGCCAGTCCCCTTATCGGCTCCAAAATGATCGTACGTAAGGGTCCCCACCCGGTCAAGGACGCCGTGGCCCCGCAGCCTCCTATCGGACTGTGCGCCATGACAGCAGGCGGACCCCGGCATCTGTCCGAGCCACCGCGGCTTCGATGACCTTGTGCCCGCCTCTGGGGCCAAACGCCTCCGCTCTGAGGGCCACGGTCTCAACCGCCGGATCGCCCGGTCCGGGGCTCGCGGCAGCCAAAATGACGAGGTAAATCGTCGAATTGCCCGCCCCGGGGGGAAGCAGGACACCGAGCGGCGCATAGCTGGTCAACACCCAATGGGGGTTGGCCGCCGCCCATGGGCGGTCCGGCGTCACCGCATCCATCTCGGCGTCGGTGCAGACAGCGGTCTTCTCGCAGTTCGCCAGGTTCACAATTTGGCTCAGGTCGATCGTCGAACCGTCCGGCAATGTGCGCAACCCGGACGGAGGGCCGTCCACGAACGAGGAGCGCACCAGACCAAGCCGAAGCGCATTCCAGTCCGGCACCGACCGCAGCTCGTCGATGACGCGCTCGAGTCCCGCATCGGCCGCGTAGAGTTCCTCGGCGGCTCGACGAAAGTTCGCCGCGATGATTGTTTCCGAGGTGGTCGTGAGCACCATCGCACCGGCAAGGGCGGTCAGCAGCAGCGTCGCCATGATGGCGACCAGCAGTGCGATTCCGTCCTCGCGCGCAAGATCTGTCTTCACGCTATCGACCCAGATTCAGATTACGCGGCGCGATTTCAAATCGCACTTCCTGATCGGGCACCCAGGCGAGACCGCCTCGCGCGCTGCCGCCATTCAGGAACAGCGGACCTGCCGGTCCTCGCAGCATCGGCGCGGCCGCTTCGACCCGAAGCGTCACCGCCACCTTTCGAATCCTCAGCAGGTCCGCATCCCAGCGATTGGCGTTCGCGGCGTCCGGGCACCACGGGCCGTCGGTCAACTGCGCGGCCGTCAGCTGGACGAGTCCGGGACCGGCCCCAAGCGTTGCCAGGCGCGGCACGGGCTCGCCATCTGCGTCGCGCGCGAACGCGCAGTTTTCGCCGGCGGGATAGGCGGTCGGTTTGACCGTGGAGTCGGGCGGCTTCGGTCCGTAGGTTGTCCACGGACCTGATTCATCGCTGAGCGGTCGCGATATTGCGGGTGGCAGCGGCTCGCCAAAATAGTCGAACGACAGGCGTACGACGTGATCGACGACAGGAACTTCGGCGTTGTAGGTGCCGTCGTAGGTTGTCAACTGCAGCGAACCCGTCGCCGGATCTGTTCTGAGCGCATACGTCCGGCTCACTGCCTCCACGACCTTCGCGCCTGCCGCATACGTGGTCGAGAGCGCATCGGGAGGTTTGCTGACGATGATCTGGGACAGGCCATCGTCCACGCTCTCGACCGGGAAGAGATCGTAGTTGCCATGTTCGTCGTACACGAGCACGGAGAGATTCCTGGCAAATCCGCAGAGGTTCGCGCCGCCTGGGCAACCGGCTTTCGGCGCCAGCTCCATCGTCAGCGATCCGGGCGTGAGATCTGCGAGTAGCGTCGTTTCAGCCGCGGTGGGGGGAACGTAGAGCAGCGTGATGCGATCGTTCGTGAACGCACCGGGCGGATCGTCGCCGGTGGCTCCCTGCCGGGACGGCATCACGGGCGGAAGATACAAACCGAGCGCGCCGTCGTGAGGGCCGAGATACGATCCCGCACCGGCGAGCAACAGATCCCGCGACAATGCGTCCGCGGCGACGCGCAGGCGCTGCTGCAGATCGGCGACTTCGAGCTCGGCCGCCGTTGTTCGACGGGCGGGATGGACCATGCCGAAGATGCCAGCCGTCACCGTCAGCGTGATGGCCATCGCGACAATCGATTCGATCAGTGAGAAGCCGCGTGCGCTCCGAGTCATCTTAGAGACCTCCCCGCACACGGATACTCGTAAGCCGGACGTCCTCCGGCGACATCGGCAGAGATCCATCACGCGTGACCAGTACTTGAAGCACGAGCGCTTCGTCCGGGTCGGGCGGCAGCGGTTCGATCGACCATCGGCGCACGTAGGCTGCACCAGCGGGCGGCACGGACCCTCCCCCAACCACGCGACCGTCGGCAGCAATGAAATCGCAGTAGCCGTCGACGTTTCTGTCGAGCGATCCGGCAGGCGACGGCCGGAGGCCAGAACCGCCGCTACCTACGGCAAACGCCACCGTCAGATCGGTGTCCACGTCGCTGAGCAGCCCGCCCGATGGATCTCTTGCCCACTCGAGGGCGCGCAACTGCTCCATCTTCTGCTGCGCGAGCAGCGACGCCAGCGTCGTGTTGCGCGCGGATTGGTTCGCCCGCGAAGCCACGACCAGTAACGGCGCCACACCCGCGACTCCGACCACCAGAATCGAAGTCGCAACGACAACTTCCAGCAACGAGAAACCGCGGGGCACACCGTGCACGGCTGCAACCGGCGATCCGGCACGGTAGACAACAGCGATTGGTGAATTTGGCCGGGAATTCGGGGATCGACGAGACAGCAACAAGGATGGACGCGCGAAAACTGCGTCAGGCCAGCTTTCGCGTGCGGCAGGAAGTGCGTCAGGCCATCAGCGGAAGTGAGATTTGCAGGCTGGCGCCGCCCTGCGGCGCGGTTGTGATGGCGATACGTCCGTTATGAAAAACGATGATCTTCTGCACCAGCGACAGGCCAAGCCCGGTGCCATTGCGCTTCGCGGTGAAGAAAGGGCGGAAGACGCTCTCGCGCAAGTCGGCCGGGATGCCGGGACC
>DASXGC010000096.1:0-21546 GCA_036489235.1 Vicinamibacterales bacterium
TCGGTCCGGACCTCGACGCCAAGCCGCTCGAGCGAGCGCCGCGCCCGGTCGCGCAACGGATCGGGAAACGGCGGCAGCACGTAGGGACTGCCCTCGAGCAGAATGATCCGTGCCGATTCGGGCCGGATGCGGCGAAAATCGTGGACCAGCGACTGGCGCGCGATCTCGGCGAGTGCACCAGCCCGTTCGACGCCGGTCGGCCCGCCGCCCACGATCACGAATGTCAGCAGGCGCCGCTGCTTCGCCGGATCGGTCTCGCGTTCAGCCGCTTCGAACGCCAGCAGCACCCGTCGTCTCATCTCCAGCGCATCGTCCAGCGTCTTGAGTCCGGGCGCGCGCGGTTCCCATTCGGGTTGACCAAAGTACGAATGGGCGGCTCCGGTCGCGACGATCAAATCGTCGTAGGCGATCGAACCGCGATCGAGGACGACGCGTTTATTGACCGGGTCGATCTCGCGTGCCTCGGCCAGCAGCACCTCGACATTTTTCTGCCTCCGCAGAATCCAGCGGATAGGTGATGCGACATCACCCGGAGACAGCGAGGCGGTCGCGACCTGGTAGAGCAGCGGCTGGAACAGATGGTAGTTGTGGTGGTCGATCAGCGTGACCCCGACGTTCGCGCCGGCGAACGCGCGCGCCGCGTTCAGTCCGCCGAATCCGCCGCCGAGAATCACGACCTGCCGCATCTGAAATGTTATTGTATCGGCATGGCTCCATCGCGGAAACGCAACCGTGCGGATGATCGAGCGCTCGGCGGTCCGACCACTGTGGTCGAGACGGCATGTCCGCTCGACTGTCCCGACGCCTGCAGTCTGGCGGTCACGGTTCAGATGGGAAAGATCGTCACCATCGACGGCTCGCACAAGAATCCAGTCACCGACGGCTACATTTGCGCCAAGGTCCGCAAGTTCGATCAGCGGATCTACGGCCCCGATCGCCTGCTGTATCCGATGGTCCGCACCGGACGCAAAGGCAGCGGCACGTTCAAGCGCGCCACGTGGGACGATGCACTCGAACTGATCGCGACTCGCTTCGAAGAGGCCAAAGCGAAGTTCGGCGGTGAATCGATTCTCCCGTACTCGTACGGCGGCTCCAACGGCCTGTTGACCCAGGACAACATCGACGCGCAGCTGTGGCGCAGGTTCGGAACCTCGCGACTCGCGCGCACGCTCTGCGCCGCTCCGACCGGCGCGGCCAATACGGCTCTGTACGGCAAGATGCCGTCGGTGGTGTACGCGGACTATCCGGAAGCCAAGCTGATTATTCTCTGGGGCGTGAACCCGTCGGCGTCCGGCATTCACATCATTCCGTACGTCCGCGAGGCCCAAAAACGCGGCGCCACGCTCGTCGTGGTCGACCCGCGGACGACGGCGCTGGCGAAGTCAGCCGACCTGCATCTGCCGATCAAACCCGGCACCGACGTCGTGGTCGCGCTCGCCATCCATCGTCATCTGTTTAGGACCGGCCGCGCCGCGCAGGCGTTTTTGGACGAGCACACCACGGGAGCCGACGCCCTGCGTGAACGCGCTGAACCGTGGACGTTCGAGCGCGCGGCAGAGGTTTCGGGTCTGGAGGCGTCCGCGATCGAACGGGTTGCGGAACTTTATGCGACGAGCACGCCAGCGCTGATTCGCTGCGGCTGGGGTCTCGAGCGAAACCGCAACGGCGGCAACGCCGCAATGGCGGTCCTGGCCCTGCCGAGCGTCGCCGGCAAGTTCGGTGTCCGCGGCGGCGGCTACTCGATGAGCAACTCCTCGTCTTGGAACATTGAACGAACGTGGATCGGCACGCCGGAGACCACAACGCGCATCGTGAACATGAACAAGCTCGGGCGCGCGCTGACCGAGTACGACGATCCGCCAGTCAACGTGCTGTTCGTTTACAACTGCAACCCGGCCGCCACCGTACCAGATCAGCGGCGCGTCTTGAAGGGACTCGAGCGCGAGAACCTCTTCACGGTGGTGTTCGAACAGGTGATGACCGACACCGCTCTTTACGCTGACGTGCTGCTGCCGAATACCACGTTCTTCGAAGGCTACGATTTCGCCAAGGGTTACGGGTCGATCACCATGGACCTTGGCCGGCCGGTGATTGATGCGGTCGGCGAATCACGGACGAATGCCGACGTCTTCGGGGCGCTTGCCGCCCGTCTGGGCCTGCTGTCTGAAGACGAGCCGAAAGGCGAACTGGATCTCATGGTCAAAGTACTGGGAGAGCTGCCGGGCACGATCGGGTCGGACCTGAGCGCCGGGACGATGCCGACGCCGCCGTGCGGACCGGCGCCGATTCAGTTCGTGGACGTGTTTCCAAACACACCGAATCGCAAGGTCGATCTCTTCCCGGCCGCGCTCGAATCGAGTGCACCGATGGGCCTCTACCGGTTCCAGCCCGATCCCGCCACCGAGCGCTTCCCGCTCACCCTGATCTCACCGGCCAGCGAGCGCACGATCAGCTCGACACTTGCCGAGCTCCCACGACTGGACGTCAAGCTGCTCATGCACCCGGATGATGCAAGAGTGCGAGGGCTGGACGAAGGAGATCTGGTGCGGGTCTTCAACGAGCTCGGCGAAGTACATGTGCCGCTGGTTGTCGAGCCGGCGATCCGCTGCGGGACCGTCAGCCTGCCCAAGGGCATCTGGCGCCGCAACACCCGAAACAACCTGACCGGCACCTCGCTCGTCCCGGACACGCTCACCGACATCGGCGACGGCGCCTGTTTCAACGACGCACGAGTTCAGGTCGCGTCGCTGGCGACGGCGTAGCCGCCGGCGCAACGAAGTCCATCAATCTTTCTCCGGCATGAGCGACGATCTCGTTGCCTACCGCAGCCCGTCTAGTAGCTGAAGAAGAACAGCAGGTCGATGCCGCTGTCGGCCGCGCGCTGAAAAAGCTGCTGAGTCGTGGGTGATCCTTGCAGGAAATTGGTGCGCAGCCGCAGCCATTTCGTCAGCTCGTACTCGACGATGAAACTGGTCTGGTTCTGATCGCCGACGTCCTGTTCCACCTTGACGTAGAGGTTCTTGCCAACCTGCTGCCCCACCGTGATGTGCGCCGCCGCTCCGCTCTCGGGCGCGGTGCCGATCTCGAACGTGTCGACGCCGAGCACCTTGCCGATCGACTGGGCGACCTCGCCCGCGACCGCCCCGGTGGCGAGTTGCTGCGCGCGCGTCGCCACCGACGTCTGCTGCCCTTCACCCAGCTGATTGATCGGCTGGTTGAACACGATCAGCGACAGGATGTCCCCCTGCTCGAGCGGCGGCGTGCTGGTGAGGAGGACGACCGGCTTGGTGAGCGTGCCGCTCAGGGTAACGTTCGCGGTGACGCCCTGAATCACGCGCTGGGTACGGACATTGAGCACGGGATCGAGGGTGTCCGTGCCGTCGAAGCGAACCTGGCCGTCGCGCAGGATGTCGAAGCGGCGTCCCTGAAAGTCGTAGGTCCCGCGCACCGTGTTCACGCGGCCAACCAGCCGGACCTGATCCCAGGGCGCCTTGCTGACCCAGAGATCACCGCCGAGCGTGACGTTGATCGCACCGAGGCCGATCGGCGCGCCGGGCGCCTGGAGATCGTTGGCCTTCACGACCAGATCGTTCGGAACGGTCAGATGGACCTGAATCTGCAGCGGATCGAATGGACTGTCTCCCTGTTTCGCCTCGTCGTTCGTATAGGAGACCTGGTTGGGGGCGTACGGAGAATCATTCAGCCGCGACAGCACTTCGTCGAGCCCGACCTGGCCAGTATTGACCGCCAGCTCACCGTCGATCCTGGGCGCGCTCAACTGCCCCTCGATCTCGAGGTCGCTGTTGATCCGGATGTTTCCCAGTTTGTTGTCCACGATCTTGAAATCGCGCGAGGTCACGAACAGCTGCACACCGCCCACGTGGCCCTCGCGGATCGCGAGGTCGCCGGTGATCGACAGCGCGGCGTTGTGATTGTCGAGGACGTAGAGGTTGTCGATGTGAACCTTGTCGGGCAGCAGATCGAGCCGGCCGGTCATGTTGGTGTAGGCGACGCCCGTGTCCACGGCGGTGAACGCCCCGTGAGCGACCGAGATCGTACCTGTGGGACGAGGATCCGCGGCCGAGCCCGCAACGTCGATCTTCGCCTGCAGCGTACCGGTCACCTTGCTCACGGCGCTGGTGAAACCCTGCACGAGCCCGAGGTCGATCGGCGTGCTTTCGACGTGGAGATCGATCCGGTCGTCCGGTCGCGCCGATGCGGCGTCGCTGCTGTCTCCGCCCTTCCACAGCGCCGCCGGCAAGTATCCCTTCGCGGTCAGATACGTCGTCGGACTCTGCTGGAGCTTCGTATCGACTGTCACTCCGGCGCCCGCGTACCGCACGGTTCCGTCAAAGGTGTCATAGCGGAACTGCTGGAATCCACCCTGCGTCACCGCAAAGGTCCCGTCCACCGACGGGGCGGCGCTGGTACCGCCGACCTTTGCGGACGCGTTGAGCCGGCCCGTGAACTGCGGAGGCCGCAGCAGTAACGCATTGACGCCGGCGAGATCAACGTTGGTCAGCGTGACGGTCATGGCGTCGCCGCTGCGGCCGAAGGTACCGTCGGCGGCGATTTGCTGGTCGCCGTTCGACAGAGCAACCTGCTCGACGGTCACGGCGCCTTCCTTCGCGTAGCGGATGGTCGCGAGTTCATCGCCGGCAAGCCGCCACGTCTGGCCCTGCGCCTGCAGATTCAAACGCTTCAAGTGTATTTCCTGATGATCGGTGTGGATCAGCGCCGATCCGGAAAGATCGGCGGTTCGTTGCGGCTGCTTCGCAGTCGCGTCGAAATCCAGCTGCTGATCCCGATACGTCGTCTTGGCCTCGAGCTCGTTGACGTTCTGCCCGGCGACCGTGATGAACGTGGCATGCGTGGTGGCGTCAACGGTCGCACGGACCGCATCGAGGTCAGGAATCTTCGCGGTGACGTTGCTGGCAACCGTCAACGCACTGACGCTGCCATACGCGAGATCGCCAGCGGTGACAGTGCCGGCGGCCTGAAATTCGTGTCTGTTGCCGGTGACCGTCGCATCCACCTTGGCGATGCCGTCCAGGGGTGCATCGGCGAGCTTGCCGATTGACGCGAGGTCGGTCGCTTCCGCGTGGACCTGGAGATTGGAACTTCCGGTTTCGTCGAACGCCACGAGACCGTGCGCGGTCACCTGAATGTCCGGCCCAACCGCCTCGAGAGTACGGACATCAGCGATCGAGTCCCGGTAGCTGGCATCGACCGACGCACGCGTCAGCGCGACTCCACCAATTGTCGATGGCGCGAGCGTCAGCCTCGCGTCCGCCTGAACGCTGTCCACTGTTACGCCGCCGGACAGAGTCATGAGCGTCGCATCCAGCGTGAGCGACCCGGCGGCCGTTCCCTTCAGCGCGGGCTTTCCGCTCGGCACGGCTGGATCGAATCCGGAGAAATCTCCCTCGGCTTTGACGTGCGCCGAATCGTGCGCCACAGTGGCATCGAAGGTGAGACGCGGGATCTGTCCGCCCATGATCGCCGACTCGTTCACTGTTCCGTTCGCCGCCAGATCCAGATCGTGCGCCGACGTGCCGCGGCCGTTCATTGTCACGTGACCGTTGATGCGGCTGGCGTAACGAGAGTCGGCCAACGCTGGCAGCCGAAATTCGTTCCCGACACGCTCCAGATCGAGGCCGGCAACCGTCGCATCGGCGCTGTAGCTCATATTCTGGCCGGCGAGCGTCACGTTCGCGGTGGAACCCGCCGAAATCCGCGCTCCGGCAATTGTCGATGGCTCGAACCGCAGATTGACCACCGCTCTGGTCTCGTCAGCCGCCGCGCCAGAGCCGGTTGAACCGGCCGCGTGATACGACGCACTGACGTCGGTATCAGCTGGCGGCAGGTTGAGCTCTTTGGGGAGCCGGCGCAGATCGAGATTCCCGACGTCGCCGCGCAGGTCGAAGACGGTCGCAGGCGGTGTCACCCCTGGCGCCGGCAGCATGACGCCGCCCGATGCCGTCACTCGAGCGCCGTACGCGACGGCTCTGCCTTCGAGAATCCGTAACTGGCGGCCATCGACTTTAGCCTTCGCATGAAGCTGCTCAGCGACATAGCCGGCGGCAGCCACGCGTGGAGAATCCAATTCGAGATCGCCGTGCAGCGCCTCGACGTTGGCGAGTGCCTCGCCGCGCAGGTTCACCCGCGCATCCGCGGTGAGGTCGCTCTTCTGTTTTGGATCCTTCAGAATCGGCGCCAGATCGAGATGCCGAACCGATAGGGATCCAGCCACCGACTGGCTGGGTCCGAGCACATCCGCGACGATCGTCCCGTTGAAGCGTCCCGCCGACGATTGCACATCCGCCTCGAGGTTCAATCGATCGAGCGGTCCGGCGGCTTTCAGACTGAACGACGGCTCGAGCTGGATTCCAGCCAACGGAGTCACGACCTGCGCGATTTCCGGCAGCGACAGCTTGTCGGACCTGACCTGCAGATTAAAGACCGGGCGACTCAGGTATTGTTGGACCGCCCCTGACACCGACAGAGTCGATTTCGCAGTTCTCAGCGCGAGTCTGTCGAGAAAGATGGTGTCGTCTTTCACCGACACGCCGCCCGACAGCGCGTTCAGCGCGATTTCCGGCGCCGACGATTGAAACGACACGCGGGAAATCTCAACCGAATAACGCACCGGCTCGTACTTGAACGACAGCGCGGCATCAAGGTGCTCAATTCGGCGCGGCACTTTGATGTCCGCCGTATCGAGCGGCGAATCGAGTAGGACGGAACCGTCGCTGATGTTGATTGCATCGATCGACACCGGCCGGGCCGGACCGCTGCGATCGGCTTCGACCGCCTGCTTCTTGATCACGCGGCTCAGTTCCCAGCCGTTGCCGTCCCGTCGCAGGTAAATCACCGGCTGACTCAGTCGAATGTTGTCCACCGACAATCCGCGCGCGATCAGCTGGAACACGTTGTAGTCGAGCCCCAGACTCTTGACCGCCACCACCTCGCTGCCATCCATCGACAGCCCGACGTTTTCCATCTCGACGCCGAAAAACAGGTTGCCGCCCAGGCGCTCGATCGACACCGTTCCATTCACGTACTCGTTCGCGGCCCGGACGATGTAGCCGCGCAGCCAGTTCTTGAACCACGACGTCTGCGACACGATCGCCGCCGCGGCAGCCGCGCCGACGATCAGGGTTGCGACGATCGTCAGAACGTGGACGAGACGTCTCACCTCAGTAGGCCTGCCCGATACTGAAGTGGATCCGCCATCGACGCGTCTGCGGCTCGCCGTTGACCTGGAGATTCGGAATCGGATTGAGCTGATAGCCGAAATCCAAACGGAGCGGACCGACTGGTGTCTGGTAGCGCAGACCGGGGCCGATCGCGTACCGGAGGTCAGTCAGATCGAACGCCCATGACTTCGCCCAGACATTGCCGACATCGAGGAAAAAGACGGCGCCGAGATTGCCGTGTAGCGCCGCGCGCAACTCCTCGCTGAACGCGAGCAGGCTGTCGCCGCCGATCGGAAGCCCGGACTCGGTCAGCGGGCTGATTTCGAAACGCCCCCAGCCGCGGACGCTGGTGGCGCCGCCGAGAAAGTAGCGCTTCGCAAACGGGATATTGGCCTCGTCATCGCCGGCAGGTCGCAGATTGCCGAACTGCAGCCGGCTCGCGAGCACGACGTTGTCGTTGATCGGGAGGTATTGCCGCACGTCGCCGGACGCGTTGACGAAGTTGAAGCTGCCGCCAAGGATCGTACCGGCGTCCTCGAAATGGAGCGACAACTGATAGCCGTGATGCGCGTTCAGCAGGCTGTCGGCGGTCGAGTGTTGAAAGTCGATGCCTACCGAGCTGATGGTGCCGTTCTGTTCGCCGGTGTCGGGATTCAACCCGAGCGCGATCAGACTGCTCCTCAGCGTGGGATCGTTCAGGACGGTATCGGAGATCGTGCTGCTGTCGTGCTCGTTGGTCAACGAGACCGTCCACGACGTGTTCGGATTCTCGCGGTGCGTGAAGTTGACTTTGCCACCGGTCGTGATCGAGTTATAGGCCGGCGTGAAGGTGTACCACTGCTGACCGTCGAGGCCGAGCGAGAAGTGCGGCGCGATGAAATACGGCTGCACGAAATCGACCCGGACGCCGCGATCGAGCGAGGACCACCGCACGTGGACGCCCGCCGATCGGGCGCCGCCGAGAAAATTCACGTGGTGATACTCCGCGTCCACCCGCGCTTTTTCTTCGGTGCCATAGCCGACGCCGAAATTGACCCGCTGGTGATTGCCTTCAGCCACCGTCACTCGGATCGGGACGTCTTCGGGCTGCTGGTCGGTGTCCTGCGTTTCCACGTTGGCGAACTGAAACAGCTCGAGACCGTAGAGCCGCCGCTGCGAGTTCTGCACCTTGCTGCGGTCGAACAGCTCCCCGGGCTTGAACGTCAGCTCGCGCTCGATGACGTTGTCGCCGACGCTGGTATTGCCGGCGACCTCGACGGTGCCGAAGTGAGCCAGCTTGCCCGGCTCCGCTGTAAAGGTCATCGAAGCCTGCCGTCCATCGCCGCCATCGTCTTCTCCGGTTGACACCTTGGCGTATGGAAAGCCGTGGTCCTTCAGCTCGTTCACGGCCATGTCGTGGGTCGCGACCACGACCTGGCGGTCCCTCGGCTGTCCGACTTTGAGCGGAGCCTTGCTTTGCAGGTCGGCGAGATGTTCGGGCGGGATTCCGTCGAAACCGCTGAAGGCGACGGCGGTCACGACAACCGGTTTGCCTTCGCTGATGGTCACCGTCAGGTCGACACGATCCTGCTTGTCATTCAGTTTGACGTCGAACGCAGTGACTCGGGCGTCAGGAAAGCCGCGATCCGCGTAGAACGCCTGGACACGCTTCAGGTCGGCGTCGAAGCGGGTGCGGTCGAAGAAGGTTTTCTTGCCCCAGGGGATCCGGGAGCTCGTTTTGGTCGCGAGCGCGCCCTTCAGCCGTCCTTCGTCTACGGAGTGGACACCGTTGAACTTCAGGCTGTGAACAACAACCGTGCCTTCGTCCTGACAGCCGAACATCGAGAGCGTGCACGCAAAAATTGCACACGCCGACCATCTGACGCGCATCGCGAGCATAGAGAACCATACCCCGTGCCAGATGGGATCGGCGCGGTCACTTTTCTTCCGTGATCGTCGGTTTGCCGGCGGTGACCGCGAACATCACGCCGAGTCCGACGACGATCACGAGCGCGATCGCGATCCAGGCGCCGCTGACGTGTGCGAGCACGCCTCCGTGCCAGAGCGCGAGCACCGCACCGACAACGAGGACGAAGAAACCGAACAGATACAGGTTGATGAATTTCATTGAAGACCCCTTCCGGTGGCCCCTGGAGCGTTAGGGGCGGTCTCGAGTTACCGGGCCAAGGACTGGACCGGCGAATGACGGGCGGCTGACGGCTGAAACCGGAGACCGGGCCTGTTCGCCCGGTCTCCAGCCTCAGGGAATTGCGCTATCTCAGGTTGACGACCAGCGCCGCTCGACGGTTGAGGCGGCGGGTTTCTTCACGGCTGTTGTCGTACTTCGGACGCTCTTCGCCGTAGCTGACCGTGTGCAGCCGGTCGGTCGAAACACCGCGGCTGACCAGGTAGTCCTTGACGGCGTTCGCGCGGCGGTCGCCGAGCGCGAGGTTGTACTCGGCGGTGCCGATGCTGCAGGTGTGGCCTTCGATTTCCACGCGCAGCGTCGGGTTGTCACGAAGCGCGGTAATCGCCTCGTCGAGCACGCGGGTGGCTTCCGGCCGCAGCGAGTAGCGGTCGAAGTCGAAATACACGTCTTCGAACGTGTAGTTCTTCACCGGGGCTCTGGTCACTTGAATGTTGACCGTATCGGAACCCGTCTTGTTGTCGGTCGGGCACGTCACCGTGACCGTCACCGGCACGGTGCCCTCCTGGTTCGGCGCGGTCCACCGCGTCGAGCGTTCGGACGGCTGCGCAACGACGCCGTTCGGCGCCGCCCAGCGATACGTCACGCTGCAGCTGATCGAATCCGCGACCGTGGCGGTAACCGTCGAGCTCTGGCCCACTTCCACCGTGCACGGGTTGCATTCGGCCTTCACTGACAGGTTGTGCACCGGCGCGGGAGCAGGTGCGGCTGGCGGCGGTGGCGGCGGCTCCGGAACCGGCGCGACGTACTTGCGGACGCCCGGGTGGTAGCCGATGCGGAACTGATAGTCGATGTAGTCGCCGGTGACGCTCACATCGTCGGTGAACGAACCGACGCGGCTGAGCGAAGGGAAATTCCAGCTCAGACCGACACCCCCGAAGAAGCCGCCCTTGCCCTGGAACGTCACGCCGAGGGTGAATCGCGTCAGGTTCTCGGTGTTGGAGGTGATGGGCGCGAAACTCAGATCCGTGCCGATGACCGACGTCCCGCTCAGCAGCGTCGCCGTGCTGCTGCTCGGAATCTGGCCGTTCAGTTCAGCGACGCCGCGAATCATGCCGCGCGACGGGAAACCAGCGCCGCCGCCCCACCGGAATGCCGCGCCGGGCGTATTGAACCCGTCGGGATTGCCGAGGAACTCGTAGCCGACGTACCCCGAGAGCTCGACCGCCTGGTTCGCCGTTTCCTTGCTGAAGATCGCGTCGACACTGAAGTCCGGCTTGCCGGTGCTGACGCCGGCATCAACGCTGCCGGTCGGCAGCTTGACGATGCCGCGGACCGCAATCGCCAACGGCTTCTGCTGGTACTGAGACCAGAAGTTGTATTTGACGCCGAGATACAGGTCGCCCACGTTGTCGCCGGTCCAGTACTGGTGAACTTTCGGATAACTAGCGATGACGCCGCCAACGGTTGGATCGGTATTGAACAATGGCCGTGTGTCGCGATCGATGCGCGTATCCACCAGGAACGAGCCGAAGATTTCAGCGCGACCCTTCAGGCCGTACGCGAAGGTGCCGGCGAAGTCGGCGACGTTCGTGTAGCCCTGTTGCCAGTTGGTGCCCCGCCGGTAAACGCTACCTGACCACTTTCCGTCGGGGAGCACTTCGGCTGTCGGCACAAACCACAACCCAGTGTCGCCGAAGAACGTGTTCGTGGCTGGACGCGTCTCCATCGGAGTGTTCGCCGACGAGGATGCGGTTTGGGATCCCGACTGACTCTGATCCGTGGATGTCCCGGAAGGACCGGACTGCGCGCTCGCGTTCACCGCGACCGCGCACGCCAATGCCCAACCCAACACTACGCGTCTTCCCATTGTTAGTCGCCTCCATCGCGTCAGCTCGCGCGTACTTCTCATTCTCCATTGTCGGCCGGAACGCGCTCGCTGATCACGTCATTATTACCAGTTTGGCTCATATTATGGGCATTATCGCTTGTCGGCTCCGGGAGCCGACCGCGACCACCGCGGCTGACCTGACCACCCTTGCGGCCGGCATTGCGGGCCTCGTCGGCCGTCCACTCGTGAGCCGTGCCCTTCTCGTGGGCGGCGCGTCCGCCCTTGCTCGCAATTTCGCGCTGCTTCTCTGGGGACATCGATGCGAATCCACGACGTTCTTTTCGTTCAGCCATAATCACCGCTCAGCCTCCGTTTGGTTACTTTGAGGTCCAACCACATACGGACCCTTGGGGTCCGGCTGCGGCGGGGGATCCTGCACGCGTGGGGGACGCGGCTCGTCGCGCGGCGTCTCCGGCGCTTCGTCCCCGTCCGACTCGTCGTCGCCGGGGGCTTCCAGCAGAATGGTCACGCTCGACCAATATCAAACTCCGTGCCTCTTTGTGCAGAAGTTACGACCCGCTAAATTACTGATTTTTCGGGAGGTTGGCCGCCACCCCGCCGAAATTGGGTAACCGGCGTTGCAGCAGATCGCTACAGAAGGGCTGGGCGGAAGTAGCGAATGACTGCGCTAGCGGCCAAGCGGAATCGCGGCCCGAATCGGCCTGAAATAGTCACAGTCGGCGCAGTTCCTCACGTCGAACTGGTAGCCGACGACCGGAAACCACATTGGGTGTGCACAGAACAGGAGCTCGCCATCAGCGATCGTGTGCGAGCCGACATCGGGGGGAATGTCGCGGGTGCGCCGGCCGTACCAGCAGGCGCGGTGCCGGGACTCAGGATCGGACGGGGTCACTTCGCTTGTTGGGGTACGTAGCCTGGTGGCAACGCCGCGCCGTCGCCGAAGAAGAAATCTTCCATGTGCTTGGCGACCAGATCCTGCGCTTCCTTCTGCCACGGCATCAGCCGGTACTCGTTGAGGATCATCTTCATGCGCTCCTCCCAGAGTTTCCAGGCATCTTTGGACACGTTATCGAACACGCGCTGACCAAGGTCGCCAGGCCACGGCGGCGTGTCGAGTCCGGGCAGCTCCTTCTGGAACTTGACGCACATCACCATGCGTCCGCTCTTGTTCGTCGAGGGCGGTGGCGGCGTCGAAGGCCCGCAGGAATCAGCCATGCTCGCGATTGTAGTGCATTTGCCCGGGTGCGATCAGCGGGAATTCCGGGGCAACCGCGAACGTCAGCGAGGCGTGTGCCGCGCGCAGCGCCCGTTCCACGTCTGCGACGTTGCCGGCGCGCGCGAAGATGAAACCGAGATAGCTCGCGCCTTCCGGAAGCGGCACCAGCAACTGATCGGCCTTCGCCGTAATCCGGACATCCTCGATGTAGCGCAGACGGCGCGCGACCTCGACGCCGTCGACCCCGCGATAGATTCCACGGCGCGGAATCGGAATCATCATCACGCCTGAGGCCGACGGCTCCCGGCGATACCGGGAGGGATCTTCGCCGAGTGCGTGACGCAGGAGCAGTTCCTCGAGTGAAATCTCGGACGGCAGCTCCGGCCACGCGGATTGAAATCGCAGGGCCCTGGCACACAAGCCACCGATTGGGCGCGCCGCGACTTCGAGGACAAACACGCGCGTCGCGCCGGTTTCCGGCAAGTCACTGACGCGGCATTCCGCATGAACTGGTCCCTGACTCAGGCCGATCGCCGACGCCGCCTCCGCGACGGCGATTGCGATCGCGCTCTGGATCGTGCTCGATGCGGAAGACGGCGTGAGATAAATCGTCTCCTCAAAGAAGGGTCCGTCGAGTGGATCGGGCTTGTCGAACAGTGCCAGTAGCTGAAACCGGCCGCGGTGCATCAGTCCTTCGATTGCGTACTCGGCTCCCGGGATGAACTCTTCGATGAGTGCGGCCTCGAGTGACGCGTCCCGTTCGGCCCGGATCTCCGGCGATCGCAGTAGCCTACGAAGACGATCGAGCGCCGATGCGAACTCACCGGGATCGTTGGCCCGGATCACACCGCGGCTGCCCGAAAGTGCCACCGGTTTGACGATGCACGGAAAGCTCAACGGTTGGGCCGGGGCTGAATCGTCTTCGATCGCCAGCGGGACGAACCAGGGTGCCGGCAGGCCCGCGTTTCTGAGACACTCGCGCGTTTTCAACTTGTGCCGCGCCACGGCCGCAGCGCCGGGCGGATGGCCGGGCAATTCAAGCGCTTCCGCAACTCGCGCGCCGATCACCGTCGGGCGATCGCCGACCACCAGCACACCGTCGATCGGAAGAGTGTTGGCGGCTTCGACAATCGCCGCGACTGCCGCATCCTCCTCGTAGAAACGGATCGGAATGGCACTGTCCTGCCAGGGGTCGTCGAGGAGATGACACCGATCGGTCGCGAAGACAAGCTCCGCCCCAATCCGCTCCGCCGCTTCGCCAAACGCACGGGTCTGGTAGCCGGTCGTCGTGGCGAGCAGCAGGATTCGCTTCATCGCGACCGGCCGTCGAGGGTCATAACAGAGCCACCTGCTCTGCGCTGGGCTCCGCTCAACAGTACCAAGGTTCGTTGAGGTACGGCACGGTGGCCCGCGCGCGCGCCGGATGTGTATCGGCTGGCGCCGGCGGCAATCCCGCCCGGTCGCGAGCGAGGTCCCTCACCTGCTCGAAGAGCAACCGGCGATCGGTCGCCAGCCGCACTCCGACCAGCGCCATCACCTCGGCCTGGAGCGAATCGACGCGCGGATCGGGATGCGACCAGCGATGCGTCAGCGTGTTCGCATCGAAGGCGCCGAGATGCTGCCGCATCTCGGGCAGCGTCAGCAGTCGCGAGCCGTCGGGCACCAGCAGCCGGATCGCCAGCTGAATCGGCGCGACGTGATCGACCAGATCGAGCTGCTCGATGGTGTCGAGCAGCTCGCAGTACGACTCGAGGGTGAGCCATGGGTGGAACGCCACGAACGTCGGCGCCAGCGTGACTCTGGCATCGCGGCAGACGCCGACCGCTGTGATGAAATCCGCGCGGGTGTGGCCCTTGTCGAATATGCCAAGCACGCCATCGTCCACCGATTCGACCGCGCTGATGACGAACGCACAGCCGGTTGCCGACAGGCGCGGGATGAGATCGCGGTGACGTAGCAGATGTTCGACCTTGATCGTGACGTCGTAGCTGACCGACGGATGGGCCTCGTGCAACGCCTCGACAATCCGCATGGCGTGGGTCGGGCCGTTGAAGAAATCCGGATCGCCGAAGGTGATGTGCCCGGCGCCGGCGGCAACTTGAGCGGCGATGTCGGCGAGGACGATCTCCGGCTGGACGACGCGAAACTGGCCGTTGTAAACCGGAACGACCGGACAGTGCCGGCACAAGTGACGACAGCCGCGGCTGGCTTCGGTATAGCCGACCATGCTTCGTCCACCGTCGGGCCGCTGCAGCGTCGCGTACGCCGACAGCGCCGGCAATCCGCTGCGGTCCGGTACCAGGAAGTGGATCTTCGGCAGCGAGCCAGGCCTGCTGCCGGGAACCGTCGCACGCGCCGCAGCGACATCTTTGGCCAACGACGCGAGTTCCTCTTCGAACTCTCCGCCGAGCACGTCGGTGATGCCGAGCGATCGCAGCCACTCCTGGTTGAGCGGTCCGTAGAGTCCAAAGGCACAGAGCCGGGCGGCGGGGTTGATGTGATGCACTCTCGCAATCACCGGTCCCGCGAGCCGCGTGGCGGTGTGCATCGGCAGGTGAAACGCGACCAGATCCGCGGCCGCCACGTCCGCATCGCGCAGCCGCTGCTTCGCGAGATCGAGACACGTGACGCTCCACCCCTCGGCGCGCAGCCACGCCGACGCGGACGCCAGGCCAAAAGGTTGGCGTCCCATTTCGTATGTGCTGACAAGGACGGCGCTGCGCGTCACGACACAATCATTGTATTCTTCCGGCACCATGCCTGTTGCCGTCGCGGGGCCCGCTTCGTACGACCGTGCATTCTTCGGTCATCCCCGCGGGCTGTCCACCCTCTTCTTCACCGAGATGTGGGAACGATTCAGCTACTACGGCATGCGGGCGTTACTCATCCTGTTCATGACGGCGCCGATCGCCGCGGGCGGTCTCGGTTTCGACACCGCGGTCGCGGGCGCGATTTACGGGCTGTACACCTCGATGGTGTACATGACCAGCCTGCCGGGAGGCTGGATCGCCGACCGGCTCATCGGCCAGCGGCGCGCGGTGCTCTACGGCGGCATCATCATCGCGATTGGCCATTTCAGCATGGCGTTTCAGTCACTCGCCACGTTCTACATCGGACTGACGCTGATCGTGGTCGGCACCGGATTCCTGAAGGGCAACACCGCGGTGATCGTCGGCGGGCTGTATGGACCGGGCGACACGCGACGCGACGCCGGCTTCTCGATCTACTACATGGGGATCAACCTCGGCGCGTTCATCGCGCCGCTGGTGTGCGGTTATCTCGGCCAGCGCGTCAACTGGCACGTCGGCTTTGCGGCGGCCGGCCTCGGCATGGTGTGCGGCGTGATCCAGTACGTGATGGGCGGCAAGTACCTCGGCGACGCAGGGCTGCATCCCTCGCCGGCAGCGTCGCCTGAAGCCGCCGCCAAGCTCAAGGCACGTTCGACCATCGGCGGCGTGCTCACCGTGGTCGCGCTCGTCGCCATCGTGTTCGGGATGTATTCCGGAGCGATGCCGATCACGGCAAAGCAGGTCGCCGACGCCGCAGGCTACGTCCTAATCGGAATCGTCATCGTGTTCTTCGGGTGGATGTTCTTCGCCGCCGACTGGACACCAGCCGAGCGGCGCCGTCTCTACGCGATCGGCGCCCTGTTCATCGCCTCAGTGATCTTCTGGTCGGAGTTCGAGCAGGCCGGTTCGACACTGAATCTTTTCGGCGACCGCAACACGAGAACGTCTGTGCTTGGTTGGACCTTTCCAAGCAGCTACTACCAGTCGCTCCAGCCGCTGTTCATCATCACGTTTGCGCCGATCTTTGCCTGGCTGTGGATGAAACTCGGCCGGCGCGAACCGTCGAGCCCGGCCAAGTTCGGTCTCGGTCTGCTCTTCGTCGGAGCGGGGTACGGCCTGCTGGTCGTGGCCGCCATCCTGGCCGAGAACGGCGTCAAAGTCGCCCCATGGTGGCTGGTGGTGACGTACCTCCTGCATACGTGGGGCGAGTTGTCGCTGAGCCCGGTTGGACTCAGCGCCACCTCGAAGCTGGCGCCGACCCGCGTCGTCGGGCTGATGATGGGTGTTTTCTACCTGGCGATCTCGGTCGGCAACTTCGTCGGCGGCCGCCTTTCTTCGCTGTACGGATCGATGCCGCTGCCGAGCCTGTTCGGCGCCATCGCGGCCGTCGGCCTGGCGGCAGGGTTCGTGCTTTTCGCACTGACGCCGCCGATCAAGCGGTTGATGGGAGATGTTAATTAGGTGCTAGGTGCGGGGTGCGGTGCTTGGTGCGGGGTGCGAAGTGCTCGGTGCGAGGTGCGCGCCTAGCGTTGGGGAGCGGTGATGGCACTCGAGGAATATAAGAAGAAGCGCGACTTCAAGAAGACGCCTGAGCCGGAAGGGACGGTCGCGTCCGGTCGAGGCCAGCGGTTCTTCTGCGTTCAGAAGCATCTTGCGAGTCATCTGCATTACGACCTTCGACTGGAACACAACGGTGTGCTGCTCTCGTGGGCCGTGCCAAAAGGGCCGTCGCTCGATCCGAAAACAAAACGGCTGGCCATGCACGTCGAGGATCATCCGGTCGCGTACGGCGATTTCGAAGGTGTGATTCCGGAAGGTTATGGCGCCGGCATCGTCATGTTGTGGGACCGCGGCACCTGGACGCCAGAACAGGACGATGTAGACGCGGCGTTGAAGAAGGGCGACCTGAAGTTCACACTCGAGGGCTACAAGCTCAAGGGCTCGTGGGTGCTGGTCAAAACCAGCGGACGATTCTACGGCGCCCGCGAAGGCGGCGAAGGACGCAGTTGGTTGCTGATCAAGCACCGCGACGACTGGTCAGGCGACGTCGACATCGCGGAGTTTGCGCCGCGCAGCGTGAAGAGCGACGGCGATTTCGAGGACATCCTCGCCGAGGAAAATCCTGCCATCTGGCACTCGAACCGCCCGGCCAAGGGTGGCGACACCGGCAAGATGTTCGAGTCGATCATCGAGCGCGCCGCCGCGATCAAAGCCGGTCGCGAAACGGGCGCGAAGGCCGCGAAGGCAAAGCCGAGTCGAGCGGCGAAGTCCGCGGCTCCTGGCGTTGCCACGAAGAAGACCGCATCCGAAAAGACCTTCGCCAGGAAGAGCGGCGGCGCGAAAAAGGCCGCCGGCAAGACCAGAACGTCGAAATAACCGATCCCGGCGATGAGTGCGCGCCTGCTGCTGTGCGCTGCGCTGACGCTCACCCTGGTCGGATTTCAGGACGCGTCGGTTCGACAAATCGATCTGACGTTGACCGAGGGCACGTCGATGGCCGCCGCGGCATCGCCCGACGGCCGTTTCATCGCCATCGATCTCGTCGGCTCGATCTGGATTCTGCCCATGAGCGGCGGCACCGCCCGGAAGATTACCCCCGATCAGTTCGAAGCGCGTCAGCCGACCTGGTCACCCGACAGCACGACCCTCGCGTTCCAGGGATACGACGACGGCACCTGGCATGTGTATACGATTCCGAGAGCGGGCGGAGACCCCCGAGCGCTGACAAGCGGCGTCTTCGACGACCGCGAGCCGGCGTGGTCGCACGACGGCACCAGGATCGCCTTCTCGTCCGATCGCTTCGGCGGCATCACCACAATCTGGACGGTCAACGTCGCCAGCCGCGAGGTGCGCCAGATCAGCAGGCGCGATGGCAGCATGCCGTCGTGGGCACCCAACGACCAAGAGATCACGTTCGCCTCCCGCGACGAAGGCCACCAGCCCCGCGACGCCGCGCCGGGTCTGTGGATGGTGGACGCCTCCGGCCGCGAGCGTCTGCTGGTCTCGACAAAAGACAGTCACGGCATGCCGGCCGGCGCCGGATGGAGTCCTGACGGAACCGCAGTCGCCTTCACCACCGTAGACGGCAACCTGAACGCCAGCGGCAACGGCTCGACGTCGGGACGCATCGTATGGCTCTCGAAGAGCGGCGACGTGTTCCCGTTCCGGCCGCAGTGGATTTCGCCGACCGAATTCATCTATACCGCCAACGGCCACATCGTGAGAGCCGACGCGTCAGGGCAAGAGCAGCGAACGATTCCGTTTTCCGCAAGCGTTTCGCTGCAGCGTCGAACGTTCTCGATCGCGCACCGCCCGCTCGAACCGGACGATCCTCAGCGGGTCGCCGGCATCGTCAACCCGGTGGTATCTCCTGACGGAAAGGCGGTGGCGTTCACTGCGCTCGGCGACCTCTGGCTGATGCCGATCGGCGGCTCGCCGATTCAGCTGACCAACGATCCCGCCGTCGACATCGACCCGGCCTGGTCGCCCGACGGCCGGCGCCTCGCCTTCGTCAGCGATCGCGGCGGGCACATGGATCTCTGGATTCGGGACCTTGCGACCGCCGCGGATCTGCAGCTGACCCACGAGCAGGGTTCCTTGTCGGGTCCCGCCTGGTCACCCGACGGCACGCATATCGCGGTGCTGGTCGATCGCGTCGGGATGTTGAGTGTGCCTGTCGCTCCTGGCAGTCAACCGGCGGGCTTCATTTCGCCCAGCGGCCACGAACTGGGCCGGCCGACGTGGGCATCCGACAGCCGATCGGTGGCGATGGGAGAACTGCTCCCTTACTCCAATCGTTATCGCGAGGGTCTGAATCAGCTGTCGCTGTACAGCTTCGAGTTCCAGCAGCGCACGAACACGATCCTGTTTCCTGAACATTCCGCCGGCAATCGCCAGGACACCGGGCCGGTGTGGTCGCCCAATGGCACACAGATGGCCTTCGTGACGGAAGGCAGACTGTGGACGGCGAACGTTGATGAAAAGGGCGCGGCGACTGCTCCGCCGTTTCCGATCGCCGACGATCAGCCCGAGTCGCCGAGTTGGGAGGGAGACTCTCGCCACATCGTGTACCAGACTCCCGCAGGCCTGCACCGCGTGCTCGCGGACGGCGGACCGCCGGACACGATTCCGCTCGACCTGTCGTGGCGCACCAGCCCAACGCCGGCGCGCATCGTGGTGCACGCCGGTCACGTTTTCGACGGCACCATTGAAGGACTGCGCGGCGAGTCGGACATCGTCATCGAACGCGGTTTCATCACGGAGATTGTTGGACACCGCGACGAGTTGCACGTCGGCGCAGTCGTTGACGCCTCAGCCGAATACGTCATGCCCGGCCTCGTGGAGATGCACGCGCACCTCGACGATGGCTATGGCGGAAACTTCGGAAGGATCTGGCTGGCGTATGGGATCACCAGCGTCCGGATTCCGGCGATCAACGCGTACGCCGGTCTCGAGCAACGCGAAGCGTTCGACGCCGGCCGGCGGCCAGGACCGCGGCTGTTCATCGCCGGCGACCCATTCGATGGCGTCCGCGCCTACTATCCGGGCGGCGTCGCGGTCACTTCCGACGCACAACTCGAGCGCGAGCTGGATCGCGCCTCCCAACTCGGTGTCGACTTCTTCAAGACCTACGTCCGGCTGCCCGACCGCCTGCAAAAGCGCGTCGTCGACTACGCACACAACCAGAATCGGATTGTCACCTCGCACGAACTTTACCCGGCGGTTGCGTTCGGCATCGACGGCGTCGAACATCTTCGCGGCACCAGCCGGCGCGGGTACTCACCGAAGCTCAGTGCGACCAACCGTTCCTATCAGGACGTCATCGATTTGATCGCGAAATCCGGCGTGACACTGACGCCGACCATCGGCATCGAAGGCGCCTTCAACGCGCGCGAGACGGGTGACAAGTCGCTGCTCTTCGATCAGCGCCTGGCTCTGTTTCCGCTGCCGCTGGTCAGCCGGCTCGCGGATCTGGCGGCAGCAACGGCGGACCCTGCTCTGGATCAGCGCGTGAAACCGTTCGAGACGACGCTGAAGGCAATCAGCACCGGCGGCGGACGGATTGTTGCGGGTACCGACTCGCCGATCGTGCCGTACGGCCTCGGTCTGCACGTCGAGCTCGAGGCGTATGTGCACGCAGGGTTGACGCCGTATCAGGCGCTGATGACCGCGACCGTCAACGCAGCGCAGGCGCTTGGTCTCGCCGACGAGATCGGAACCATCGAGACGGGCAAGCGTGCCGACCTGACGTTTCTGGGTAGTGATCCGCTGCTGGATATCAGGAACACCCGCGACGTGCGGCGAGTGATGAAGGGCGGCCGAATCTACACCGTCGCGGAACTGCTCCATCGTTGAGGAAGCGACAGATCGGGGCCGCGGACGCGAGACCTGTAGTGTCCGGCTTCAGCCGGACCTAACTCGCCGTCAGCAGCCGCCGTGAGAGCACACTCCAGATGGCGTATGCCAGGCGCATCCGATCATGCCGGGCGATTTCGCCGGTCCAGAACTCCCCACCGACCAGTTCGCAATGATCCGGCAGCGCACCGATTGCCAGCGGCTCCTTGTGCTCCAGCGCATAGCGACCCAGCACCTGCGGCGACGGGAATTTCGTATTCGCGATGACGACATCGACTCGACGCCCGGACGCTTCCTCGATCCGGGCCACCGCATCAGCGGCGGTAAATCCGAGCATGCCCCGCCCTTCCGTCAGCAGATTGGCGATGAGCACCACGGGACCGTTGGTCGTGGCCAGCGCGTCGGCGACACCTTTCACGAGGAAGATCGGCATCAAACTCGTGTAAAAGCTGCCCGGACCGACAATGACCGCTTCGAAGCCGCCGATTGCCTGCGCCACCAGTGGATGAATCGAGACCGGCGGCTCGAGCCAGATCCGTTCGACAAACCGTCCGGAACTCTGCCCGGCGTCGACTTCAACCTCGCCGCGGGTGGACGAGCCGTCACCATAAGCGGCGCACACCGATGCCTGTTCGACACTGACCGGCCACACCCGACCCGTGCAACCGAGCAGCGCGCGGAGGCCATCGATCGCATCGAGGAAGTCGCCGCTGTAACGCTGCATCATCGACAGCAGCAGATTGCCGCCAGTGTGACCGCCCAGCCTTGCGTGTTCGAGCGTCGGCAGCCGCGCCAACAGGACCCGGCGCGCCTCGCGGGTGTTGCGCGACAGGGCCAGCGCGCACTTCAAGATGTCGCCCGGCGGCAGGACGCCCAATTCGTCCCGCAATTGTCCCGAGCTACCGCCGCTGTCGAACATCGTGACGACGGCGTTCAACTGCAGCCATGGATTGTGTTTGAGCCCGCCGAGCAGGCTCGGCAATCCCGTACCGCCGCCGAAGCAGCCGATG
>DASXGC010000139.1:0-4041 GCA_036489235.1 Vicinamibacterales bacterium
CGCCGGCGAGCGCCACACTGAACAGAACGCCAGGGACGAGCGATCGAAATCGTTCTGACAAGGGCATCAATCCTCCGCAAACGACAAGGGGCTGCTTATAGCTGTTTGCTGTAGGCAGTGTCAATCATGTGAACGACGAGAGTGTTCCAGTCGATGCGAACACACCGATCAGCCGCTGAACAAGCGACTGTTCACGCGCGCGAGACCGCTCAAATCGTGGACGTCGTTGTCGAACGACGGCACCGTGCTCCAGAAGTGAGGACCCGGGCACCGCTCCCGCAGGACGGTCAGGTTGGCGGCGTGTGCGGCAGCCCGTGCCTCGTACTCCGCGAAGTTCTCGATCAAGCGGACCGCGAGGCCACGCTCGCCTCCGAACCTGGCAGGGTCACGACGGAGCGCGTCCCATTCTGCCTCGGCCTCCGGCGTCGTAATAGCGCTCTCCTGGACGCGGTTGACCACGAAGCCGCCGAACGGCATCGCGGCGATCTGCAGCTTCCGATAAAAGAAAATCGCCTCGTCTATGGTTTCCGCGTTCGGGCTGGTTACGAGTGCGAAGCTCGATCGCGACGAGCGCAGCTGATCTTCGACCTTCTGCGCCCGCTCGCGGAAGCCGGCGTGCATGCCCGAAAAGCTGCTCACGTAGTCCGCGATGTCTTTCAGCACTTCAAAGCCGGTCATCCGCTGCAACACCGCGAACATCATCGCCGACGAGCTCGTGAGCACGCCGAGACCAAATTTTCCGACCCGCGATGGGCTGGTCAGGAACTTCAGTAGGCTGTCGTCCATGAAACCGATCATCTTTTTCGGCGCATCCAGGAAGTCGAGCGCGTGGCGGGTCGGCGGCGTGTCCAGCACCAGCAGGTCGTAGGCGTTCGAGTCGTGCAGCTCGTAGAGCTTCTCCATCGCCATGAATTCCTGCGAACCGGCGATCGCCGATGAAATCTGCTCGTAGTACTTGTTGGCGAGGATGCGGCGCGCCTGATCCGGACTCGAGGCGAAGCGGTGGACGAGATCGTCCCAGGTGCGCTTGGTGTCGAGCATCATCGCGAACAGCTTCCCGGCTGGCCGCGGTACTCCAGACGCATCGAAACGGGCGTCGTCGACCTGCGCCGGAGCGTTGCCGAGCTCGCTGAGGCCCATCGCGTTGGCGAGCCGGCGAGCCGGATCGATGGTCAGGACGCAGGCGGTCTTGCCGATCTGCGCGGCGTGCATCGCGATCGACGCCGCCATCGTCGTTTTGCCGACGCCGCCGCTGCCAACGCAGACGATCACGTCCTGGGTGCGCACGAGTTCGTCGAGGCTGGCGCCTACGGCCATGGCGAGGTCAGAGCGCCCCGAGGTGATCCGCGAGCGCTTCGACGTCGTTCGGACCGACACGGGGAGTCGCCAGCAGCGGCAGGACGATGCGGCGGTCGGGCAGCGCGTGTTCGAGTCGGCCGATCATCAGGCTCTGCTCCGTCCGCCGGGAGACGGCGGAGCGCGCCGACGCGACCATGCTGCGAGCAAGATCCGTCGAAGTGGCCACGCCATCGAGCACCACCGCGCCCTCCGGGAACAGATCCGGATACAAACCGTTGACGATGAGCGCACCGCGCGGGATGCCGAGGTCTGATGCGGCGCGATCCAGCTCGATCGACTCGGTGACCGGCATTTCCTCGGCCAGCGAGACAATGTTCAGGGCAGTCCGCGCCGGGTCAGCGAGCAGCCGCCAGATCCGCTCGATCATGGTGTAGATCGGTCCGGCCGGCGCCATCCGCATCGCCATCTGCGGCGCCTTGAAAAGCGCCAGTGCATGGCCGGTCGCGGGCGCGTCGAGCAGCATCAAATCGAACTTTGCCTTCGGCAGAGGCGCGATGACCTCGCGGTGCAGGCTCTCGATTTTGCCGAGCAGGTTCAGCTCGTCGAGTCCGGGTGCGGCGGCCGTGAAGTAGCGCACCACCGGATTGTCGAAGACCGCATCGTAGATCATCTTGAACTTGACCGACCGCATCGCGTATTCGCGCAGCGCCTCCCTCGCGGTCAGACACATCGCGACGATCGGCGGCGCTCCGGCGCCACGCGGACGGTAGACCGGCGCGCCCGCATAGCCGGCCACCGGCGCGCCAAAAATCTGCGAAATTCGCTCGTGCTCGCCGATTTCGACAATCAGGACGCGCTTGCCCTGACGTGCAGCCGCCACCGCGGCGGCCGCGGTGACGGTCGACTTGCCGACGCCACCCTTGCCGGAAAAGATCAGGAGACGGCGGTTGAACAACGACGAATCGGACATCGCCTCATTGTGCCCTGAGTCATCTCGACCCGTTAGTTCGCGACGAAGCGGCGAACCACGACGGTGTCGCCGACATCGATGGTCATCAAATCCTCGCCCAATTCGACGGGGCCTTCGTAGTTCTGTCGAACGAGAGTCAGAATCGATGGCGGGGCATTATGGTGCGAGAACACCGCGAGTTTCGGCTTCACTCGGGCGAATACCTGTCCGGCCTCGACCGGATCGGTGTGGTGTTGGGCGACGATGCGAGCCTGCCTGCGAGTGGTGCGGGCGTTGGGCATGAGATCGTCCGGAGGCCCAGTTAGCGCCGGATCCTGCTTGAATCGGCCGACCTCGTGAATCAGCAGGTCGACGCCAGAGGCGAACCTGACCAGATTGTCCGATGGCGTCGTATCCCCGGACAGCACGACTGACCGGCCCCGGTAGTCGACCCGATAGCCAAATGCCGGCTTGACCGGTCCGTGATCGACGAGAAACGCCGTCACCTTGACGCCATTAGCGTCGTAGACGATGCCCTGCCGAATGTCGGTCGCGACGACCCGGATGCCCTCCGCCGGCAACTTCTCGTCAACGTCGCGCCTGACGTGAATGTCGAACTCGAACGCCTTCTGCAGATGCCCCATCATCGCCTGCGTGCCCGATGGCCCCGAGACGCGAAATGGTGTACTGCGGCCTTCCGATGCCCAGGCGGTCAGGTACAGCTCCGGGATGGCCAGGACGTGGTCCGAATGAAGATGGGTCAGAAACACCCTGGTGACGTCAGCGCCAGCGATGCCCGACCGGCTCAGTCCTGTCGTGACGCCTCGTCCGCAATCGAACAACAGGACTTCAGGTCCAGCCAGCACCAGCGTGCTGATACCGAGGCGCTGCGGGTTGGAGGTCGGGCCGCCCGCGGTTCCAAGCAGGATCACTTTCAAAGGCGACGCGCTGCTCTGCCGAGAGTCGTCCTGGAGGAGGGCCGCCGCCTGCGCGGACACAACGGCGAGGCCGATGAAAATCGCGGCGACGTATTTCATTGCGACCCTCTGTTGATGCATTTCGAACGCCGCCCTGGGTTACTGCGGCTTGGGGGGCGCGGGCCGGGTAAGCATACTCGAACCGGCGGAGCACGCTAACTGATGCCGTGAAGCGAGGGTGGATCGACGGGAGGGCGGTGCCACGATCGCCCCAGCGCCTGGAATCCAGACTCGTCCAGGCGATGGAGGTCGTCCAGTCTCGACGCGTGCGCCATGAGCAGATCGCTGCGGGTGATGATCGCCACGACTCGCCCTGGTGCGTCTCTCTTCACCACTGGAAGACGGCCGATGTGATGGCGGACCATGACGTCGGCCGCGTCGCGCAGCGTCGAATCGTCGAACGCGACAATCGGCCCGCGTGCGAGCAGACTGCTGACCGGACGGCTGTCGTCGAGACTCGCAGCCAGCAGTTCCCTCCGCGTCACGACGCCAACAAGCAGGCCGTCGGCGTCGAGTACCGGGAAACCTTGATGCGTGGTCGCCAATGCGGCGAGGGCGGCCCGCGCGTCTCTGACCGACTGGTCGCCCGCGATCGTCACCACCGGCGAGGTCGCCCAGCGATGCACCAGCTGCATGTGGAGATAATCCACTTCGGGTCCCATCGAAAGCGGCACGCCGCGGCGGGAGATCTTCTCCGTCATGATCGAGTCACGCATCGCCAGTCCCGAAATCAGATAAGCGGCCGCGGTGCCGCCCAGAAGCGGCAGCAATCCGAGCGGTTGCCGCGTCGTCTCGAACGCAAAGACCACCCACGTT
>DASXGC010000178.1:0-10426 GCA_036489235.1 Vicinamibacterales bacterium
GCGGTTTCACAAAGCCGCACTTGCCGCCCGCATCAAGCCGATCATCGGCGCGGAACTGACGGTCGGGCCTTTCGTTCTTCCCGTCCTGTGCGAGAGCGCGGATGGCTATCGCAACCTGTGCCGGCTGATTACCCGCATGAAGCTGCGCGCGCCCAAAGGCGAAGGCGCGCTCACGTTCGACGATCTGTTCGGCTCCACTGCCGGACTCGTGGCGCTGGCCGGGCGCACCGTACTCGACGGGCGCCAGCATGGCGTCGGCGGCCTGCTCGATCGGCTGGTCGGTCTGTTCGGTCGTGGCAATGTCTACGTGGAGTTGCAACGGCATTTCCGGCGAGATGATGCCCGCGACACGGAGGCATTGGTCCAGCTGGCCGCGGCATTTCGTGTGCCGACGCTGGCGACCAACGGCGTCCGGTTCGCCACGCCGGCGTCACGTCCGCTGTTCGACGTGCTCACCTGCATCCATCACCGCACCGATCTGGTCACGGCAGGGCGCCGGCTGGCGCCGAACGCCGAGCGCTATCTGAAATCGCCGGCCGAGATGGCGGGGCTGTTCCACGATTACCCCGACGCGGTGGCCCGCACCAGCGAGCTGGCCGATCGCCTGCAGTACACGATGGCCGATCTCGGCTATCGCTTTCCCGATTACCCGGTGCCGCCCGGCGAAACGCAAAGCTCGTTTCTGCGTCAGATGGCCGACGCCGGGGCACGCCAGCGCTATCAGCCGTACTACGATCGCGCGCGCGCGCAGGTCGAGCGCGAACTCGATCTCATCGAGAAGCTCCAGCTCGCCGGCTATTTCCTCATCGTCTGGGACATCGTCAATTTCTGCCGTCAGCACGACATCCTCGTGCAGGGACGCGGGTCGGCGGCCAACAGCGCAGTCTGCTACAGCCTCGGCATCACCGCGGTGGATCCGGTCGGGATGGAGTTGCTGTTCGAGCGTTTCCTCTCCGAGGAGCGCGGCGAATGGCCCGATATCGATCTCGATCTGCCGAGTGGCGACCGGCGCGAGCAGGTGATTCAATACGTCTACGAAAAATACGGCCGGCTCGGCGCGGCGATGACGGCGAACGTCATCACGTATCGCGGGCGCAGCGCAGCACGAGAGGTGGGCAAGACGCTCGGGTTCGATCCGCTGCAGGTGGATCGGCTGGCGAAGGTCATGAACAACTTCGAGTTCAAGGATCCGGGTGATTCCCTGCCGCGCCAGATGTCCGCCGTTGGTCTCGACCTCAACGCCGGGCGCGTGCGCACGTTCGCCCGGCTCTGGCACGAGATGCAGGATCTGCCGCGCCACCTCGGTCAGCATTCGGGCGGGATGGTGATCTGCCAGGGACAGCTCGACGCCTGTGTTCCGCTCGAAAACGCCAGCATGCCCGGCCGCGTCGTGGTGCAGTGGGACAAAGACGACTGTGCGGACATGGGCATCGTGAAAGTGGATCTGCTCGGTCTTGGCATGATGGCGGTGCTCCAGGATTCGCTGGCGCTGGTCAACGGCGAGCGTCCAGAGAATTGTCCTGCGAACTTCTCGAGTTCTAGTCCGAACCCTCGTCCGAGCCCTTGTCTGGACATGGCGCACCTGCCACAGGATCCAGCCGTCTACAGAATGCTCTGCGAGGCCGACACCATCGGCGTATTCCAGGTCGAGTCGCGCGCGCAGATGGCGACGCTGCCGCGCCTGAAACCGGTGCAGTTCTACGATCTGGTGGTCGAAGTGGCGCTGATCCGGCCGGGGCCGATCGTCGGCCAGATGGTGCATCCGTACCTGAATCGCCGCGCCGGGCGGGAACCGGTACAGTACGCACATCCGTCGCTCGAGCCGATCCTCAAGCGGACGCTCGGGGTGCCGTTGTTTCAGGAGCAGCTGCTGCGCATTGCGATGGTCGCGGCCGGCTTCACCGGCGGTCAGGCGGAGGATTTGCGCCGCGCCATGGGCTTCAAGCGATCCGAACAGCGGATGAAGCAGATCGAAGTGCAGTTGCGCGAGGGGATGGCGCGCAACGGCATCACCGGCGGGACGGCGGAGCAGATCATCACCTCGATCGCCTCGTTCGCGTTGTACGGATTCCCCGAATCGCACGCCGCCAGCTTTGCGCTGCTGGCCTACGCCAGCGCGTATCTCAAGGTCCACTTCCCGGCGGCGTTTTATACGGCGCTGCTCAACAATCAGCCGATGGGGTTTTATCATCCCGCGACGCTGGTGAAGGACGCGCAGCGGCGCGGCGTGCGGTTTCATCCGATTGACGTACAAGTCTCCGATTGGGATTGCACAGTCGAAGCCGACGGCGCGATTCGACTCGGCCTGCGCTACGTGAACAACCTGCGCGAGCAGGCGGGAAGGGCGCTGGCCATCCATCAGCCATCAGCCCTTAGCCATCCATCAGCCATCCATCAGCCCTTAGCCATCAGCCCTCAGCCATTGAGTACGGTCTGCCCAAAATGCGGCTGCGACGATCCGTCGATGCTCGAGCGCGTGGACGAGCGGCGGTCGTTCTGCAATAACTGTTCGCACGACTGGACGCCGCGTCATCGTGCGCCGCGGTTCCGTTCGATCGACGAGTTGATCGCCGGCGGCGGCCTGCGCCGCGACGAGGTGATCACGCTCGCCGACATCGGTGCGCTGAACGGGTTTGGCTACGATCGACGCTCGGCGCTGTGGCAGGCCGAGCGCGCCATCCGGCCGTCTGGTGAGCTGTTCACGGACACGACGACCAACCCGGAGCTCGCGGAGCTCGCCGAGCATCTCTTTGACGAAGAGATCTCGGATTCCCCGTGTCCGCTGAAGCCGATGACCGAGGCCGAGCGGCTGATCGCGGACTACGCAGGAACGGGACTGACGGTCGGCCGCCACCCGATGGCGCTGCGGCGCGACGAACTGGCGATGCGCGGCATTCTACGCGCCACCGACCTGCGGCAGGCGCGCCAGGGGCGCCGCGTCCGGGTCGCCGGCATGGTGATCACGCGTCAGCGGCCCGGCACCGCAAAGGGCTTCGTGTTTCTCACGCTCGAGGACGAAACCGGCGTCGCCAACATCATCGTCCGTCCCGATCTCTTTGCGCGCGATCGCCTGGTCATCGTCGAGGAACCGTTCCTGATCGTGGACGGCGTCCTGCAGAACCAGGACGGCGTCACTTCGGTGCGCGCCGAACAGGTGCAGCGGATGCAGGGCGAGTCAGTCGATTTCAACGCCCACGATTTTTACTGAACGCCCGGCTGGATCGGCGGCGCCGCGTCTAAACTTCGGAGTGAGCACGCAAGGCAAGGCGTCAGCCGAGCGTTGCCGTTACCGGAGGATGACATGGGCCCGAAACCGATTGTCACTGTGATGGTCTGCGTGTTGATTGTCGGCGGTGCGGCGATGCTCGCCGCACCGGATCAGACCCAACAGCCCGGTCAAATGACGCAGGCCCGTGTGCTGGTCCTGAATCGCGGCCGGAATGAGGCCGTGCCTGTCGAGCTGCGCGATGCCAATCTCGACAGCCCTCTGCACGTGCGGATCATGAACGGCGAACCCAGTGTGGGACCACTCCTGACCGTTCACCTGGCGCCGGTCACCTGGGACTACAAGACGGTCCCGATCGCACCTGGTGACGACATGGCTCAAGTGCTCCACACAGACGGCTCGAACGGCTGGGAGACGACCGGCATCACCTACGCCGACAGCCGCGGCATGACCACGATCCTGCTCAAACGGGCGCGGTAGCTACCGGATTGTGACCTCGGTCAGGCCACGGTGGACCTCGATGCTCTGAGTCAGCCGCCTGGCGCCGGCGTACACCGTCACCGTCCACGCACCAGCCGGTACGTCGCCGAACGTGAAGCGGCCGTCGGTCTCCGCCAGTACCGCATACGGCGACGACCACGAAAAGATCGAGGCCGACATCTCGGTGTGGATATCGCAGCCGACGTGATAGAAGCCGTCGCGATCGAACGTGTACTCGTAGGAGCCGCCGGTCGGAATTGCGACGTTGAAGGCCGGCGTCCTGGTCTCCTCATGGGTGACGTGGACGTTGTGCAGGGTGTCGTCGCTGTTGTGGAACTCGACTTGCTGGCCGGTTCGCACCAGCAACAGGTCGGGGATGAACGTCACCTGGACCTGGTCCATCATCGGCTTGTCGATCGATGGCGGAAACGTTCGAGGCGTCTTCGATTCGAGCACCACCACCGTCGTCGCGTTGACGCCGCCTTCGATGCGGCCGGCCACGATTCCGGCCTCTGACCCTCCAGGCGCCTGCACTGCCGCGTCAGGTGGTGTGTCTGCGATCGGCGGCGCGGCCGGCTTCGAACACGCGATGGTCGCGATCAGCCATCCCGCGACCAGCAGTCGCTTCACGCGCCGGCTTTGGCTTTCGCGCTGTCGTAGCTCTCGCCGTAGATGGCCGGGACCTTCGATCCCATCGGCCGCAAATACATCGACAACTGACCGCGGTGGTGAATCGAATGGTTCATGCCAGTCTGCAGGAACATCACCGCCGGCGCCCTGAACAACCCGCGGAAATCCACCGATGTCAGCAACATCTCCACGGGCGCCGCCGCGATCAGCGCGTGATCGCCGGCGGCCGTCCCGGCGTACCATCGCGCCACCGCCGAGGCATCGGTCACGTCGGCCGGACGCGGCAGCGGCGTCAGGTCGAACGTTCCGGTGACCGCGCACTGCATGAACTTGTGTTCGGCGGCGACGATGTGCCAGGCGAGATCGAGCGCGGTCTTGCTGATGTCATCGATCCGGAAATCGCCTTTGCCCGGGAGAATCGCTTCGATCACCCGTTGCGTCACCGGCTGCTCTAACTTCACGGTCCGCAGAAACGCGTCGCGCAGGAAGGTTGCCTGTTCCGGTTGCAGTGGGGACATGTTTCGGATTGTACTCAGATCCCAACATGTCGTGGACGATTGCCGAGGCTGAAGCCGGTGTCAGACTCGATAAGTATCTCGCGGGCGAAGGACGCGCCGGTTCGCGCGCCAAAGCCGCGGATGCACTGACTCGCGGCAAGGTGTTTCTCAACGAGCGTGAAGCCAGTCTGAAGGATGCCGCACGCCCACTCGTCGTCGGCGACGTCGTCCGTCTCTGGATCGATCGGCCGGGCAGTGCCAGGAAGCCCTCGACCGCCGCCGAGGATCGCGATCTGCCGATTCTTTACGAAGACGATGCGGTGATCGTCCTGAACAAGCCGCCAGGATTGCTGGCGGTGCCGCTGCCGCTCGCGAGGCGCTATGACGCGCCATCGGTCTACGAACAGCTGCAAGGCTATCTTCGCCGCCGCGGACGCCGCAAACCGTTCGTCGTCCACCGGATCGATCGCGACACTTCCGGCCTGGTCGTGTTCAGCAAGAGCGAGGCGGCGCAGTTGACGCTGAAGGAGCAGTTCAAGCGTCGGGAACCGGAACGCGTCTACCAGGCGATTGTCTACGGCCACCCCTCGCCGGCGGCGGGTGAGTGGCACGACTACCTGGTCTGGGATCTCAAGGCGCTGATTCAGAAGGAGACGACCGCGCGCGATCCGCGCGCGAAGGAAGCGATCTGCCACTACCGCGTGATCGAGAGCATGGCGGCGACCTCACTGATTGAGGTGAGCCTGGTCACCGGCAAGCGTAATCAAATCAGGATCCAGGCGCGACTGAGGGGACACACGCTAGTCGGCGAGAGTCGCTATACGTACGGTCCCGACGAGCTTCGTCCCATCGCGTTCCCGCGCCAGGCGCTGCACGCGGCGCGGCTGACGTTTCGTCACCCAGACGAGGGCAGGGAGATGCGGTTCGAAGCGCCGATGCCTGACGATATGAAGGCGTTGCTGGCGAATTTGCGACGACGGTGAACTACCGGCCTCCGGCGCCGGATTCATGCTTGTAAATCACGCCGCCCTTCATCACGAACGCGACGCGGGTCACTGCGGTGATGTCAGTCGAGGGGTCGCCAACCACAGCGATGAGATCGGCTTCGAAGCCGGGCGCCAGCGTGCCGATGGATTTCTCCAGCCGCAACGATTTCGCCGACACCGACGTCGCCGAAATGATCGCGTCCATCGGTTTCTGGTTGCCCTGACGCACGCGTTCGACCAGTTCGTCGCCGTTGTGTCCGTGCGCGCCGGCAACGGCGTCAGTGCCCAGCACCAGCTTCAGGTTCGGCGTCGCCACCGCTTTCTTGATCATCGCGGCGTTGATGCCCAACCCCTTCTCCATGTAGGCGAAACCTTCGTCGTTGTAGTTGCCGATACCGTTGTACTTGTCGCGGTTCTTCAAGTAGTTCTGCAGTACGACGCCGACGTTCGGATCGAAATAGACGCCCTTGTCCGCCATCAGCTTCAGCACCTCGTCGGTGGCAAACACGCCGTGCTCGATCTGCTGGCAGCCGGCGTTGACCGAGGCGCGAATCGATTCCGGGCTGTGCGCGTGCACCATCGTCCGCATGCCCTGAGCGTTGGCTTCGCCGCAGACCGCCTGCAGCTGCTCGTCGGTCATGGTCTGCTTGCCGCCGTCCCGGATACTGGCCGATGCAAAAATCTTGATCACGTCGGCACCGTCTGCTTTGAGCTGCCGGACCTTCTCGCGAATCTCCGCCGGCGTGCCGCTGCGCTCGTTCAGCTGACGAATCGAGGTGAGGACACGTGGACCCGGGAACACGCCGCGGGCGATCGCCGCGCGCAGGTCGACGTCGTTCGGCTGTCCGGGACTCTGGATCGTGGTGAAGCCGGCGCGCAGCGTCAGGTACGCGTTCTCAGCGCTGTAAAGAATTTCTTGCGCGGCCGTGCCGGGGGTCGCCGCGTAGCGGCCAGCCGCGTCGAAGTGCCAGCCGAGGTGGGAGTGGACGTCGATCATGCCGGGCATGATCGTCAATTGTCCGAGATTGTATGTGGCGTTCGCCGCACTACCGGTTTCGATCGCCGTGATTTTGGATCCCTGAACGATGACCGTGGCGTTGCGAATGACCTGGCCGGTGCCGTCGAGCAATGACGCCGCGTGAATCCGGATCGCCGCCGGTTGCGCCATCAGCGACGGCGTGGCCATCAGCAGGACAAACAAAGCCGCTTTGAGTCTCATGGCGCGCATTATAATCGTCGCGCTCCGTCCCCTTGACTTCGCTCGCGTAAACGGTCGGGTTGCTGCTGCCGTAGTGTAGTTGGCGACGATTGGAGGACTTGTGTTTGCGGCGTTGATCCTGGCTCTGGCCACCACTCTTTCCGGTGTCGTGCACGATTCGAGCGGCGGCGTCGTTTCGGGCGCCGCGGTCGTGGTGCGCGCCGCCAATTCCGAACGTCGGACCACCACTGGACAGGACGGCCGGTTCAGCATCGACATCACCGAACCGGGCGAGGTGACGGTCACGATTCTGGCAGGCGGCTTCGCGGAAGCGAACCAGAAGGTGACCGACCTTTCACGGGCGCTCGACTTCACGCTGAAGCCGGCCGCACTGGCTGAAACAGTCACCGTCACCCCGAGCCGTTCGGCACAGATCACTGGTGAGGTGCCGGCCAGCGTCAACATTCTCGACAGCACCCAGATCCGGCAGTCGCCGGCGGTCGTGGCCGACGATGTGCTGCGGCAGATTCCAACCTTCAGCCTGTTCAGGCGCTCGAGCAGCCTGTCAACTCATCCCACATCACAGGGCGTCTCGCTGCGCGGCATCGGTCCGAGCGGCGTCAGTCGCACGCTGGTGCTGCAGGACGGCACGCCGGTGAACGACCCGTTCGGCGGATGGGTCTACTGGACGCGGGTGCCGCTCGAAACGGTCGACCGTATCGAGGTGGTCGACAATTCGAGCTCCAGCCTGTACGGCAACTACGCCATGGGCGGGGTCATCAACATCGTCTCGGCTGCCGCCGAACGGCGGACGGTCGACCTCAAGGCCCAGGGCGGCAACAACACCAGTGGCAAGGTCGACGTATCCGGCAGCGATGTGTACGGCAAGCTCGGGATTCGCGGCGACTACAGCGCCTACAACACCGACGGGTTCTACGTGGTCGCGCAGCCCGAGCGTGGCGTGATCGACAACAACGCGACGGTCAAGTTCCAGAACTTCAACGTCAAGCTCGATTACAACGCGAGCGACAACGTCAAGGCGTTCTTCCGCACCGGTTACTTCAGCGAAGACCGTGGCAACGGCAAGATCAACGAAGTCAACGACACCCAGTGGACGTCGTGGAGCGGCGGCGTCCACGCGGTGCTGCGCGACAGCAGCGAGCTGCAGGGCACCATCTACGGCGACATCGAAAATTTCCACAGCACGTTCATGGCGGTGCCTGCGACGACGCCGGTGCGCAATACGGTCCGCCTCTCGGTCGATCAGCATGTGCCGACCGATGGGGTCGGAGGACTCGTGCAATGGTCGAAGGCGATCAACTCGTCAAATTTCTTCAGTGCCGGTACCGATTTGCACTGGGTGGACGGCGACAGCAACGAGGCGAACTACAACGCGAGCGGTCCTGTTCTGTCGCCAGTGCAGGCGGCAGTGCTCGCCTTGAACCGGGTATCGGGCGGCACCCAGCGCAGCGCAGGCGTGTTCGCCCAGGATCTGTTCACACCGTTGTCGAACCTCACCGTGACCCTGGCGGCGCGGGTGGATCACTGGGTGAACTACGATCCGCACAACCTCGAAGTGGCGGTGATTCCGGGCACGCCGACCAACAACCAGCCACCCTGCTCGACCACCGGCGGCGTGCCGCCAAGCTGTCTGCAGGATCGCAGCGACACCGCTTTCAGTCCGAGGCTGGCGGCGCGCTATCAGTTCAATCCGTGGATCAGCGCCTGGGGCGACATCGGCAGCGGTTTCCGCGCGCCGACACTGAACGAGCTGTACCGGCAGTTCCGCGTCGGCACCACGCTGACGCTCGCCAACTCTCAACTCGGTCCGGAAACGCTCAAAGGCGGGGAACTCGGTGTCAGCATCACGGCGCCGCACAACGTCACCATCCGCTCGACCTGGTTCGACAACCGGATCACGAACCCGGTCGCCAACGTGACGCTCTCGACTGTCGGCACCGCCATCACCCAGCAACGGCAGAACCTTGGCGCCACGGGAGTTTACGGTTTGCAGACCGACGTCGAATACCGTCTGGGTTCGTTCGTGCGTTTCAACGGCGCGTACATCTACGATCACGCGACGGTGACCGACGGCGGCACGGCCAACGCGGCCCTGGTCGGAAAATACCTGCCGCAGGTGCCGTTGAACCGCGGCTCAGTCCGCGGCACCTACTCGAATCCGAAGTACCTCACCGCGACGTTCGCGGTCCAGTTCTACGGATTGCAGTACGACAACGATCAGAACACGACCGGGATCCCCGCCGCGACGCTCGCTGCGACCGGCTACACCGGCGCGAGCACGGTCGGCCTGCCGGCCTACAACGTCGTGGACCTGTCGCTGTCGCGCACCATCAACCACAGCGTCGAGGTGTTCTTCGGCGCCGAGAACCTCTTCAACAAGACCTACTTCGTGGGCACCTTACCGAGCACCATCGGCTCGCCACGACTGGTGAACGTGGGCGTGCGGCTGCACTTGTCCGGTCGATGACGAGATGAGACTGATCGTCGAGCCGGATGACGGCATTGCGCCGATCGTGAATGCGATCAAGCAGGCCAAGAAGAGCATCGACATCCTGATCTTCCGACTCGATCGCCACGAAATCGCGCGCGCCCTCGACGCCGCGGTCGCGCGCGGCGTGCGGGTACGGGCGCTCACTGCGCACGCCAATCGCGGCGGCACCAAGGGCCTGCGCCAACTCGAGATGGATATGCTGGCGTCCGGGATCACCGTGTCCCGAACGGCTGACGACCTGGTCCGCTATCACGGCAAGATGATGATCGTGGACGGCCGCTACCTGCACGTGTACGGGTTCAACTTTACCGGCCTGGACATCGACAAGAGCCGCAGCTTCGGCGTGATCAGCAAGAACCACAAGCTCGTCGCCGAGGCGAGCAAGCTCTTCACCGCCGATTTCGATCGCCTGCCGTACTCTCCCGGCTACGAACGGTTCGTTGTCAGTCCGGAGAATGCCCGCGAGCGGCTTTCCAAGTTCATCAGGACCGCTCAGCGTCAGATTCTGATTTACGACCCGCAGGTCAGCGACGAAATGATGCTCCGTCTGCTGGTGGCGCGCATGAAGGCGGGCGTGGACGTCAGGATCATCGGCAAGGTGCAGGCGAAATGGAATCTGCGCAGCGAACGGTATCCCGGCAAGCGGCTGCACGTACGAGCGATCATCCGCGACGGGCGCCGTGCGTTCATCGGCAGCCAGAGCCTCCGCCGGCTCGAGCTCGAGAAGCGGCGCGAAGTCGGCGTCATCATCACAGACGAAGCGGTGATCCGGCAGATGCAGGATACGTTCGAGTCGGACTGGCTGCTGACCAGCACTGGGCGTAAGGAAGCGAAGAAGAGGGCGAAGAAGGTCAGGAAGCAGGAGAAGCTGGCCTCCTGAGACGGATGCTGGCGGCG
>DASXGC010000197.1:0-4507 GCA_036489235.1 Vicinamibacterales bacterium
GGCGGTCCCGGCAACGACCTGATCCCCGCCGCGCCGAGCCTCGTCGGCCCCAATTGGAATCACGGCTCAACCGACGGCGAAATCTTCAGCAACATCAGGAACGGCGTCGCTCCGGACTTCAACATGGTCCCGTTCAAGGACTCGCTGAAAGACGACGACATCTGGAGCGTCGTGAACTACCTGCGATCGATCGCGAAGCCGTAGCGCGGGTTATTTCGACAGCGGGTCCGGCCGTACCTGAAACTTCACGAGCTTGCTGGTCGTGCCTTTGCCGCCTTCCTGGTGGAACGGCGCCCGCGTCGCGATCTCGGTGTAGAGTCCCTTGCCCTTCCAGCCGGCGCCCGGATTGTCGATGCGTCCGTCCATGCCCTTCGCGAAAAAACCCATCGGGTACGGCACACGGAACGTCAGGAAGCCGCCATCGACGAACGCGAGCAATCCCTCGGAGAGATTGCCGGTCGCGATCGGCACGTCCTTGCCGACGCCGAGCAGATCGAATCGATCGACGAAGTCGTAGTATGCGGAATCGCCGCTGCCGTTCTCGACCGCGCCCTTGTAGTTCGGACCCGGCAGCGCGTGCAGCGTCCAGCCTTCAGGGCAGTGCTGTCCTGTCGCGGCAGGTCCACTGAGCGGACCTTTGCATTTGGTGCGATCGAAGCTGGCAAGATGTCCGCTCGACAGCACCGTCCAGACCACGCCCTTGCTATCCACGTCCATGCCGCGCGGTGCGAATCCCTGCACCGGCGCCTTCGGATTGTTCCACGGCACTTCGTAGATCTCGGCCAGCGCCGTCTCCGGCGGATGCGATCCGGGAACAAAGCGCACCAGCGCGCCCGGCATGCCCTGCACCGTTCCCCACACCGATCCGTCCGGCGCGGGTGAGTCACCGTAATACTGCACGTTGAGGCGACGGTCCTTCGTCGGATCGGCCGGCTGATTTGGCTCGGTATACGCGTCGCGTTTGCCGTTGCCGTTGTTGTCGAGGACGAACGCGCTCCAGCCCTGCGCCTGTTTCTCGTCGTGTGTCTTGTCCCAAATCTTGATGTCGAACCAGCCTTCGACGCCTGCGGGACCGAACGACGACCACAGCACATCGTGATCGTCGAGATTCACGTGGCCCCAGCTGAAGCAGGTGTCGATGGTCGTGCGCTGCTTCGTCTTCGGGTCGTACATCTCGAGGCCGCGCTGGCTCTGGTTGATCGGGAACAGTTTCGCGGACGGATGATCGGATCCTGCCCGGCACCACGCCGGCGTCTCGGGCTTGCGCACGCGTGCGGCCGCCCATACCCGCCCCTGACCGTCCATCGCGAAGCTGTGCACGGTCGTCTTGCTGTTCCAGATGGTTTCGTCGCCCCAGTACGGTGACGGTCCGGCAGGCGGCTGATCTCCGGAGCTTGGCGTGTCGGGGTCGCGCACGGTCAGTTCGATCCGGCTCGCGGTGTTCGTGTTCGGATCGATGACCGGGAAATAATCGCCGCTCTCTTCGAGCGCTCCGTAGATCGGCCCGTTGGCGTTGACGGTCGGGTTCCGCTTGTCGCTCGCGATCTCGTCGTGCAGATAGGTTTTCGGATCCGCCCAGTCCCACATCGTGATCACGACGTTCCGCTCGCGGCCCTGTGGGCGTTGCGGGGCCGCGTCGGGCAGCGCGCCGGCGGCGATGCGATCGGTCCAGTCCGCGTACATCGCCAGTGCGCGCTTACGGCCGACCTGCGTGAACCGTGCGCTCATGCCGCCGCCGGCCTGTCCCGCTTGAATCCGGCGATCCCATGCGGCGACCGAGCTCTCCATCGCGCCAAAATGGAACAGCCCGTCGCGCAACCCTGCCCCGGTTCCAGCTCCGGGAATCTCACGGGTCGCTTTGTTGCCAAGCTGGTGACAACCCGTGCAGCCGTCCGTGTTGACGACCTGGCGGATCCATTCGCCCTGGCTGTGAATGCTGGGCGAAATCCCGTTGCCGGTTTCTCCGGTTCCCGGGAAGTCGCTCTTCGGCGGCATCTGCATCAACGCGAACCAGTACTGCGCCGGGTAATACTGCGCCGCGGCTTTCTTGTCGGGCGCGGCGACGGCCTTCAGGTTCACGATTTTCCCCGGCGTCGTCTTCGTTTTCGGAGAGTCGACCAGGCCATAGCCGCGGACCCACACGTCGTACTCCGCCCGCGGCAGATCGGGGACCACGAAGCGGCCCCGATCGTCGGTGACGACGGTCTTCACGAGGCGCGTCGGAAGACCTCGTGTTTCCGCGATCACCCAGACGCCCGCTTCAGGTCCTTGCGCACCGGTGACGACTCCGCCGATGTCGTCCGCGTCGATCGCGGGTGGTGCACCGGGCGATTGGCCGGCGGTCACCAGGACGAGAGAGGCGACGAACACGCCCGCGAAGCCAAACGTGAGTGTGTCCCAACCCAAACGCGTCGATGGCATACGTCCTCCTTCGCTCGAAACTGATGTCCGCCGGTCAGCGCTGCGGCAGTGCGAACGCGGTCAGCGCGCTGCCGGCGGGGACCAGCAGATACTGCCGGCCATCGAGCATATACGTCGTCCCCGACGTCGATCGCATCGCAAACCCGACCTGATAATGCCAGAGGTTCTTCCCGGTCCGCGAGTCGAACGCCATCAGATTGCCGTCGCCGTCCGCGGCGAAGACGAGGCCGGACGCGGTCGTCAACACGCCCGACGCCGACGTGGACGTGTAGCGAAACTCCCACTTCACGGTTGCGGTCGCGGGATCGATCGCGCGCAGCGCGCCGAAGTTTTTCTGATCGCGCGGGCGCATGGTGCCGCCGCCGGTGTACTGATCGCCCAGTTTGTACTTCTGCTCGTAGCCGAAAAACGTCGCGCAGGTCTCGCGCGCGGTGACGAAAAACAGGTTCGTCGTAGGATCGAACGACGGCGACATGAAGTTCGTCCCGCCGCCGAGGTCCGGACACGTCTTCGTCCCGTCTTCGTCAGGCAGGTGTCCGGGCAGCAGCACCGGACGGCCGTCGCGATCGATCTCCTTCGCCCACGTCGTCTCGACGAACGGCTTCGCGACGATCACCTTACCGGTCGTGCGGTCGATCGTGTAGAAGAATCCGTTCCGATTGGCGAACATCACGACCTTCCGCGGCTGGCCGTCGATCGTCAGGTCGCCGAGGACCGGCACTTGCGTCGAGTCCCAGTCGTGCACGTCGTGCGGCGTGAACTGGTAATGCCAGCGCCGCTCGCCGGTGTCGAGGTCGATCGCGACGAGCGACGTGGTGTACAGGTTGTCGCCCTCGCGCGCGTTGCTGTAATAGTCCGGACCGGGATTGCCCGTGCCGAAGAACAATAGATTCTGCTGCGGGTCGTAGGTGCCCGTCACCCAGATCGATCCACCGCCGCGCAGGTACGCGTTGCCCTCCGGCCACGTCTTCGCGCCCGGATCGCCGGGGCCGGCGACGGTGTAGAAGCGCCACGCGCGCGTGCCGGTCTTCGCGTCGTAGGCGTCGATGAAGCCGCGGATCCCGTACTCGGCGCCGGCGACGCCGACGATCACCTTGTCCTTGACGACCAGCGGCGCGACGGTCACGGAGTAGCCGGCCTTGTAATCCACCAGTGGCACGTCGAACAGCACGCCGCCCGTTTTCATGTCCAGAGACACGAGATGCGCGTCGAGCGTGCCCATGAAGAGGCGGTCGCCGAGGACGCCGAAGCCGCGGTTGATGGCCCCGCAGCAGAGTTTGAGATCCTCGGGCAACTCGCGACGGTATCGCCAGATCTGCCGGCCGGTGCGCGCGTCGATCGCCCACGCGGTGTTGTTGAAGCCGGTCACGTACAGAATCCCGTCCACGACAATCGGCGTGGTCTGAAAGCTGCCGAGCGTGCCGGTCTGGAACGTCCACTGCGCCGTCAGGCGATCGACGTTGTCGGGCGCGATTTGCGTCAGGGGACTGTGACGCTGTCCGTTGTAGTCGCCGGAGTACATGAGCCAGCGCGATGGATCCTTCAAGCCGTCCACCAGGTCCTGCGCGGTGACGATCGCGCCGGTCGGGGCGCGCGCATCAGTTGATTCAGGCGCGGTCGATCCACGCAGCGTCGTCAGGTAGCCGATGACATCCGCGAGGTCGCCGTCCGGCAGCTGCGACGATCCGTAGACCGGCATCAATGAGTTCGGTTCGTGAATCACTTCCTGCAGATTGGCTTTCAGGTACCCCTGCAGCCGCTCGCGGGTGTCCATGATCTGGATGCTGAAGACGTCCTCGGATTTCTTGACGCCGCGGATCCGCTGGCCGTCTTTGGTGACCAGCGTCACCGTCTCGAAGTTGGGCGCGACCCACTCCGAGGGCGTGCGGATCTCGCGCGTCAGCGCGGCGCGCGAACGCGTGGCGCCGATGCGGGACAGATCCGGACCGATCCGTCCGCCGCTCCCCGACACGCGATGACACGACGTGCACCGTTCGGTGAAGACGCTCCGCCCGTGTTCGACGTTCCCGATCGGACTTTCCGGCGCCGCGACGGTCGACAGGTTCCGGAGATACGCCATGATCTG
>DASXGC010000203.1:0-3002 GCA_036489235.1 Vicinamibacterales bacterium
TCTTCTTGTGACGACATCGTCTCTTCTCAGTGCCTCGCGTCGATCTTCTTGCGGATCGCATCCAGCATCCCGTTGATGAACTTGACCGATTCCTCGGTGCTGAAGGTGCGCGCCAGCTCGAGCGCTTCGTTGATCACGACCGCCGGCGGCGTTTCCCGATCGCGCAGTAACTCGCAGATCGCCAGGCGGAGGACCAACCGATCGAGCACCGCCATCCGCTCCGGTCGCCAGCGTTCGGCGGTCTCGGCAATCAGCGCGTCGATTTCGGCGAGGCGATCGACGGTGTCGTGGGCGAGGGCGGTCGCGAACGTCCGCAGGGCATCCGGCGGCGGATCGGCGTTGGGCCACTGCAGCGTAAAGAATGTCGCAGCGGCCTCATCGACCTCGCGTCGGCCGATCTCCCAGTGATAGAGGATCTGCAGCGCCGCTTCGCGGGCCCGGTGACGCGGATCCTTCTTCTTGGCGGTGTCACGTGGGCCCACGCTATCTCCGCGGAGTCGCCTGGCGCGTGAGCTGGGCCACGACTTCGGCCATCTCGACGGCCGCCACCGCCGCCTCGTAGCCCTTGTTCCCGGCGCCGTCGCCTGCGCGCGCCAGCGCCTCCTCAACCGAGTGCGTGGTCAGCACCCCGAAGGCCATCGGCACGCCAGTCGCCGCAGCGGCGACGGTCAGCCCCTGACTGACAGATGACGAGATGAATTCGAAATGTGACGTCTCGCCACGAATCAGGCAGCCCAGACAAACGATCGCGTCGTAGCGTCCGCTCTCGGCGGCGTGCTGGGCAGCGAGCGGGATTTCAAAGGCACCTGGCACTTTGACGATCGTGATGTCGTCGGACGCCACCCCGGACGCCGCCAGTGCTGCCAGCGCGCCGGTCTGCAGGCGATCGGTGACGAAGTCGTTGTACTTCGCCACGACGATGGCAAAACGAAATCCGGTTGCGCGTTTCGAGCCTTCGATGGTTCGCATCGCTACCTGCCAGTGAAAGTCGCCGGACGCTTCGCCAGGAACGCGGCGGTGCCTTCGTGCATGTCCTCGGTGGACGCAACGAGGCCAAACAGCGTCGCCTCGTATCGACACGCGTCTGCAAACGGCATCCCGGTGCCACGATTGACGGCGTCGATGATGTAGGCCATCGCGATCGGAGCGCTGCGGGCAAGCTGACTCGCGAGCTTCCGCACCTCCGGCATCAGCTCCGCCGCCGGCACAGTGCGATTCACCAGGCCGATGCGCACGGCTTCCGCGGCGGCAATCTGATTTCCGGTCAGCAGCAGTTCCATCGCCTTGCCCACGCCGACCAGCCGTGGCAGGCGCTGCGTCCCCGCGTATCCCGGAATCAGGCCGAGCAGAATCTCGGGTTGTCCGAGCTTCGCGGTGTCCGCCGCAATGCGCAACGTGCAGGCCATGGCAAGTTCGCACCCACCGCCGAGTGCGAAGCCGTTAATCGCGGCAATGACCGGCTTGCCGATGGTTTCCAGCAGATCGAAGACCTGCTGGCCGGTTAACGCGTGTTCGCGGCCGCTGGTGGGCGTCTGGACGCCGAGCTCGTTGATGTCGGCGCCCGCCACGAACGCTTTGTCGCCGGCGCCGGTCACGATCAGCACGCGGACGGTATCGTCCTGCTTGAGTTCGAGGAGGGCGCGGCGCAGCTCGTCGAGTGTCTGCGTGTTGAGCGCGTTCAGCACCTTGGGACGATTGATGGTGATGACCGCGATGGCACCGTCGCGATCGACGAGAAGGTTGTCGAAAGCCATCTCAGCCCAGTGGGAACGGAAGCATCAGCCAGCCCAAGACGACGGCCGACGCCAGAAATCCGGCGAACATCAAGCCGCCAAGCTGCAGTTGTTCGCGCGCCTGGTCCTTGGCAATCACGGCGAAGATCAACGAGACGAACAGGGCGAACAGGACGAGCAGGAGGAAGTGGCTGGCCATCACTTCCGGCCCAACGCGACGTCGTAGGCGTCGATCACCACCAGCAGGTTCAACAGGCCGGCGACGATCAGAAAGGTGTTGCCGTATTCATAGGTGACGGCGCGGACCTCGCCGACACCGTACCCGAACGTGCGGGCGACGAAATAGGTGGCGCCGATCCCGAGGTCGGCCAGCGCGGCGAGGCCGACGAGCGGATCGGAGAAGTCGAACGCCGCCAGCCGACCCTGCAACCCCAGCCCGATCGCAAACATCAAGGGCAACGCAACGAGGAAGATCAGACCCTTGCTCCGGCGACCCAGCCACAGGTGGCCGGCGCCCGGTATGGCCCATGATGCAAGGCACAGGAGCATGAGTCCGCCTGACTGCGTCTCTTCGCTGGCGGTTGCGCGCACGTTCGGTAGTTTACCTCATCCCTTCGACTGGTCCGGGAGACGCGCAGCCTCGTCCAGCGTACGCATCGTGACCAGCCATGCGACCGCCGCGCCCAACGGCAGGCCCGCCGCAGCGCGCACGAAGTTCGACGGCATCACTCCAGTCGTCCATTCATCAATCAGCGTGATGGCGCATGGCAGCGCCGCGAGGCCAAGGACGAGCCGGATGTCCCAGGGCCGCTCCGTGGCCGGACGCTGGTCGCCCAGAACCTTGGCGATGGCGGCCGCGATGGCAGCCCCCACGTAGATGCCGGTGCATCGGGCACAGACGGGCATCTGCGCGGAAAACAGACGGAACGATCGGTGCGGCAGTTGATGGCAGACGAGGCTGCCGGCTCCGTAGATCGCGATCACAAACGACGCCGACCAGGCGGTGACGTGAGAAGCACTCGCCACCCATGATGCCAGCGGCAGGATCAACGCCCACGCGATCGACGTCGCGACGAACGCGGGACGCAGGACGGACAGTCGCACACGGGATGGTACACTCCCGCGCATGACTTCAGACTCGCCGTCGGGGCGGTATCTGGCCGGCGTCGGGCTGGTGTCGGCGACATTACTGATGATCGAGCTCGCGCTCACGCGCATTTTCTCGGTCGTCATGTATTACCACTTCGCGTTCCTGGCGATCTCGATCGC
>DASXGC010000248.1:0-7668 GCA_036489235.1 Vicinamibacterales bacterium
TGTTCACGCCCGGTGCGGGCGGCACCGTGGTGGATGCCGTAGGCCTGAGCGCGGGATCCGCATTCAAGGAAGGGTCAACGCTCGCGCCCCTGACCACGAACGCGAATCGCGGCTACGAGCGGCTCCCTGGCGGGACCGCGAGGACCCTGCGGGACACCGGCAACAACGCCGCCGACTTTCAGCAGCTCACACCAAGCGCACCGCAGAATATTGTGCTGACCGCGGCACCGTCGACCGCGAACTTCGGAGCCGCCGCGCCCGGCGATACGCGTTCGCAAACCATCACCATCAGGAACCTGCTGGCGACCGCCGTCACTCTCGGCGCGCCGACGCTGAGCGGTACTGACGCGACAGCGTTCACTTCCGCGCCGCCGTCCACGACCGCACTCGCTGCCGGCGCCACCGCGACCATCCTCGTGACGTTCCGGCCGCCGGACAGCGGTGCGAAGTCCGCGTCGCTCGTCGTCACCAGCACCAGTGCCGGAACGGTCAGCATCCCGCTGAGCGGAACCGGAACCGGCGGCCTTGCTGTGGCGCCAGGCGCTGCCGATTTCGGCGTCTCCAGCCAGGCGCGAGCGCGTCGTCCATGATCACCGTGACCAACACACAGACGCGACCGGCATTAGTCTGACGCCACCATTTGCGATCAGCGACGGCAGCATCGAGTCTTTGCAGCCGCCGCGCCGACGGAACCTTGAACGCGGCGTGGTGTCCAACTTGACGTGAGCGAACATGCTCACGTCAGGAGGAGCCATGCGGCGTTCGTTCACGCTCTTCTCCATCGTCGTGCACGGCCTCGTGATCGGGTCACTGCTGGGAGCGCAAACCCTCGCTGTCGGCGCGCTGCCGACTCCGCGACGCGCACTGATGTTCGACAACGTCCAGTTGGTCAAACTCGGAGACATCGACCTACCGGCGCCCTCTCAGGCCAGCGCGCACCATGAATCGTCGAGCAGCGCCGTCGCCATGAACGCGGCACCCACAGTGGCGCCAAATGCGGTGACACCGGAGACCGGGCGCGAAAACGATGGGCCCACGGGCGCGGTCGTGGACAGCGTGGAACACGGGGCGGGCTCATCACTCGAAACCGTGATCGGCCAGGGCGCGCCGCCCGCTCCGCCGCCACCAGCGGCTCCCCACCCCGTCGCGACGACGCCGATTCGACTCCACTCTGGAATGACTCCGCCGGCAAAGCAGGTGGACGCGGCACCGGTGTATCCGGCGATCGCCCAGAGCGCGCGGATCGAAGGCATGGTGATTCTCGAAGCGGTGATCGACGCTCAGGGCCGCGTCGAGTCGGCGCGTATTTTGCGGTCGATTCCGCTGCTTGATCAGGCGGCGCTCGACGCCGTTCGTCAGTGGCGATTCAGCGCGGCGCGCTTGAACGGTGACGCCGTGCCGGTGGTCATGACGGTGACGGTGAACTTTACGTTGCACGAACGATGACACCGATCGTCCGCGAAACGGCGCAGGTGATCGCGATCGCCGGGCTGGTAACCGTGCTGGCCGCTCCGGTTCGGCGCAGCGATCAACTGCCGCCACCACCGGGGATGACGATGGTGTTCCGAGCCGAACCTCCACCACCTCCCCCGGTTCGGCTGCACGCCGGGATGCCGATGCCGCTCAAGCTCGTCGATCGCACTCCGGCGTACCCGGCCGCCGCTCGGACGCGTCAGGTCGCCGGCAACGTCGTTCTGGACATCGTGATCGATCGGCAGGGCCTGGTGACCGTTACCAGAGTGATCAAATCGATTCCACTGCTCGATCAGGCGGCCATCGACACGGTACATCAATGGCGCTTCGCGCCATCTTTGGTAAACGGCGAAGCGGTGGCAGTCGCCACCACCGTCACTGTCGAATTCGCTCTGCGCCACTGACGGCGACGGCGAATCTCACATCGATGGCCCGCGCTACATGACCCGAGCCAGGGTGGCGCGGTCGATGTTGCCACCGCTCATCACGCAGACCACTTTCTTTCCTTCGAGCTGACTCCGAGTCTTCATCGCCGCGATCAACGATGCCGCACCCGCACCTTCGGCGAGATTGTGCGTGGCCCGCAGCGCCAGGCGGACGCCTTCAGCGAGCTCGTCTTCGCTCAGGGTCACGATGTCGTCGAGCAGCCGTTTCAAAATGCCGAAGGTCAGATCGAAGGTCACGCGCGTTGCCATGCCTTCGGCAAAGGTCTCGGCCTTGTCGCCAATCACCCGGCCTGGCCCCTTCCAGGAACGCGTGAAGGCATCCGCCCGCTCGGCCTGCACGCCGATCACCCTGGCGTGACTGCCGATCGCGGATCGGACGATGGAACAGCCACTGGCGCCACTGCCGCCGCCGATCGGGACGAGGATGACGTCCGCATCCGGCTCGGATTCGAAGATCTCGAGCGCATAGGTCCCAACGCCGGCGATCAGCAGCGGTTCGTCGGCCGAATGCACGTAACGGAGTCGCCGCTCGTGCTGCAAGCGCTCTACCTGTTCGCGTGCCTCGTCGAAATCACGACCGAACTCGATCAGCTCGGCGCCGTACGCCCGCATGGCGGCGTTCTTCTCCGGATTGTTGCCGAGCGGGGTGACGATGGTACACGGCACGCCGAGGCGCTGGCAGGCCAATGCGATCGACTGGCCGTGGTTTCCGGTCGTCGCGGTCACCACGCCGCGGCGTTCGTCCGCCGTCAGACTGCCAATCAGGTTGAGGCCGCCACGCACCTTGAACGCACCGGTTGGGTTGTGGTTTTCGTGTTTGACGAGGATGTCGAGGCCGGTTTCGGCGTTGAGGAGCGGGTGCGACATCAACGGCGTCGGCCGTACCACCCGGTAGACGCGTTCCCGTGCGGCGTAGACATCGGCGAGCGTCGGCACCTGCATCGTCCGATTGTAAGGCGTCTGGCGCGTGCGACCGATCAACGCTGACTGCGTTACCGGTAGCGGGCCACCAGCGGCGCAATGCGGTCTGGTCGATCGGAAATCAGGGCGTCTACGCCCCAGGCCAGCAAGCGGCGCGCGTGGTCTTCGAGATCGACGGTCCAGACCTGAACGCCGAGACCCGCACGATGAGCGTCGGCGACAAAACGCGGCGATATCACCCTGGTGTGACCGGCCCACTCGGGCACCTGATAACCACGAAACGCCGCGCTGGTCCTAGGCAGGCGTAACCACGATCGATACAAACTCCACCTCACTTCCTCGCGTGAGGCGCTGGTTGCAATTCGCGGCTCGAGCGCCCGCACCGCGCGGAGAACCCGCGTCCCGAAAGAGCCGAGACAGACCCGATCGACTGCCGAGTTCGCTCGCACAACGTCAATGACTTCGACCGCGAAGGCCGGGTCGTTCAACTTGAGCTCGACGATGATTGGCGTGGCCGGATAACGCGAGAGGACGTCGGCCAGCTTTGGGACTCCTGCGGCCACGAGCTCATCCGAGGCGCGATCGGCGACGGGGCCGCGGAGGGTGGTCGTGCGGTCGAGTATCGCGTCGTGGAGGACCATCACCACGCCGTCCGCGGATCGCCGCACGTCGAGCTCGAGTCCGTCCGCGCCGCACTGCAGACCGTTGTCGAACGCGGCGATGGTGTTCTCCGGGGCGAGTGCGCTGCCGCCACGATGAGCGAAGACGCGCGGCCGCGGCGATGAGAAGAAGGGAGACATCGTAGTCGGGAGTCGCTGATCGGTAGTCGGAAGTCGCTAGTCTAGTTCGGATAGAATCGCTTCATGGCGGCCATTGATACGATCGGCGCACTTCGGAAGTCCGGCTATCGCTCGCGCACGGTGAAGCAGGAAATTCGCGACAATCTCGTCGCGAAGCTGCGGACAGGCGAGACACTCTTCCCCGGCATCATCGGCTACGACGAGACGGTCGTGCCCCAACTGGTGAATGCGGTTCTCTCGGGCCACAATTTCATTCTGCTCGGCCTGCGCGGCCAGGCGAAGAGCCGTATCCTGCGCTCGCTCATCGGACTGCTCGACGCCGAGATTCCAGTCGTCGCCGGCTGCGAGATTCACGACGACCCGCTCGCACCGATCTGTGCGTCGTGCCGCCGGCGCATCGCCACCGACGGCGACGCGACGCCTGTAGCATGGCTGAAACGCGAAGATCGGTTTGTCGAGAAACTGGCCACGCCGGACGTGACCATCGCGGACATGGTCGGCGACATCGATCCGATCAAGGCGGCGGAAGCCGGGCTCAACCTTTCCGACGAGCTGACGATGCATTACGGCCTCCTGCCACGGGCGAACCGCGGCCTGTTCGCCGTCAACGAACTGCCCGACCTCGCCGGCAAGATCCAGGTTGGCCTCTTCAACATCCTGCAGGAAGGCGACGTCCAGATTAAGGGCTACCCGATCCGCTTGAAGCTCGACGTGATGCTGGTGTTCACCGCGAACCCCGAGGACTACACCGCCCGCGGCAAAATCATCACACCGCTCAAGGACCGCATTGGATCCGAAATTCGTACCCACTACCCGGCGACGCGACGTCACGCGATGCAGATCACCCGTCAGGAAGCATGGACCGAGCGCGCCGGTGCGTTGAAGGTCGAGATTCCCGAGTACGTGCGCGAGGTGGTCGAGGAAGTGGCGTTTCAGGCCCGGGCGGATCGCAAGATCGACAAACGATCCGGCGTCAGCCAGCGTCTGCCGATCACCACGCTCGAGCTCGTCATTTCCAACGCGGAACGGCGGGCCCTTGCACGCGGCGAAAGCCTGGTGGTGCCGCGGGTGACGGATCTTTACGCCGCGCTACCTTCGATTACCGGCAAGTTCGAGCTCGAGTACGAGGGCGAGTTGCGCGGCGCCGAACAGATTGCGCGCGACCTGATCCGATCGGCGGTCGGCGCTGTGTTCGCGGGCATGTTCGAAGGTGTCGACACCCGGACGGTGATCGAGTGGTTCGATCTCGGCGGTTCGCTTCAGCTCAGCGACAACTCGTCGGCCGATGAAGTCATCACCGGCACGCGCGGAGTGCAGGGCATCCGCGAGTTAGCCGAACGCGCCGGCATCCCCGGTGGCGCGGCGGCGCCTGCCGTCGCATCCGCCATCGACTTCGTCCTCGAAGGCCTCTACGCACAGAAGAAGATCAGCCGCAGCGACGAGCGCGGTTATTCCGCTGCGGAAACGTCCACGCCGCGGCGTGGACCGCGTCGCGACGAGGTTTCGCTGGATGAAGAGATCCGGATGCCGGGCGGGAAGAAGAAATATTACAACTAGAGGCTGGGGGCTTCGTTGAAGTATCGCTACACGAAATTCGTCGGCGACGATCTCGACGACCTGGATCTGGAAGACCTGGTTTCGAAGCTGTCGGATTTGCTGCTATCGAGCGGCTTCGCCAACCCGTACGCCACCGACGACAACGAACGCACGATGCAGGCGCTGCACGATGCGATCCTGGACGCGTTGTTCAACGGCGGTGTGCTGCCGGAAGAGACCATCGAACGGCTGCTCGGAGACCCGGCGGACGGCGATCAGGAAGACGCACGCTCCAAACTCGAGGAGCTGATTCAGCAGATCATCGAGCGAATGACCGAGCAAGGCTACATCACCGCTCCGCCCGACCTCAACGCCGAGCGCGAGCGCCGACAGGGGCGAAGCGGCCAGAACCCCGATCCCTCCCAGGTCACATTCGAAGTGACCGACAAAGCGCTCGATTTTCTCGGCTACCGCGCTCTTCGCGATCTGCTCGGATCGGTCGGCAAGAGTAGTTTCGGACGACACGACACGCGCGAACAGGCGACCGGCGTCGAAACCACCGGTGCGCCGAAGGCCTACGAATTCGGCGACACGCTGAATCTCGATCCGGCGAGCACACTGCTGAACGCCGTACAGCGCGAAGCAAGGAAGAATGCGAGCGCAGTCGCCAGTCAGCCATCTTCAAGGTCACGCAAGATCCACGTGACCCACGAAGATCTGATGGTGGTCCAGGGCGAATATCAGAGCTCGTGTGCGACCGTGCTGATGCTCGACTGCAGCCATAGCATGATTCTGTATGGCGAGGATCGCTTCACGCCGGCCAAGCGTGTCGCGCTCGCGCTCGCGCAGCTGATCAAGACGCAGTATCCGGGCGACGCGCTCAAGGTCGTCCTGTTCCACGATTCGGCCGAGGAGATTCCGCTCGCCGAGCTCGGCCGCGTCCGTGTCGGCCCGTACTACACGAACACTCGGGAGGGACTGCGGCTGTCGCGACGGATCCTCGATCGCCAGAGCAAGGACATGCGGCAGATCATCATGATCACCGACGGCAAGCCGTCCGCGTTGACCCAGCCGGACGGCCGTATCTACAAGAATGCCTTCGGCCTCGATCCATTCATTGTCGCGGAGACCTGCGCGGAAGTGGCGGCATGTCGCAAGAGCGGAATCATGATCAACACCTTCATGCTCGCCCGCGACTACGACCTCGTGAGCTTCGTGCGCCGCGTCGCCGACATCTGCAAAGGCAAGGCGTATTTCACGACGCCCTATACGCTCGGTCAGTACGTGCTGATGGACTACATGGACAAGAAGACCAAGACCATCCACTAAGGGAGATCGGCGATCGTGTGATGGGCGATGGCAATCGCCGATCAGCGATCGCCACATCGCCAATGTCCGACCTGTTACCCATCTTTCCGTTGCCCAACGTCGTCCTCTTTCCGAACGTGTTCCTGCCACTGCATATCTTCGAACCGCGTTACCGGGAAATGGTGGCTGACAGCGAAGCTGGCGATCGGATGATCGGGATGGTGCTGCTCCGACCGGGATGGAAATCGCAGTACGAGGGACGGCCGCCGGTGTATCCGATCGGCTGCAGTGGTGTGATGACGCATGCGGAGCGGCTGCCGGACGGCCGCTACAACATCGTGCTGCGCGGCATCGAGCGCTTCCGCATCCTGTCGGAAGACCACAGCCGGATCTACCGTCAAGCGCTGGTCGAACCGCTGGTCGAGCCGGCGCTGACGAGCGACGCGCGCCTGACCCTCCGCGGCTGCCGGACCAAGCTGGAATCGCTGCTCGCGCCGCCAACCGATCGAAGCGCGGGCGAACCGACGATTCCCTCGGCGATGGGCGACGAGGACCTCGTGAACGCACTTGCCCAGTACCTGGATCTCGAACCGATCGAGAAGCAAGCGCTGCTCGACAAGCCATCGCTGCCAGCGCGGGCCGAATCGCTGGTCGAACTCCTCGAAATGAAGATCATGATGGCGCGTACGCCAGGACTGTCCGGCCGAGCCCACTGATGCGTGGGCTCCCGGCCCTCCTCATGGCGGCGATCGCCGGCGTCGCCGTGGTGGCGAACCCGCAGCAACAGACGTTCAAGCGCAATGTGTCACGTCGTTCGAGCTGATCGACATCCCGATCGTCCCTCAGCCGAGGACGCCAGTCATCGATCCGGATGTCGCGTCCAATGCCTTGTCTGACAGCGGCCGTGTCTACCTGATCGTGCTGGACGATCTACATACCCACCCACTGCGGTCGGTCACCGTCCGCGCCCTCGCCCGCGAGTTCATCGAGCGCAACTTCGGCCCGAACGACCTCGGCGCCATCATCGCCTCCAGCGGCCGGCGCGAGCTGGCGACCGAGTTCACGAGCAACCGCGGCCGATTGCTCGCCGGCGCTGATCGCTTCGAGGGCGGCTTCAGCACGGGTGTCTACTGCGGAAGCGACCACGATTATTGCCAGGCGGACGAGCACCGCACAATGCGGTA
>DASXGC010000266.1:0-4003 GCA_036489235.1 Vicinamibacterales bacterium
GGCGTTGCCGGCCATGGCAGTCAGCCGACCGACAGCAATCCGAACGATCGTCTCGTCAAGGCGCTGGGACGCCTGCTCGGCCAGCCGCTCCCGGCCGGCGATTTTTCCGTACTGAGAACGATGAACGCGAAGGTCGGGACGTTCGCCCCGAACAAATTCACCAACGCGATCACCCACTCCACCATCGCCTTGACGTGGATCCGTTCGGGTGTCGGCGAACCGGCGAAAATCAATGTGATTCCATCGGTGGCCGAAGCCGGTCTCGATTGCCGGGTCCTGCCCGGCACCACGAAGGATCAATGGGTCGACGAGATCAAAAGACGACTCGGAGATCCGGGCCTGACCATCGAGCTGATCAACGAGTCCGATGACCCGGTGGTGAGCTCCGACGACACCCCGCTCTACCGCAACCTCTCCGCGGCGATTTCCCGGCGTCATCCCGACGCCATCGTCACGCCGATCCTGATCCCGTACGGCACCGACTCGAACGCCTTCCGTCCCAGGGGAGCCAAGGCCTACGGGATTTTCCCGGCGGAGTTGTCGAGCGACGTCGTCGCCGGCATGCACGGCGACGCCGAGCACGCGCCGCTGGCCGGCATCCGCGAGGCGTCGGAGCTGCTGTTCGAGGCGCTGCGCGACACTCTCAGACCCTGACGCGCCAACCAATCGGCCGGGCACTACGTCTAATCTCGATGCATCCTGTTACGATGCATCTATGGACGATCCCCGCCGCCTATTGCCGCTGACGCCGCAGCAGTTTCATATCCTGCTGGCGCTCACCGACGGCCAGCTCCACGGTTACGCGATCCTGCAGGATATCGCCGGCCGCACGGACGGCACGCTTCGGATGGGCACCGGCACGCTCTATACCGCGCTGGCCAGACTGGAGGCGCTCGAACTCGTCATCGAGGCGGATCGCCGGCCGGCGCCTGTGCACGACGACGAGCGGCGGCGCTATTACGCGCTGACGGCCGCCGGGCGAGCAGTGCTGCAGGCGGAGACCGCCCGCCTCGACGCGCTGCTGCGACAGGCCCGGCGTAAAGGCATCACTCCGGCGCAGCGGCCGATCTTGTCCCGAACCAAATGAGTACGCCGACAAAGCCGACGCCGCCGACCGGGGACCGGGTCAGCATGCGGCTGGCATCACGCATTTATGCCGCGGCGTTGATGATGTTTCCAAGCCGGCTGCGCGCCCGCTACGGCGATGAGATGCGCGCGACGTTCGCCGCACGTGCCGCTGACGCCTCCTCACGCAGCGGCGCGAGTCTCGTCGTTCTCTTCGCACGGGAACTGGGCGACCTGGCGATGGTTTCGTTCGCGGCACACAGGCGCAGGCTGTCGAAGACATCTGTCGAGACTGAAGCCTCGATTTCCGAATCCCGAGACAGGATCAACGTCATGAGTCGCTTACTCGCCGACGCTCGCTATGCCCTGCGCATGCTGCGCCGTCAGCCCGGCTTCGCAGTCGTCGCGACGCTGACCCTGGCGCTCGGCATCGGCGCCAACACCGCGGTCTTCACCGTCGTGAACGGCGTATTGCTACGGCCGCTTCCGTACCGTGCGCCGGACCGCCTGGTCCAGCTGTTCCACGGCCGCAACGGCCGTCTGTCGATGACGTTCTCGCCGCCCAACTTCATCGACATCACCACGCAGACCGGCGTGTTCTCCGGCGCGACGGCGGTGACGCCATCCACTGCGAATGTGACCGGCAACGGCGAACCGGAACTGGTCGACGGCGCGAATGTGACGCCGTCGTTCTTCAACGTGCTCGGCGTATCCGCCCGCCTCGGCCGCGGCCTGATCGATGCCGACGGTGACGGCCCCGACGTCGTCGTGATCAGTGAGGGCTTGTGGCGCCGCCGGTTCGCGGCGCGTCCCGACGCGGTCGGTTCCACCTTGTTGATGGACGGAAAGCCCTTCACCATCGTCGGCGTCGCGCCGGCGGACCTGAAGATCCCGGCCGGGACCGGCTATTGGCGGCCGCTCGTCTTCAAACCGCGCGACGTCTCCAACGAGGCGCGCGGCGCGCAGTGGATCGGCGGCATCGCCAGGTTGAAACCGGGCGTCACTCTCGAGCAGGCCAAGAGTGCGATGGCGTTGGTCGCCGAACGCCTCGCCCGCGACTATCCGCGCACCAACAAGGACCGAGTCATGACCGCGATGGGTCTGCAGGACCGCATCGTGCGCAACATCCGGCCGGCGCTCCTCATCCTGCTGGGTGCGGTGACGCTCGTGATGCTGGTGGCCTGTGTGAACGTCGCCAACCTGCTGCTCGCACGGGCGAGCGGACGCACGCGCGAAGTGTCGGTCCGCGCCGCCCTTGGCGCCGGCCGCGGCCGGCTCGTGCAGCAGTTTCTGGTGGAGAGCGTGATGCTCGGCCTCGCCGGTGGCGTTGGCGGACTACTGGTCGCCTATTGGGCGACGCAGGCGTTGATCGCGCTCGGGCCGGCCAGCATTCCGCGGCTGGCCGACGTCGGCCTGGACTGGCGGGTGCTGTCGTTCACGATCGTCGTCGCGGTGCTGACCAGCGTTGTCTTCGGGCTGGTCCCGGCCCTCGCTGCCACCGGTAGCGGCGTCGCGAAAATCATCTCGACCGCCGGACGCGGATCGATCGGCGCCAGCAGCACACGCGTACGCAAAGCGCTGGTCGTCTGCGAAATGGCGCTCGCGGTGGTGCTGCTCGTCGGCGCGGGCCTGCTGATCCGCAGCTATCAGCGCATCAGCGTCGTCAATCCCGGCTTCTCTCCCGATCACGTGATCACGTTCACGGTCGCATTGCCCGAACAGCAATACAAAACCAGCGCGGCGGCGGGTCGATTCATGCGCGACCTGGTCGCCAGAGTCGGCGCCCACCCGGACGTCGAGCACACCGCCGGCGTCTACGGACTCCCGCTCGACGACACGTTCGGCGCCAGCTCCAGCTTCACGCGTACCGGTGAAACGGACTCGGCCGATTCGCCAAGCGCCGGCATGCGGGTGGTGACGCCTGGCTACTTCGCGACGCTGAAGATCCCGCTCAAGAGCGGCCGACTCTTCGACGAGCGCGACGACGAGAACGGGCCCGAGGTGGTGGCGATCAACGAAGAAGCGGCGCGGCGCTACTGGCCGGGCGTCAACCCGCTGGGGCAGCAGCTGCATCTTGGCGTGCGGCTGGCGGAAGCGCGCAGCGGCATGAAGACCATCGTCGCGGTTGTCGGCGACGTCAGGAGCAGCCGGCTCGACGCCACCGCCGCGCCGGAGGTCTATGTTCCTTACGCGCAGCATCCCGTGGATTCGCTCACGATTGCCGTGCGCACAGCCGGCGATCCGGCCGGCTTCATGCCGACGGCGCGCGCCGATCTGGCGTCGCTCGATCGCAATCTTCCAATGGCCGGGATCCGGACGATGGACGAGGTCGTCGGGCGTTCGATCGCGGAGCGCCGCTTCACGATGCTGCTGCTGGCGACGTTCGCCGTCGTCGCGGTGCTGCTCGCGGCGATCGGCGTCTACGGCGTGCTGGCCTATCTGGTCAGCCAGCGAACCCAGGAAATCGGCGTTCGCCTGGCGATTGGCGCCACGCCGGGCAACGTCGTCGGCTTGTTCGTGCGCGAGGGCGCGATGCTGATGGCGATCGGTGTCGCCTGCGGCCTGGCCGGGGCGCTGCTGGTCACGCGCGCGCTGTCGACACTGCTCTTCGGCGTCACCACCACCGATCCGCTGACCTTCGCGGCGGTTGCGGGTACGCTGACCATTGTCGCGCTGCTGGCGAGCTACCTGCCGGCGCGACGCGCAGCCCGGGTCGATCCAATGACCGCGTTACGAGCGGACTGACGACTTCCAGTCAAAAGGAAGAGCCTACGGCTGATGACGTTGTGCCGCGTAGCCTACGATCAGTCCGACCAGAGCGCCCGGAGTGATGATCTGGAGGTAGTACTTTCCCTGCATCGCGGCCACGAGATACGCGAAGAAGCCACTCACCAGCACGCCGAACACCAGCACCCAGATCAGCGAGCGCACGCGGCTG
>DASXGC010000269.1:0-24379 GCA_036489235.1 Vicinamibacterales bacterium
ATCCGAAGCGTGCCGTCCGTGCGGCCGGCGATATCCTGCAGGATCGCGTAGCCGTGGAGCTGGCCATCGGTGAGCGCCAGCAGGATATGAAACTGCTGCGGCGTCAGCGGCAATAGGCGGCGGGGATCGTCCATAGATGCATCGTAACAGGATGCATCGAGGTTAGACGTAGTTCCCGGCCGATTGGTTGGCGCGTCAGGGTCTGAGAGTGTCGCGCAGCGCCTCGAACAGCAGCTCCGACGCCTCGCGGATGCCGGCCAGCGGCGCGTGCTCCGCGTCGCCGTGCATGCCGGCGACGACCTCGCTCGACAATTCTGCCGGGAAAATCCCGTACGCCTTGGCTCCCCTGGGACGGAACGCGTTCGAGTCGGTGCCGTACGGGATCAGGATCGGCGTGACAATGGCGTCGGGGTGACGCCGGGAAATCGCCGCGGAAAGGTTGCGGTAGAGCGGCGTGTCGTCGGAGCTCACCACCGGGTCGTCGGACTCGTTAATCAGTTCGATGGTCAGGCCCGGATCCCCGAGCCGTCGCTTGATCTCGTCCACCCATTGATCCTTCGTGGTTCCGGGCAGGACCCGGCAATCGAGCCCGGCTTCGGCCACCGACGGAATCACGTTGATTTTCGCCGGTTCGCCGACGCCCGAACGAATCCACGTCAATGCGATGGTGGAGTGAGTGATCGCGTTGGTGAACTTGTTCGGGGCGAACGTCCCCACCTTCGCGTTCATCGTCCTCAGTACGGAGAAGTCACCGGCCGGCAGCGGCTGGCCGAGCAGGCGGCCAAGCGCCTTGACGAGACGATCGTTGGGGTTGGTGTCGGTTGGCTGACTGCCATGGCCGGCGACGCCTTCGGCGCGGACCTTCAGCCACACGATTTTCTTTTCGGCGACCGAGATGCCGTAGACCAGCTTTCCTGGCGCGAACAGGTCGCGGCTTCCGAAACCGCCCTCGTCGATGACGTATTCCGGATCGAGCTCGGCGAAGTGGTTCGCGATCATCCATCGCGCGCCGAGAGCGCCGCCGACCTCTTCGTCGGGCTCGGCGAGCAGGATGACGTCGCGCGACAGCGGGACGTGCTCGCGCTTGAGGCGCAGGAATGCCACGATTTGCGCCACCGCCTGACCCTTCATGTCGAAGGAGCCGCGGCCCCACAACTCGCCATCCTTCACGATGGCGGCAAACGGGTCCATCTTCCACTGCGATCGATCGGCGGGCACCACGTCCATGTGGTGCAGGAGGACGATCGCCTTGCCGGCGGCGGGGGAAATGGTCGCCTTCAGCCGCGCAAGAACGATCGCCTTGCCCGGCGCTGACTCGTAGCGCGTGACCGGAATGCCCTCGCGCTCGAGCACGCCGGCGAGAAAGTCGGCGGCTTTGCGTGCGTCGCCCGGTGGATTCGAGGTGTCGATCGCGACGTAGCGCTGCAACAGACTGGTGATTTCGTCTTGCGCCTGTGCTCTCGCCGAACGCGGCATCGACACCAAGGACACCAAACACACAAAAACGAGCAATCGAGTTCTGTACAAGAAAAACCTCTGTGTCCTCTGTGGTGAATCGGAATTCAAATTGCCTCGAAGACTCCCGTTTCACGGTTCTTAGTCACGGCGTTCCAATTGAAACAACGCCCATTCATCGCGACGTAGACGCCCGGCGGAAGCAGCTGCACGAACGAAAGCGCACTGCCCAGATTGAACAGCCCATCCGAGCTGCCGAACGCATACGGCACCATCGCGCCGGTGAGCACGATGGTCTTGCCGGCCGCCGGCGCGGCGGCAAGCGCCTCGGCCGTCTCGACCATCGTGTCGGTGCCGTGGGTGATGACGATGCGCGATTCCGACGATCGCTGGCATTCGGCGACGATCGCCGCTCGATCGACGTCTTTCATGTCGAGGCTGTCGATCATCATCAACGTGCGGATCGACACCGTCACCCGCGATCGCCCGAGGCGGAGCATTTCGGGCAGATGCGTGTCCTTGAAGAACAGCGATCCGTTGAGCTCGTTGTACTCCTTGTCGAAGGTGCCACCGGTGACGAGCACCACGACCGGATCGAGCGTCAATTGGAGGTCTTGGTCTGCGCGTCGCCAGGCGCCGAGAGGAACAGCGCATTGAACAGCATCGGAAACGTCGCGTGAGTCTGGGCGCGATGCTGCGGCCGGAGGCCGAACAGCACCACCTTGCCAGGCTTCATGTCGATCGACACCACCGCGGCCCGGCCGGCCATCAATTCTTCGCCCTTGAGCCATCCTGACGCGATCACATCCATGTTCGGGTAGCGGGCGACGATGCTCGTGCGCTGGGAGGCGAAGCCCTCGCTGACCTGAAAGAACGGGCTGTTGATGTAGAAGCCGAACGTGTCCGCGGCCATGCCGTAGCCGATTGGATTGGTGGTGTCGACCTCGAGCTTCAGGATCGTCCCCGGCGCGAAATGCTGCTCGCGGGTCAGTCCCTTCTTCAAGTCGTGCACCGGGATCGGCATCCGCTCGATCGCGAGATCGCACGCGTTGCCCATCGTGACGAGGGTGCCGCCGTCGGCGACGAACTGCTTCAGGTGCTCGAGGCCGCTCTCGCCGATGCCGCCGCGATACTCGGGGCGGATCGCGGGCGAATCGAACCCGTTCAGGATGTCGCGTGGGCTCTGGTCGGCGATGATGATCGCGTCGAACTTCTCGCGCAGCTTGCCGGCCCGGATGTCGGCGTTGTGAATCGAGGTCAGGTTGAACTCGTACTGCTCGAGCACCCAGCGCGTCCACCCCTCATCCATGTTGCCACCGGTCCAGGGTTGGTACATGGCCACTCGGGGTGCGTGGAACGGAAGGTCCTTGGTGACTGGTTCCTGGTTCTTGGTCCGTCCCTGGTCCGAGGTCCGCGATTGGTCCGAGGCTGTGACGTTCAGGCCGAGATCCTTTGCGATCAGATCGATCTTCGCACGCGCGATGCCGCTGACGGCGAGACGCGAGGGTCCGTCGAACGCGACATGTGCGCCGTCCTTCAGCAGGCGGTTGATCGCCGTCGCGGTGTCGGCGCCTTTGTAGTCGAACGTGTATCGCGAGCCGCTGCCGGTCAGTTGACCGGCGATCTTCGGCCTCCCGTCGATCTTGGTCATCTTGAATTCGGGCAGCTGGTTCTTGACGAACACGGTGTCCACGCCGAGTAGCATCCCGAGCGACCAGGCGGTGACGTCGTAGGGCGGTTCCGGCGGCGCGTTCGGCGAGCGCCGCACCTCCGGATACGTCTGCTTCTCGAGCATGTCCTTCGCGTATCGCGCGAACACCTGGGTCATCGGGATGACGAAGGTTCCGGCGCCGTACGACTTGCCGTCGGCCTCGAACGCGGTGTCCGCCCGATAGATGTCGACGCCGCCCAGCCCGAGTGTTTCGACCAGATGCGCGGCTTCGCGCGCATCGTGCTGGTTCGCGATCGGAACCAGGATCGATGACGGATTGTTCTTACGGCCGTCCTCGATGGTCTGACGGTTCACTTCGTAAATCTGGCGGACGATGGTCTCGCGCCGATCCGCCGCCGTCTCGAGCAGCGCCATCGTCGCGATCATTTCGTAGTCGACGATGTCGCCGAGGGTCCAGTGACCACCCATCCAGGGACGGGGATATTCGGTGCGCGGGTTGATGTCGGTTGGCGCCGGTAGCGGACTGTTGTCGAAGCGGCCGCCGCCGAATTCGCCGCCGCGACCGCCGCCGTCACCGCCGCGGCCGGCGGGAGCGGGCCGGCCGGCAATCGCTTTCGTCTGCTCAATCGGCGCCGCGACGCGGGCGCTCGCGACCTCCGTGAGCAGGCCGATCTGGTTGTGCCACCAGCCGCTCCACGCCATCGCCCCTTCCCAGAAATTGGTGTAGGTGGAGTTGTAGATGATGCCTTCCTTGCCGGCCGCCTCGAGTGCGGCGGCCTGCGACTGGCCGAGGATCCCGTTCCAGCGGTAGATCAACGGGTGAACGTTGACGTTGATCGGATCGGTCGCCGGCATCACGAAAATGCGCGCGGCGTTGCTGCCCATCTGGTGTTCGTCGAGCCACACCGAAGGAAACCAGTCGTGCCACAGCAGGTTGGCGGTGTGCTGGCTTTCCTTCTGCGTGAACATGTACATGTCACGGTTGTTGTCGTGGCCGACGTACGGGTGATACAGGTACGGAATCGGGCTGTTCGCGTACTCGGTGCCAAGATTCTTGTTGAACCAGTCGGTGACCATGATCTGGCCGTCCGGGTTCAGGCTCGGCACCAGCACGAAGATCACGTTGTTGAGAATCTTCTTCACGTCCGGCGCGTCGCTGGTCGCGAGATGGTGGACCAGGTCCACGGCCATCTGGGTGGCGCCAATCTCGGTCGCGTGGATGCTGCAGGTGATGAGCAGTACCAGCTTGCCCTGGCTGAAGATTTCGTCGCGTTCCGCATCGGTCGGCGCGCCGCCCTGGAAGTACAGCTTCTTCTGCAGCTGCTTGAAGTGATCCAGGTTCTTGAGGGTATCAGGCGAGCTGATCTCGAGTGCGACGAACGGGTTGTTGTTGCTGGTTTTGCCGAGCTCGCGAAACCTGACCCGGTCGGAGTTCGACGCGGCCAGCCTCATGTAGTCGACGATCTTGTCCCAGCGCACCAGCTTGTTGTCGGCGCCGACCTTGTAGCCGAGAAACTGCTCGGGCGTTTGCAGGGTGCCGGCGGCGCTCGCCGCGAGCGTGGCTGCGAGGACGAGTAGTGGAACCAGTGTGCGACGGGAGATCATGAAGCCTCCAGAAAAGGACACCATATAATAGTCCGCTGTAGCGGCGGAAAACGCGGGGACTCATGACGCAGATGGTGCGCACTCAATCTCGGATGGACGCGGTGCAGGCGCCGATCGTCCCGGTCATCGGCGAGCTGATTCGCCAGTCGCCGGGAACGATCTCGCTCGGGCAGGGCGTGGTTCACTACGGTCCGCCGCCGGCGGCGCTCGACGCCGTCCGGGCGGCGCTCGAGACGCCGTCCACCCACGAATATCAGGACGGCCGCGGACTGCCGGCGCTGGTCGATCGGCTCGCGACGAAGCTGCGCGCCGAGAACGGCATCGACGTCTCGCGCGGCAGCCGAGTGATGGTCACGGCGGGCGCCAACATGGCGTTCATGCACGCGGTGCTGGCGATCACGGAGCCGGGCGACGAAATCATCCTGAACGTTCCGTACTACTTCAATCACGACATGGCGATTGAAATGGCGGGATGCGTGGCCGTTCCGGTCGCGACCGACGCGCACTATCAACCGCGGCCTGATGCGCTGCGTGCCGCCATCACCGATCGCACCCGCGCCATCGTCACCGTGTCGCCGAACAACCCGAGCGGCGCGGTGTATGGCGAGTCGATGCTGCGTGACGTGAGCGCGCTCTGCCGCGAGCGCGGGATCTTTCACATCGCCGACGAGGTCTACGAGTACTTCACCTACGGCGATGCCGTCCACGTGTCGTCGGCGGCGTTTGCAGGCGCGGCTGAATACACCATTTCGATGTATTCGCTGTCGAAGGCCTACGGCTTCGCCGGCTGGCGGATCGGTTACATGGTGTACCCGGAATCGCTGGCATCGGCGATGGCCAAGTGTCAGGACACGATTCTGGTCTGCCCGCCGGTGGCGTCGCAGATCGCCGCGATCGCCGCGCTCGACGTCGGCCGCGTTTACTGCGAGCCGCACGTGCGCGAACTGGCCGCGATCCGCGACATCGTGTTCAACAGCCTGTCGGCGCTGGCGCCGCTGGCGGAGGTCCCGGCGGCGGACGGCGCGTTCTACTGCCTGTTGCGGGTGGCGACCAATCGCGATCCGATGCAGATTGCGGAGCGGTTGATTCGCGATCACAGGGTCGCGGTGATTCCGGGCCCCGCGTTCGGGATGACCGACGGCTGCTATTTCCGGGTCGCGTACGGCGCGCTGCAGAAGGCGACCGTCGCCGAAGGCATTGGACGGCTGGTCAGCGGTCTTCGGCAGATTCTGAGTTGATCCGGCCCGATTGAGACCGCGCGCCTGAGTCTCATCACGGCGGGAAGAGATAACCACAAAGGCACAAAGCCACCGGGCTGTTTTCTTGAAAGCGTTAAGAGCCGATGATCTCGGTGCCTCAGCGCCTCCGTGGTTAGTATTTCCCGCGTCTCTCACTCAAACTCACCAACGGGGAGCCGGCGGATGGGACGGGAGACACGGAAAGAGCAACCACAAAGGCACAAAGCCACACGGCTGTTCTGTCTTGAAAGCGTTCAGAGCCGATGACCTCGGTGCCTCAGCGCCTCCGTGGTTAGTATTTTCCCGCTCGTATCTGTATTGGGGAGTAGCAGCGAGAGTCCGAGGTACAGCGCGTGGACGAGGCGCGCCGGGACACTAGCCTTTCCTGGCCCGCCGCCGCCGCTCGGTTTGAGATGCGGACGTGGCTTTATGTGCCCGCGTCCGTACCGCCGCTGGCGCCGGCTGGGCGGCCGGCGGTGGTAACAGCGGTTGCACCGGCAGTGACGGTTGAACCGGGAGTGACGGTTGCGTCGCGAGTGGCACCGGCTCCGGTATCAGAACTGCTTGAGCCGGCAACTGGGGCTTGGGCGCGCGCCCTTTGTCAGCGTACATGCGCTCGTCGGCTTCCTTCACCAGCGGCAGCAGATCGGTGGTGCCGTGCGGCACTTCCGCGAAACCGACGCTGAGACCGATACCGGGCGGCAATTCGATCGCCTCAGGAGCGCTGTCGAAGGTGGCTTTCAGCGTCTTTGCTTTTTTTTCAGCCTCGGCGCCGACGCAGGTAATCAGCACGAGGAACTCGTCGCCGCCCCACCGGAAGATGTAGTCGGCCTCGCGGATGTGCCGCTTCAGGAATTTCGCGACGTACTGCAGGACGCGGTCGCCGGCGTCATGACCGAGGCTGTCGTTGACCTGCTTGAAGCGATCGATGTCGATGAACAGCAGCGACATCGGCAGCTTGAAGCGCGCGTGCCGCTGCAGTTCGCGGTCCATGACCTGCTCGAGAAATCTCCGATTGTGGCAGCCGGTCAACGGATCGGTAATCGACGCCTGCAGCAATTCCTCACGCGCCGATTCGAGGCGGCGGTTGGTCGTCTGCAGCTCGTAGGTCATGTCTTCGAACACAAACTGATGGATGCCGAGCGCGCCGAGCGTATACAACACGGTGTTCACGATCAGGATCGCGAACGTGAAATCGGCGGCGCCGGTCATGCGCGGGACGACGGCGGCCGTGGTCAGATGGGAAACGGCGAGGCCCAGCAGCACGAACGCGACGAGCCCGGCGCCGATCATGCGCCGCTCGAGCAGCACCGCCCCGTACATGGAGCCTGCCGCCGCCAGGATCAGCGCCGAGAGCAGGTAACCCGGCGACATCACCGCGGCCGGGCCGAAGATTAGCGGCGCAATCAAGAACCACGCCGCGACGCCACCGAGGACGCGCAGCCGTTTCGGCTGCACGAATCGCGTCTGGCGGTAGAGGTCCGCACTCCAGAAGAACAGGGTTGCCGTGCAGATGCCGAGGAACTGCGAGACCCCGAGCGCGAGGCGTCCGGCGGTCGGCGTCTCGTAGCCGCTCGCGATCAGCAGCATCGCCGGTGTGATCAGCAGCCAGCCGGCGGCCAGCAGCAGGATGAACGTCTTGCGCCGGTGCGCGTACTGGAGCAGCAGCAGGCCGCAGACGATCGCCGCGCCGAATGCCGCGGCGCGGCGCGGGCTGATGAGGACGCTGGGGTCCGGCACTGGCCCGTTCAGCGTGACAGCGGTCGACGCCGACGACGTGCGCGACGGCTGCGCCGCCTGGACGACCGAACAAGAAATCAAAACGAAGAACGTCGCAGCGAGAAGGACGAACCTAGACGTCAAGTTCCTCCGCCTCGTCGGCGCGCTCCATGATGAAGCGGAAGCGGGCCGACGCGTCCTTGCCCATCAGCTCGTTGATCACGCGGTCAGTGACCAACTGATCCGAGACCTCGACCCGCAGCAACCGCCTGGTGCGCGGGTTCAGCGTCGTCTCCCACAGCACTTTCGGCATCATCTCGCCGAGACCCTTGAAGCGGGTGATCTCCGGTGTGCCGCGTCCGTTCTTGCCGGTCGCGTGCTGCTTCAGGATGGTTTCCTTGTGCGAATCGTCGAGCGCCCAGAACGTGTCCTTGCCGATGTCGATGCGGTAGAGCGGCGGCTGCGCCAGGTAGACGTGGCCGTTGGCGATCAACAGCGGCAGGTGCCGGTAGATGAACGTGAGCAGCAGCGTGGCGATGTGGTTACCGTCCGAGTCGGCGTCAGCGAGGATGATGATCTTCCCGTAGCGCAGTTTGTTCAGCTCGAAGTTCTTGCCCAGTCCGCAGCCGATCGCCGTCACCAGATCCGAGAGTTCCTTGTTCTCGAGCACCTTCGCCAGCGACGCGCTCTCGGTGTTGAGCACCTTGCCGCGGAGCGGCAGAATCGCCTGACGCGCGCGATCGCGCCCCTGCTTGGCCGATCCGCCGGCCGAATCGCCTTCGACGATGAACAGTTCGCTGTTGTCGCTGCTGGAGTTGGTGCAGTCGCTCAATTTGCCGGGCAGGTTGAGGCGCGTCGAGGTCGCGCTCTTGCGTGACACCTCCGCCTGCGCGGCGCGGCTTGCTTCGCGCGCGCGCGCTGACAGGATGATGCGGGCGACGATCGCCTCGGCCACGCTGATGTTGTGGTTCAACCAGTGTTCGAGCCCGGGCCGCACCAGGCTGTCCACCGCCGAGACCAGCTCCGGATTGTTCAAGCGATCCTTCGTCTGACCCTGAAACTGCGGCTCCGCGATGAACACGCTGATGACGCCGGTGAGGCCCTCGCGAATGTCCTCGGCGGTCAGCGTCACGCCTTTCGGCGACAGGTTGTGCGTCTCGATGAAGTTGCGGACCGCCTTGCCGATGCCGCCGCGCAGGCCGCTTTCGTGGGTACCGCCAGACCCCGTAGGGATGCCGTTGACGTACGACCGGATGTGTTCGTCGGTCGCCTCGGTCCACTGCAGCGCAAGGTCCAGGCGCAACCCATCGTCCTTGGTCAGGGTGAACGGCACCTCGTGCACCGGCCTGGCGGAGCGCTCTTCGACGATCTTCTTCAGGTAGTCGACGAGCCCTTCGCTGTGCTCGAAGACCGACTTCTGCTTCGTCGCTTCGTCCTCGAACGAAACCTTCAGCCCTTTGTGCAGGTAGCTTGCGACTTCGAGGCGCTCTTTGATGACCGCCGCGTCGAATTCAATTTTCGGGAAGATCGCAGCATCGGGGTGGAAGTACACTTTGGTGCCGCTGCCGCGTGCCGCACCAATTTTCTTCAGTGGGCCGACCGGTTTGCCCTGCTTGAAGCGCATCTCCCACTGTGCGCCGTCGCGTTTGACCGTCGCTATCAGGTCTTTCGACAGCGCGTTGACCACGCTCGCACCGACGCCGTGCAGGCCGCCCGCGGTCTTATAGCTGCCGTGCTCGAATTTCCCTCCCGCGTGCAGGACCGTAAAAATGACCTCGAGCGCACTCGTCTTCGACGTCGGATGCTTGTCAACCGGAATCCCGCGCCCATCGTCCTCGACCGTGATCGACGATCCATCTGCATGAAGCGTCACCCAAATGTTTGAAGCGAACCCGTTCATCGCCTCGTCAACGGCGTTGTCGAGCACTTCCCAGACCAGGTGGTGCAGACCGGTTGAGCCGACGCCGCCGATGTACATCCCGGGGCGTTTGCGGACCGGGTCCAGGCCCTCGAGAACCGTGATGTCTTTGGCTGTGTAGTTGGCGGATGCCATGTCTATAATGTGCGCCTTGTGAAGCGTCGGTGGCTCTGGCTGTTGTGTACGACGATTGTAACGGCTTTTCCGCTCCGTCCCGCCGCGGCCGCTGCAATTTCAACTGAGGTGCCGCTGCCGGGCGGAACGGTCGCACTCGCACGCGCGCTCGATGTCGATCCCGTCCCGGACCGGGGCCGCTTCATTTTCGAAATCACCCGCCTGGTGTACGGAGTGCCGGAAGGCTCGCGGCTGCAGGCGGACGCGTTTCTGACCGCCGTGCGTGAGGCGTCGAGGCGCGGGCGCGACGGCGCGCCCGACCGTCGGCCGGCCGATGTCGTGCCGGTCCCACTGTCGGCGGAATTGTGGAGCAGCGCGATCTTCCGGCGCAAGGTCGCGCTCGAAGATCTCGTCGTCGCGATCGTGGCGGATCGGTCCGCTGCGCTGCTGTGCCACGGTCTGGCGTCGCTCGACGACGAGACGCTGGCGTATTTCGCGGATCATCCGGCGCTGCTGACCCGCATCTACGAACATTCGGCGCCATTGTTTGCGGCATTTTCCGACGGTCTCCAGGTCCGCGACGATCGGATAGTGCTGCCAGGCGGGGAAGACGCGCAGCCGCTGTGGGAGGCGCTGCTGCTCGAGAAAACCACGCGCCCCGATCGGTTCGTGCAGCAGTTGTTCGAGCTCAACGACGGACGGCTGGCGTTTCTGTACGACGTCATCGCGCAGCTCGATCCGGCCCGGCGCGCGTTCGCGCTCGGCGTGTGGATGCCGGACGCAACAATCCGGGTCGAACGGTTCAAGGAACTGGCCCACGGCTTCGACTCGCTGCGCGAGTGGCACGTTCGCACCCAGCCGTTCGGCCGGGTCTCGCACGATCCGGCCATGATGTTCTGGCGGGTTGCTGTAGGCTCCGACGGCGCGCCGCTCGAACCCTCTTCGCGAGCCTTGTGGCAGCACGCGTTCCATGGCGATGACCCACTCGGGGACTTGGCCGCGACCGATTCCGAACCATTCGACGCCGCGTGGCTGATGTCGACGATCGAGTCAGCCGAGGTCCGCGTCCGGGCGGCGCGCCTCGATCAGTTGGGATTCGGCACGCGCGTCTTTTCCGAAATGGGTCGCAGCGCGTCACAAAACAACGACGTGCTGACGGCGATTCGTGGAGTCGCCCGCTATCGCATGCTGATGCTGACCCTCGAGCGGATCGGCATCAGGACGCCGGCCCTGTATGCTGCCGCCGCCCGCCGCGCCGACCAGCTCGCCGCGTTCGAGGGCCGGCAGGGATTTGAGCTGCAGGCGCAATTCCAGGGCGCGCTCGCCCTGATCGCGGGCATGGTGCGCGTTCGCACCATCGATTCGGTGCGCGCCGGCGCGCTCATCGCCCAGTTGGTCGCGCTGCCGCTCGAGCAGGGGCGTTTCGGCGGTTCGATCGCGACGTTCGTCCGCGAGGACCTGGTGTCCGGAACGGCGCCTGCCGACTCACTTGAACTGCGGGTGCTGCGGGCCATCTCCGGGCCCGCTTCGGCAGAGCCGTCGAACCGGCCGATCATCTGGGAAGGCCAGTCGTATCGCCTCGATCTCGGCGCGGCGGAGCTTCGCCGCCTGCAACGGGTGCGTGATAAACAGGACGGTGTTCCGCTCGACGTCGCGGTGGAATTGACCGGGATCAGCCGCGCCCTCGCGAACAGGAACCTGTCCTCGGACGAATTGACGGTCCTGATCTCGCGACTGGGTCGAGCGCTCGAGGACGTACCGCAGCGGTCCCGGCACGACGAGGAGGTCGACCTCGCGTCTGGATTCGGCGTCGCTGCCAGTGAGCACGACGCGCTGCAAAAAATCATCGACGAGCTGGGTCGAGCCGAGCGCGCCAGAGATCTCAAACGTGCCGCCCGTCTGTCAGAGCCGCTCGGCGAGCTCGCCGATCAGGTGCTGGCGCACGTGCTGCTGTCCATCGCCTACGCCATGGAGATCGGCGATCCCGACAGCACCGTGCTGCTCGCCGGCGACGTGTCGAGGCGCCACGACTTCGGCTTCAACCAGAAATCGCGCGAGCTCCGAATGCGCGCCGCTTGGGCGGTGCCGCGGCAGGACGTATCGCCGGGGATGCCGTGGCGTGTGTCCGGATCGCTGTTGGCGCTCGATGTCGGTCTCGCGCCGCTGTCGTTGCGCCGGGTCAATTTCGAGCGAGTGCTCGAGGCGCCGAAGATTACGTCGAACGAGCGCGAAGCGTTCGCGCTCAGCGTGTCGCTGATCAACCCGTTTGCGCTGCGCGATGCCGATCTCGACACCATCGCCGACGCCATCGCGACCGGCCGCCGCCGTCTTCAGGCGCTGTCCCGCGACGGCCACGATCTCGATCCCATCGCCGACCAGTTGCGGCTGCAGGGCTGGCGCCGGCGGGCGCTGCGGTGGACGCTGGCCAACGAACCGGAGCGCGCCTCCTCCCTGCTGTCGTTGACAGAACTGCTCTCGCTCGGCGGCGCGCGGCTCGGCGAGCTGAACGCGTGGGGGATGGCTGGAGTGACACTGGACGGCTGCCTGTGCTCGCGCCTGACGCCGCTCGGGGCGTGGCCGATCCTTCTCGGACGGCCGCAGCTTGGCCTGGTGGCGGTCGGCGTCGCCGATCTGCATCTGCAGGTCGCGATGATTCTCAAAGAGCTCCATCTCCCGTCGGCGCTGGCGAAAGTCGTCCTGTCCGCCGCGGTCCAGGACTACATCGACGAAGTCAGCCCGACCGATGCCGCCGACTGGTTGACGATGGTGCGGACGGCGTGGATGGTGTCGCCGGAGCGGGTCGAAGACTACATGGCGGCTGCGACCGCGGTTGGGCCGCTGATGCTGGCGACAGACACGATTCAATGAATGCCGGCCTTCGCGGTTTGCCGTCGCTCGCGATTCTGGCCGCCATCGTATCCGGCGTGCTGGTCGCGGCGGCGCAGCAACCTGCCGGTGGCGTGTCGCTCAAGATCGTGTCCCCGGACGCGGAGTCGTACCTGACCGGTACGACGGTGCTGCGCGTGGAGGTGGAGCCAAAGGATGCGGCGTCGGCCGTGACGTTCTTCGTGGATGGACGGCAGGTGTGCGCGTTGACGGCGCCGCCGTTCCAGTGCGAGTGGGATTCAGGCCCGCGAATCGCCGAGCATCAGATTCGCGCCGTCGGCACGCTGGTAGCCGGCGGACGCCTCGTGCAGACCGTCCGCACCAAGGGCGTCAGCGTCGCCGAAAAAGTGGACGTGGACGTCGTGCAGGTGACGGTGACCATCAGTGACGGCCACGGCAAGTTCATCCGCGGCATTCCGCAGTCCGCCTTCCACGTCTCCGAGGACGGACGGCCGCAAGTGATCTCCAATTTCACCTCCGACAACGTGCCTCTCGATCTGGTGGCGGCGATCGATATCTCGGGCAGCATGGGACCGTCGATGCCGAAGCTGAAGACCGCGGTGAAGGAGTTTCTCACCAAAGTGCCGGCCAAGGATCAGGTGACGCTGCTCGGCTTCAACGACAGCATCTTCACCTTGACGCGCAAGGCGACCGACAACACCGATCGCGCACGCGCGGTGGATCGCCTGGCGTCGTGGGGTGGCACCGCCCTGTACGACGTCGTGCTGCGCGGCGTCGAGATGCTGGGCCGCCAGCCCGGACGCAAGGCGCTGGTCGTCTTTACCGACGGTGAGGATCAGGGCAGCCATGCCACCATCGGTGATGTCGAGAGGCGGTTGCAGTCGAGCGACGTCACGTTGTACATGATTGGCCAGGGGCGCGGCGTCAGCCTCGAGTCGCTGCGAAAAGTGATGGTGCGCCTGGCGGCCCCGACCGGCGGACGAGCGCTGTTCACCGACAGCATCGACGAACTGCGCAGCGCCTTCGCCGATCTGCTCGACGAACTGGCGAACCAGTATCTGCTCGGGTATGCGCCGTCGAATACACGGAAGGACGACACCTGGCGCCGCATCAAGGTTGACGTGGACGGACAACATGAAGTGCGCGCGCGGCAGGGCTACCGGCTGACACCGGTCAAATGAGGGCGACATTCGAGTGCGGCGTTCGGCGAAGTCGCCCGATTGGGCGAGGGAGGCTGTGCGTTCTCGGCTTGGCCTGCGCGGCCGCGTTGTCCGTGGTGACAGCGGCTGCACAGTCGCCGGCGCCGTCAACCACACGCTCGACATCGGAGCCGGCTTCTCAATCGACACCTCAACCGACATCTCAATCGACGTCTTCATCAACGACCCAATCGGCGGCGCAGCCGCCGCGGTTTCAATCGTCGGTCGACGTGACCTCGCTCGACGTGGCGGTGGTGGACGACAAAGGGCGGCCGATTACCGATCTCACGCCGGCCGATTTCACCGTGCGCATCGACGGCAATCGTCGCAGGGTCACGACCGCCGAATGGACCGCACTCGACGACAAAGGCGGACCGGCTGCCGCCACGCCTGCGACCCCGGATGGCTACACGACCAACGAAGGCTCGACCAACGGCCGACTCATCGTCATCGCCGTGGACCAGCCGAACATCCGCTTCGGCGGCGCCGCCGCGATTATCACTGCTGCAAACGCCTTCATCGATCGCCTGCCGGCGTCCGACCGCGTCGCCGTGGCCGGGTTCGGCGTCGGTGCGCCGGCGACCGCCTTCACCGGCGACCGTCAGCGGGTGAAACAGGCGATTTCCCGCATGACCGGCCAGAAGACGGCCCAATCGTTCGGCATGGGTCAGCACAACGTCAGCGTGTCCGAGGCCCTGCGGATTCAGCAGAGCGATGGCGCGACGCTCGAAATGGTCGTCGGCCGCGAATGCGTCAGTATGCGTGCCGTCGAACTCGAGATGTGCCGGTCCGATGTCGAGACCGAGGCCCGCCAGGAGGCGCGGATGGCCAGCCAGGACGGCGACGACACGGTGCAGGGACTGACCGCACTCCTGACCGGCCTGCGGGAAATCGATGCGCCGAAAACTCTGATTTTCATCAGCGAAGGGTTCGTGTCGAGCGACAACAGCGCGCGCATCGGCGAGCTTGGCGTGCTGGCCGCTGCGGCACGCACCAGCCTGTACGCGCTCAAACTCGATACCACGTTGTTCGACATGGGCAGCGGGCGTGCGTCGAGCAACCCGTACATCGATCGCCAGGCGCAGAGTGAAGGTCTCGACATGCTGGCTGGCGCCGCGCGCGGTACGCTGTTTACGGTCACGGGATCGGGCACGGCGCTCTTCGACCGCATCTCCTCGGAGTTGTCCGGCTACTACCTGCTCGGCGTGGAATCGGAGCCGAGGGACAAGGACGGAAAGCCTCACCCGATCCGGGTCGAGGTTGCCAGGAAAGGCGCGCTCGTCCGATCGCGGCGTCTGCTGGTGAACGCGTCCAGCGATCGCTTGGCTCCGAAAACCCCCCGCGCCGCGACCCGAGCCGCGATGGCGTCGCCGTTGCTCGCGACGGCGCTGCCGATGCGCATCGCGTCGTTCGCGTTGCAGGGTCCCGAAACGGACAAAGTGCAGCTGCTCATTCACGCCGACGTCGGGACCGACTACGCGGCGTCAAAAGTCGTGGCGGTCGGCTACGTGATTACCGATCGCAACGGCAAGGTGGTGGACAACAAGTCCGGAGACATGCGCCTGCTGCCGGTGATGAACGGCGTGCCGTCGCCGTTACTGTTCACGACCGGCGCGAGCCTGGCCCCTGGCGACTACACCATGAAGCTGGCGGCGGCTGAAGGCGACCGCGTCGGAACGGTGGAACACACCATCCACGCCGTGCTGCCGCGCGCCGGCGACATGACGACCAGTGAGCTGATGGTGGGCGGACCGCTCGAAGTCGGCGAGCTGCTGGTGCCGACCATTGGCTACCAGGTGTCGTTTGGCACGGTGCACGGATACGTCGAAGCGTATGGCGTGACGGCGGGGACGCTGACGGCTGAATACGAGATTGCGACCGCCCCCGACGCGCCCGCCTTGCTGAACGTGGACGTCCCGCCTCATCCGGTCAACGACACGCGGGTCATCTTCACGCGGGTCATGCCGATCAATCAGCTGCCGCCGGGACGATATGTGCTGAGAGCAATCCTGTCGGTTGATGGGCGGTCGGTGACGACGCTGACGCGCGGTTTCGAAATCTCGCCACCGAAGGTGCTGATGACTGCCGCCGACGGTCTCGGCGACACGTCCGTCGATGGCGAGTTGTATCTGCCGGTTGACGAGGTCGCGCTGTCGCCGCCGTTCGTCAGGAGCCAGGCGCTCGAGACCGAGACGCTCGACGCGTTTCGCGAGCGTCTCGATCCGAGCGTGAAGACGGCCTTCGACGAAGGCGTTGTGTTTCTGGCGGCCGCCGACTATCCAAGGGCTGAGGCCAGCTTCAAGCGCGCGATCGAGCCGGACGTGGACAGCACACCGTCCCTGACCTACCTCGCCGCGGCATACGCGGCCGCCGGACACGATCACGAAGCCGCCAGTGCGTGGCAGACGGCGCTGGTTGACGGCACCGATTTTCCGGAGATTTATCAGTGGCTGGGTGACGCACAGCTCCGCAATCACGATTACGGAGAGGCGCGGGCGATTCTGGAGGAAGCCACGGGCAAGTGGCCGTCGGATCTGCGCTTCGCCAAGCCGCTGGCGATCCTGTACGGCACGTTCGGGCGAGGTCGCGAAGCCGTTCGCACCCTCGAGCGGTATCTCGGCAGCGATCCGTCCGATCTCGACGCCTACTATCTCGGCGTCCAGTGGCTGTTCACCGTCCGCTCCGGTGGCGCGGTGGTGCGGAGCCGATCGGATGACCGTCGGCTCGCGCACACGTGGGCGGAGGCGTATGAGAAGGCGGACGGTCCGCAGACCGCCCTCGTCCGTCAGTGGCTGGATTTCCTGGATCAGGACAAACCATAGAACGGCGATCGAATCGACCGCCGCCCAGGGCCTTACTCGTCCGCTGCGGCCTTCTTCCGGCTTCGCTTCGGTGCCGCCGCCTTTTTGGCAGCCGGCTTGGCGGCCGCCTTTCGGGCCGACGGCGCTGGCGCCGGTCGCAGCGCGCGTGCACGCGGCTTCCGGTGACTGGCGCGACCGAGCAGCTCCGCCGTCGTGTCGATCGTCGGCATCGGCCCATCATCGAGCCGTTCGATGTCGATCGGCGGCGTCTGGTGCAGCAGGTGGCTCGGCTGACGCTCGTCCATCGGATCGATTTCCGGCTCGTCGACCGGCAGACCCTGCGGTAACACGTTGCCGGACACCTGACTGGGCGCCCGCTGCAGCAACTGGCCCTGGAACACGCGCAGGCCGCCGCGCCGATCGCGTTCGACGCGGACGAAGCCCTCGCGCTGCAGCGCTTTCAGCAGATCCATCAGGCCGCCGAACCCATAGCGGCGCTCGTCGAATCCGCCCTCGGTCTGACGCAGGATCTGCTTGACGTTGCGCAGATACATCGGCCAGCGTGCGCCGCTGGCTGCGGTCAGGATTTCGCCGGCGCGTGCAACGCCGTCCGCGTGATTGCCGAGTGGCGGCCCGACCGGTTCCTGGTTCGGTGGAACGAACGCACCGTTGACCACCTGTTGACCGGAGCCGCCGGACGGCGCTGTGTGCGAGCCGCCGGCAGTGGCGGCGCCCGCTTCCGACTCGATCGGCGCTGCTGCGGCGGCCGCGACGGTCTGTTCCTCGCCTTCGCTGGTGGGCCGCGATTCCTCGACGAAGCCCTCGTTGAGTTCGACCATCACGCTGCGGCCTGAGGTCTTCAGGTGCACGTAGCCGACCTTCGCCAGCTTCTCGACGAAGTCGAGGAACGACGAGGCGCCGTAGTTGCGTTCCGAGAAGGTGGAGTCGAGCTGCAGCAGCGTGCTCTTCAGCAGGCCGGTCTGCGGTGTCACTTCGCGGTCGGCGAGAATCTTCAGGGCCCGGCGCACGACCGGAATCGCCTGCGCGACTGGCGCGCTGGCTGCTGCCGGCGGCATCGGCCGTCCCTGCCGGGCTGCGGCCTTGCGCACCCCCGCCAGGTTTTCGTAGGCGATGAACTCGTGGCAGTTGCGCTGCAGGATCATGCTCGTGAACGCGCGGCCGCCGACGACGAACACTTTCTTGTCGTACTGCTTGAGTTTCTCGACCAGCGACAGGAAGTCGCTGTCGCCGCCGACGATGACGTAGGCGTTGATGTGGGAATGGGTGAACGCCATCTCCAGCGCGTCGAGCGCGAGGTTGATGTCGGCGCCGTTCTTGTCGCCGCCCGGCGTCATGTTGCGCTGGACCAGGCGGATCGCGTGCTGGGTCAGCGAACGGCTGTACTCGCCGGAGCGGGTCCAGTCGGCGTAGGCGATCTTGGTGACGACTTCGCCGCGTTCCTTGATGGCGTCGAGGATGATCCCGACGTCGAACTGCTGGCCGAGGGTTTGTTTGACGCCGATCTCGATGTTGTCGAAGTCGATGAAAACGGCGATGTTCAGACGATCTTGATGAGGCAAAACGTTTCCTAACATTGGCTGTCGGTGCGATATTCGCGTCGAACAACAGCGGCTGGAGGTTCCAGCCCAGACAAAGCAGTGTTCGCGCCGGCTAACCTCCTGGTGAGGTTGCGGCGCTATTGTAACGCATCCGCGCTATTTCTGACCACCGAGACTCAGAGACACTGAGCTGAACGCGCCCGGCCGCCGCCTGGCGGCGATCCGGGACGACCAGGCCGGCAGGAACACAAGATGACCATCCGCGCCAGGCTTGCGTTCCCGCCGGTTTGATCGTCCCGGTGGGTCGGCCGGCTGGTGCCGGCCGATGCCGGGCGCGCCGACGTCCTCGTGCCTTCGTGACCCTGTGGTGAATTGCGATAGCAATCCGGTTGGGCCTGATCAACACCGGACCATTCGCCAGGCATGCGTTCCCGCCGGTCTGATCGACCCACCGCGCGCTAATGTCCTCTGTGTCTTCGTGGCTCTGTGGTGAACTCCGTAATCAGTTCGGCGTCAGCACCGGCGGCGCATCCGGCATCGGCCAGATTACTCTCACGAACTGACCGCGCTGCAGCAGCTCCCGGCCCTTGCCACCGCGGCCGGTGATTTCGTATTTGGTCGTGCTGATCGTCTGTTCGGCGCCTCGCGACGTCTCCACGGTGAGCAGATCGCGGTCGCCGCTTGACGCGATGAACCCGAGCACCTTGTCCTCGTCGTTGAGTTTGATCAGCAGCACACCCTTGCCCGGACCGGACAGGAAGTTCACTTCCTCCGCCTTGCACAGGATGCCGCGCGCCTCGGCGGTCGCGGCAATCAGGATCTCGTCGCCGGTCAACCGGGCGACGTTGACGATCCCGGCGCCTTCGGCCGGCCGCGCATACCGTCGTCCTGAACGCGTACTCGGTTCGACGAGCCCATCCAAACCGAACCGCAGCGCATAGCCGTCACTCGACACCGCCACCGCGTGGACCGGCGCCGCATCGCCGTCCTTCTTCGGTACGATGGTGCCGGCCACCCGGCTGTCGAGGCTGAGCGCGGCGACGATTTTCTCGCCGTCCTTCAGCTTGAACTGTTTCTGAATCGGTTCGCCGTAGCCGGTCGACGCCGGCACGTCGATGATCCGCGACGTATAGGCGACGCCGAAATTTGAGAAGAACACGCAGCTGGCCCGCGTGCTGCCGGCGCACGCCGCCAGCACCGCATCGCCTTCCCGCAGGCGGGTCGTCGACAGGTCTTTCACTTCCTTCTGGCGCTTCACCCAGCCGTCCCGCGACACGATCACGACGTTGTCCTCCTCGACGATGAAGTCGTCGGCGGAGTATTCGGGCTCGGCGGAATCGCTGGCGATGGCGGTGCGACGTTTGTCGGCGTATTTTGTCGAGATTTCTTCGAGCTCCGACCGCACCAGCTTCCAGCGGCTGTCCTCGTCCTTCAACAGCGCGTTGATCTGGCGCGCACGCGACCGCTTTTCGTCCAGTTCCTTGCGGATGATCAGGATCTCGAGCCGCGCCAGGCGATAGATCTTCAGCTCGAGGATCGCGTCGGTCTGCTCGGCATCGAGCTTGAACCGCGCCATGATCTTTTCCGCCGAATCGGCCTTGCCGTCCGACTTGCGGATGATCTTGATGATCTCGTCGAGCGCATCGAAGACCGTCTCGAAGCCCTCGAGCAGGTGAATACGTTTCCTGAGCGCCGCCAGCTCGTGTTCGAGCCGCCGGGTCACCACCTCGAGCCGGAAGTGCAGGAAGTGCCACAGGATCTGCTTCAGATCCAGCCGTTCGGGCCGGCCGACTTCCGGATTTTCGGTCGGGATCAGGCAGGTGAGGTTGACCGCGAAGTTGATCTGCAGCGGCGTGTGCTTGAAGAGATACGCCATGATCATCTTCTCGTCGGCGTCCTTCTTCATCTCGATCGCGATCCGCACATCGTCGGTCGACAGATCCTTGACGTCGAGGAGTTGCGGCAGCTTGCGGCCGATGACGATTTCGGCGATGCGTTCGATCAGCTGGGACTTGTTGACCGTGTAAGGCACGCTCTCGACGTAGATGGTTTTGGTCGAGCGCGTCTCCGGTCCGATGTCCCAGGTTCCGCGCAACCGAATGGAGCCCGACCCGGTTTTGTAGATCTCTTTCAGCTCCTCCTGCGAGTTGAGAATCTGGCCGCCGGTCGGGAAGTCAGGACCCTTCACCCAGCGGCACAACTGCGCCGTGCTCAACTCGTCGTTATCGAGCAGCTTGATCAGGGCCGAACAGACTTCGCCGAGGTTGTGCGGCGGGATGTTGGTTGCCATCCCGACCGCGATGCCGGTGGTTCCGTTGATCAGAAGATTCGGAATCCGCGCCGGCAGCACGACCGGTTCGGTCTTGGTGCCGTCGTAGTTGGGTCGAAAAGGCACCGTCGCCTGTTCGATTTCGCTGAGCGTCTCTTCGCTGATCCGGGTCAGGCGGCATTCGGTATAGCGCATGGCCGCAGCGCTGTCGCCGTCGAGCGAACCGAAGTTTCCCGAGCCGTCCACCAGGGGATAGCGGAGCGAGAACGGCTGCGCCATGCGGACCAGTGCCTCGTACAGCGCCGAGTCGCCGTGCGGGTGGAAACTGCCCATCACGTCGCCGACGACTTTCGCGCACTTTCGGTGTTTGACGTCCGACGTCAGGCTCTGCTGCCACATCGTGTAGAGGATGCGGCGCTGGACCGGCTTCAGGCCGTCTCGGACATCCGGCAGCGCGCGCGCGGTGATGACCGACAGCGCGTAGTTCAGGTATCGGGACTGCGCGGCCTCGTGCAGTGCCACGTTGTCGGTCGAGCCCCCGCCTCCGGGTGGTGTCGGACGGGCGGCTCCGTCTTGAGCGCCGCTGTCGCCGCCATCCAGGTTATCGAAGAGGTCGGGTGATTTGCGTTTCGCCATGATGCGTCGTAAATGGAGCGTGAAGAGAAAGCCGGCGGCTAGAGTACCGCGTTGGCGAAGTGCCTGTCACGCGGTTCCCGCTCGCGCACCCGTGCTGCGCAAGGCTTCAGCCAGGCGCGTCTGCATAGTAAAGTGACGAATATGATCGCCGAATCGACGCTCCACGCGATCGGCAACACGCCGCTCGTCCGCCTGCGGCGTCTGATCGAGCCCGGCAGCGCCGACGTGTTGGTCAAGCTCGAATACTACAACCCCACCGGCTCGTACAAGGACCGGATGGCGCTGGCGATGATCGAGGGTGCCGAACAGCGTGGCGCGCTTCGTCCCGGCATGCGCGTCGTCGAATACACCGGCGGCAGTACCGGGTCGTCACTGGCGCTGGTGTGTGCGGTCAAGGGTTACCGGTTCACGCCGGTTTCGTCGGATGCGTTCGCGAAAGAGAAGCTCGATACGATGCGCGCCTTCGGCGCCGACCTGCGCCTGGTCGCGAGCGAAGGCGGACGAATTACACCACCGCTGTTCGACTGGATGCTCGCGGAGGTGAAGCGTCTGCTGGAAGAGCCCGACACGTTCTGGACCGATCAGTTTCACAACACCGACGCGGTTCGCGGCTACATGGGAATCGGCCGCGAGCTGTTCGAGCAGAGCGGCGGCAAGGTGGATGTCTTTTGCGGAGCGGTCGGCACCGCGGGTATGCTGAGCGGAGTGTCGCAGGCCTTGAAGGCCGCAGGCAGCCGCGCGCGGATCGTCGCGCTCGAGCCCGCTTCGGCGCCGCTATTGACCGCGGGACACGGCGGTGCGCACCGGGTCGAGGGGATTGCCCCGGGATTCGTCCCGTCGCACCTGACACCTGACATTTACGACGAGGCGAGGGTCGTGGACGAAGCCGAAGCCCGCGCGATGGCGCGACGTCTCGCCAGGGAAGAAGGGATCTTCGCCGGCACATCCTCCGCTCTCAACGTTGTTGCGGCGCTGCAGCTGGCCCGCGAGCTCGGGCCGGGCAAGACCGTGGCGACGGTCGCCGTCGATTCGGGACTGAAGTACCTCGCGGGCGACTTGTACGCGCAGCCAGAGCGAGCGACAGTCTAAACGCGTTGGACGGGAACAAAGCTTTTCGCGGGGGAGAAGTGATGGCTGGGATGTCTTCGAAGGGCACGATACCGTGGGTGGTAGTTGTCGCGATGATCGGTGTGTTCGTCGCCATCCCGGCTGGTGCCCAGGAACCGGCCCCACTCGTCCAACCCGACACGACCTTGTCTTCGCCGGAGCCGGCGGCCACTGACACGTCGGGGACTTCACGACTCATTCACGACGTCGCGAGCGACTATAAGAATTTTTTCTCGCTTGGAACCGCGGTATGGCTGGGCATCGGCGGCGGCGCCGCGCTCGCCATCCATCCTGCTGACCAGCGGATCAGCACCGCGGCATTCGAAGCGAATAACACGCTGCCGGGCGGGTCGGTGTACGGTTCGCAGTACTTTCAGGTGCCCGCCGCCATCGCCTGGTGGGCGATTGCGTCTGCGGCGGGAAGCGAGCGTCACGCCGAGACCGGTCGCGATCTCCTGCGCGCGCAGATCTCGGTGTTCAGCTGGACCTACGCGATCAAGCTGGTGGCCAATCGGACGCGTCCCGACGGCACTTCGCATTCGTTTCCGTCGGGCCACGCCTCGACGTCATTCGCCACGGCGATGGTGCTGGAGGATCACTACGGCTGGAAAGTTGGGCTCCCCGCGTTCCTCCTCGCCACGTATACTGCCGCTTCCCGCGTTGTCATCAACCAGCATTGGACAAGTGACGTGGTATTCGGCGCGGCCCTGGGTGTCGCGAGTGCTCGTACTGTGACCATCAAGTTTCGGGAGTCCCGGTTGGCGGTTGCGCCGGTTGTTTCCGGCAAGCGCGGTGCTGTCATGGTTTCCGTCGTGGGGCGCCAGGATTGAGGTGCCGCGCGCTCATCGTCAGTGCCTTGATCGCGCTGTTCGGCGTCGCCGGCCCGGCCACGATCGCTTTCGCGCAAGAACGAACGCCGCTCCAGGAAACGCAGGAAACGGAGCAAACGCAGTCGGCAGACGCCGGGCAGCGTGACCAGCCGCCGGCTCAAACCCGTGCCGGCCTGATCGAACAACAGCAGGCCGAGAAAGCCGCGTCGCTGGTCGCGGCGACGCCCGACAAGGCCGAAGCGTACGTCACCCGCATTTCCGACATCTTTCTATCCGGCGATATGCGCTGGCACGCCTTCTTTCACAGCGCCTACTCGGGCGGCGGGTTCACGATGGGCGCCGGCTACACCGAATTCATCGGCTCGACCAATACCCTCGACACGCGCGGAAGCATCACGTTCAGCGGCTACAAGCGGATCGAGTCGGAGTTCATCGCGCCGAACCTGTTCGGACGCCGTGCGACGTTCAGTGCGATTGGCGGCTGGCGCGAAGCCACGCAGGTTGGTTTCTACGGGATCGGGATGACGTCGACGGTCGACGCCCGGACCAACTACAGCTTTCAGCAGCCGTACGGATCCGCCACCCTGCTGGTCCGCCCGGCGCGCAATTGGCTGTTCGTGCGCGGCAGCCTCGAAATCACGCAGTGGAAACAGAGCGCCGGATCCGGTGACGTGCCGTCCATCGAGACGAAGTACACGCCGGAAACGCTTCCAGGCCTCGGCGCGCAGCCGGTGTACCTCCACTCGACGGCGACCGTCGGCCTCGACACGCGCCCGGCTCCCGGGTACGCCCGGCGCGGTGGCCTCTTGGACTTCACGTTCCAGGATTTCACCGATCCCTCTGGCAACTTCGGGTTTCAGCAGATGAACTATGAGGCGATCACGCACATACCCTTGCTGCGCGAAGCCTGGGTGATTTCGCTGCACGGGCTGCTGCAGGACACGATCGACAAATCCGGCCAACAGATTCCGTTCTTCATGCTGCCGGCGGTCGGCGGCGGAGACGACCTTCGAGCGTACGCGAGCTGGCGCCTCCGCGACCTCACCAGCCTGCTGGTGCAGGCGGAGTGGCGCGTCATCGTCAACCGGTTTCTCGACATGGCCGTGTTCTACGACACCGGCCGAGTCGCGCACGGCTTTCAGGACCTGACGCTCCACGACCTCAAGAGTGACGTGGGGCTCGGGTTTCGCTTCCATGGTCCCATAGCGACGCCGCTGCGGATCGAGCTGGCCAAGGGAGCGGAAGGGTTTTCGATGGTATGGGCCGCATCGCACGCTTTCTGAGTCAGGGACCGATGGCTGGACGATTCATTACTTTCGTCGCGCTCCTCGCCGGACTGGCGGCCGTTCCGGTCATCACCGCCGGACCGAAGTTCTTCCCCGACGATCCGATTGACCGGGAGCCGGAGAG
>DASXGC010000323.1:0-4427 GCA_036489235.1 Vicinamibacterales bacterium
GCATCGGCCATTAGCCATTAGCCACTAGCCATTAGCCATTGGCAGTTACGGCGCCCACGCCATGCCGTCGGGGCCATTGCCCGTGGCGATTTTCTTCGTCATGGTCCACGTCTTCAGGTCGATGACCGCGATGAAGTTGTCACGATTGACCGCGACGTAGGCGACGCCGCCGGACGGCGGCATCAGCACGCCTTCAGGGCCATTGCCGACGACGATCCGCTTCACGACCATCCGGGTCTGGGTGTCGACCACGACGACGTCTCCGCCCTCATCGTCTGAGACCAGCGCGAACTTCGCGTCCGGCGTGAGCTTGATGCGGTTCGAGCGTTTTGTGCCGACGTCGAACGTATGAAGCACCGCGTTGGTTGCAGTGTCGATCACCGAGACGCCGCCGTCGCGGGAATGCGCGCTCCAGACCGTGCGCCCATCCGGAGAAATGTCAATGCCTTCCGGCCCCTTGCCGACCGGAATCACGGTCTGCGCCCACGCGCCGGCGCTCTGGCGAATCGCAGAGACAGTGTTCGACCCGATGTTCGACGTGAAGAATGTCCGGCCGTCTTTCGACGGCAACACCATGTGCGTCGTCGCCTGGCCGGTCTCGAATTGCCAGTCGATCTTGTCGGCTGCGGGATCGTAGCGGGCGATCTTCTTGTCCGCTTCGGCCGTGAAATAGAGCGCGCCGTTCACGAAGGCGAGGCCGTGAGGACGCGACAACGGCGCGACGTCAATCCGGCGCAACTCTTTCTGCGTGGCCAGATCGATCATCGAAATGGTGTGGCCCGGCGCTGGCCCCGAGCCGTAGTTGCTGCCGAAGGCGGTGCGGCCGTCGGCCGATACCACCAGCTCGTGAGGCCCCTGGCCGACCGGCACGCGTCCAATCACAGCGCCTGACGCAGGATCGACGATCGCGAGGTTGGCGTCGTCCTTGTTCAACACAAGCAGCCGCGCCGAGGCGCGCTGCGCCAGCGGCACGCGGCCAGCCCCAACAAGGAGCGCCGCCGTTGTCACGAACCACACGATTCGACGCTGCACACTCACCATCCCGGTTAGCTCAACCTCGAGCCGACACTTGCTCTGCGTTCATTCCTCGCCAAGGACGCGCGACGACCGCAGCCACAAGCCGCCGTCAACCACCAGCGTCACGCCGTTGACGTACGAGGCTGCATCCGAGACCAGATAAAGCGTCGCGTTGGCGATGTCGGCGGTGGTACCCAGTCGTCCAACCGGCGACAGCTTCAGCACCTTCTCGAGCGACTTGCCGGTGGTCAGGCGACGCACGCCTTCGGTATCGGCGATGGGTCCGGGAGCAATGCCGTTGACGCGGATACGGTGTGGCCCCCACTCCACCGCCAGCGTTCGCGTCATCGAATCGATACCGGCCTTCGCTGCTGACGCATGGACCTGGCCGATGGTGCCGAGGTACGGCAGCGTCGCGCTGATGTTGACGACCGATCCGCCCTGCACTTTCAGGTGCGGAAACGCGGCTCTCGAGACGTTGAACGTGCCCTTCAGGTCGATGTCCACGACCGTGCCAAATCCGTTCGGCGAGAGGTTCTCCGCCAGGCAGATGAAATTACCGGCGGCGCCATTCACCAGGATATCGAGTCGCCCGAGTTCGCCCACGACTGCCGACATGGCGGCCTCTACCGCTGCGGGGTCCCGGACGTCCGCCGATTTGGCCACGACGCGGACGCCGAGCGCGCGCAGTTCCTCCGCGGTCGGGTCCAGGTGTTCCTGTTTCCGGCTCGTGATGGCGACGTCGCACCCATGTGCGGCCAGCGCCAGCGCGATACCGCGGCAGATGCCGGTGCCGCCGCCGGTGACGAGCGCGACACGGCCCTCGAGCAGTTTGGGATCGAACACCGGCGCCATCATACCCGCGAGTTGAGCGTCTTCAGCACTTCCTCGGTGTGCTCGCCGAGAACCGGCGGCGGCAGGTGGACGTCGGCCGGGGTTCGCGACAATTTCACCACCGGCGCGAGCCCGTCGATGCGCCCCATCTGGGGGTGCTGTTGCGTCAGAACGAGCTCGCGGCCGGCGACCTGCGGGTGTTCCATCGCCTCGCGCACCGAACGGACACGACCGCAGGGCACGGTGTGGGCTTCGAACAGCGCCGTCAGTTCGTCAACGGTGTACGCCTCGAAAGACGCCTCGAGCTCGCGCTTCAACGCGACCCGGTTGGCGACCCGCTCGGTGTTGGTTCGGAACCGCTCATCGTCGCGCAGATCCGTGCGGCCGATCGCCTCGCACAACTTTGTCCACAGCCGCGGATTGGCTGCGGCGACGATGATCAGGCCGTCCTTCGCGCGCAGTGGTTCGTAGGGCGCGATGGTCAGGTGGTCGTTGCCTGAGCGAACCGGATCCCGGCCGGTCGCGAACAACACCGACAACGGCAGGCGCATCACCGACAGCATCGAGTCGAACAGCGCGATGTCCACGTGCTGGCCGAGGCCGCTGGCGTGCCGCTCGTGCAGCGCCAGCAGGATGCCCTGCATGGCATTCAGACCGGCGAGATAGTCGGTAATGGCGACGCCGACGCGCGTCGGATCGCCGTCGGGAAAGCCGGTCATGTCCATGATGCCGGCTTCGCCCTGGATGACTGCGTCGTAACCCGGCAGCTGGGCGCTGGGGCCGGTCTGACCGTAGCCGGCGATCGAACAGTAAATCAAACGCGGATTCAATGCCGCCATCGACGCGTAGTCGAAGCCGAGTTCAGCGAGGCTGCCGGGACGGAAGTTTTCGATCAGCACGTCCGCAGTCTCGATCAGGCGGCGCAGCGCGGTAGCCCCCTCGGCCGTCTTGAGATCGAGCGCGACGCTTTTCTTGCTCCGATTGAGCGCGAGAAAGAAGCTGCCGGTGCCGCCGATGAACGGCGCCCAGCCCCTGGCATCGTCGCCGTGCTTCGGTTCCTCGATCTTCAGGACCTCGGCGCCCATGTCGCCGAGCATCATCGTGCAGAACGGTCCGGCCACGACCCGCGTGAGGTCGATGACCCGCAATCCGGTGAGTGGCGCCATGGCGCCAGTCTAACTGATGGGAACGCGATCGATGACCGCGTGAACGCCGGCGATCGAAAATGTCGCGATGTGGTCGGCGACCTCTTCGAGGTTGGCGCGGGTCGGCGACATCACCAGCCCGAGTCGTTCGGCGATGGGATTGGGACGAAACGCCAGCGACTGCGCCTGGATGCTGGCGACGCAGCGCAGCACCCGCTGGTCCGACGGCGAGCAGCCAGTGATTTCGGCGACCAGCCCCGAAAGGTACTCGATTCGGGGCCGCACGCCCTGTTCGACGATGGCGTCGAGCGCCGGCGTCGGTTCGTTGATCTCGCGCGACACCAATCGATGCACGGTGTCGTCCTTCGAGCCGAGCAGCCGCTGCACGAAGATGGTGATGTAGCGCCGCAGCTGCTCGTCCGCGGTCTGTCCTCGTCCGGCCTCGCGCGCGGCGTCGTTGGTCTCGCGCATCGCGTCGATCGCGGTCTGCAGGATCTCGCGGTACAGTCCGAGCTTGTCGCCGAAGTGGTAGTTCACGGCTGCGACGTTGGCGCGCGCCTCGTGACAGATCTCGCGCACGGTCACGTCCTTGAAGCCGCGAGCCGCGAACAGCTTCGCTCCCGCCTCGAGCAACCGCGATCGTGTTTCGAGATCGCGCTCGGTCATAGCGTTCGTTTGAACAGAAATGTCGCCGCCGTCATCGCGACCGTCGAGAACAACGCCAGGAACATCAGATCGTAGGAGATGGCGCCGAACCCGGTGTTCTTCAAGAGCAGGCTCTTGAACGCGTGAACCGCGTAGGTGAACGGATCCGCGACCGCGATCACCTGCATCCAGCCCGGGAATCCCTGCTGCGGATAGACCGCGCCGCTCGGAAAATACAGCACCGTGTTGAGTACGCCGAACATCGCGCGAGGAAGCAGCGGATCGGTGACCCGCACCATCAGCAGGAACATCAGGCTAATCAAGGCAAAGGCGGTCACGGTCACCACCACCAGCATGCGCATCAGCCGGAACGGATCGAGCGGATGCGGAATGCCGGCGATGAACGAGCCGATGATGGTCAGGAACATGCCGGCTATAACCGCCTTGATGGTCCCGGAAATGTTGAACCCCGCGATCAACTCGAGCTTCTTGATCGGCGTCACGAGGTAGCCTTCGTGCAGGCCCCGGGCCTTGTCGTCGATGAAGATGATGCCGCCGCCGATCATCACCATCATGAAAATGGACATGACCACCGAGCCAGGCAGCAGGTACTGCACGTAGGGCACGTAGGGGTACACCTCGACGACGTCGAGCGTGGCCTGACCGGGCACGCGCGGCGTCCGCCCCGGATTGAAGCCGGTCAACATCGAACCCAGCGTCGCCGCCAGCGCGCTCGACACGAAGCTGTCGGTGTTGTCTTCGATCAGCGCGACCTTCGGTTCGTTC
>DASXGC010000349.1:0-3460 GCA_036489235.1 Vicinamibacterales bacterium
GAGATCGTGGCCGAACGGATCGCGCGGGGCGCAACCGACGACACGGCGCGCGAACTGCTGCCGCGAATCAAGATCACCGAGGACGTGAAACCCGACCGCGTCTCGGTTGAGACCGAGCGGATGGGCGGCATCATGATCGGCGCCGGCTACGAGGTCCGCTATCGCGTCAAGGCGCCCAAGGACTCGGTCGTCAACGTGACGTCGACCAATGGCGTGATCGCGCTGACAAACCTCTCGGGCAATGTCACGGCGCGCACCACCAACGGCCTGGTCAGCGGCAAGATGATGACCGGCGGCGTCAACGCCCGCGCCACCAACGGCGGGATAAACATGGACATGGCCTCGGTCGGCGATCAGAAGATCGCCCTGCACACCACCAACGGCGGCGTCACGTTAGGGTTGCCGGACACGGCAAAGGCGGACCTCGAGGCGTCGTGCACGAACGGCGGCATCAACGTGTCGGCGCTCGAAAAACTGGCGATCACCGACAAGTCACGTCGGCACATCGAAGGCAAGCTGAATGGTGGCGGCACCAGCATCGTGCTGGAGACCACCAACGGCGGTATCAGGGTGCGCCCTCGAAGCGGCAACGGCGCACCGACGGACACCGACGATGACAAAGAGCGCTGATACGAGCGCCTTGTCAGACGCCTTCGCTACAGCCTTCATCACAGCCGTCATCACAGCCGTCATCACAGAGTAGTGAACGAGGACAAGGCCAGCAGGTACCATCGTCTCAAACGTCAAGCCGGCGTCGTCTCGGTGGTGTGGACCGCGGCGCTGCTGGCGGGACTTCTCGTCACTGGTTGGAGCGGCGTATTTCGTGATGCCGCAGCTGTGCTCGGCTCGGCTTTTCCCGCAGTCCTGCGCCCGACGCTGACCGTCCTTGTCTACGTCGTGCTTCTCTCGCTCCTGAACGAGATCATCAGCCTGCCGATCGATTTCTACAGCGGCTTCATGCTCGAGCGCCGCTACGAGTTGTCCAACGAAACGCTGAAGGCCTGGCTCGGCGATCAGGCGAAGTCGCTCGGCCTCGGCATCCTGCTCGGCGGCGCGGCGGCGGCCGTCGTCTATGGGTTGATTCGCTGGTCACCCGGCTGGTGGTGGCTGACCGCCGGGCTGGTCTTCACGCTGCTGATTGTCGGCCTGGCCAACCTCGCGCCGGTCCTGATCCTGCCGCTTTTCTACGCCATCAAACCGCTCGAGCGCGAGGCGCTTCGGGAGCGGTTGCTCGCGTTGGCCGAGCGCGCCAACGCCCGTGTGCTCGGCGCCTACGAATGGGGGCTGGCGGCGAAGACAAAAAAAGCCAACGCCGCGCTGACGGGCATCGGCGGCACGCGCCGGATTCTGGTGTCGGACACGATGCTCGCTGAATACTCGGACGAGGAAATCGAAGTGGTGCTGGCGCACGAGATTGCACACCATGTGCACGGCGACATCTGGAAGGGCGTCGCGTTCCAGAGCGCGTTGACCATCGGCGGCTTCTATCTCGCGGCTCGCCTGCTCGCACTATTTGCCGGGCCAGCCGGACTCCATGGCGTCGAAGATGTCGCCGGATTGCCGCTGCTGCTGCTGTCGGCCGGCGCCGTTTCACTGGTGATGATGCCGGTCGCACATGCGATGTCGCGTGCATTCGAACGAAGCGCCGACCGCTTCGCCCTCGCGCTCACCCGTAACCCGGCCGCGTTCATCTCCGCCATGCGCCGGCTCGGCGCCCAGAATCTCGCCGAAGACGACCCGTCCCCCCTGGTCCAGGCACTGTTCTACAGCCACCCGCCGATCCGCGACCGGATCGCGGCCGCGCAAGCCTTCAAGTCCTGATTGAGCCGGTCTCGCGTCGTTTCTCGCAATCCCGAGTGGAGGCGAGAAATGAAGCGACTGTGGGCAATCGGATTGACCTTGGCGATGTGTTCGCGGCCGATTGCCGCCCTTGCGGGGCCACCGACCATGGACGGGCCAATTGGTCGCACAGCTCTGGCGGCGGTATCGAGCCTTCCCGATCGATCGCAGGACCCTGCGGACATCGCGGGCTGGAACGCGGTCGGTCGCGTGATGTCGCCGGGAGATGCCGTGGTGATTGGGACCGCATCGGGATCGAGCGTTCGACGATTCATCGCACTGAGCGGCCTCGCAATCGTAGTCCTGCGCGACGATTTCAAGCTGCCGGAACGGGCAGAGGCCCAGCTGTTCGAGCTTTCCCGGATGGACCCGAACGCCCTGGTCGACTCTTCAAACGGCGTCGTCCGGCGTTTTAAAGCGATTCAGGTATCGCCCGCCGGCATTTCGCTCGACAACGTGAAGGTCGCTGAACTCGGGGACGTCGTCGAAATCATTCCTGCCTCTGACGTTCAATTGATTTCACGGGTGCTTCGGCGGGGCTCAGGCGCAGCTGCGGCATTTGGCACGGTTGGCGGCATCCTTCTGGGTTCGTGGCTCGGTGGGGCGATTGCGTCTCAAGGTTGTCGCGGCGATTGCGGCGGCATCGAGGCCGCGGCGTTCGCCAGCCTGATCGGCGTGCCCGCACTGACCGGCTACGGCGCCTGGCGTGCCAGCAGCCGTCAGATCGAAGAGGTCGTCTACCGCAAGCGATAGAGATCGCGCCGTTCGTCGGTGGCGATGCGGTCCGCGTCCAGGCGATCGACGTAGGCCTGGAGAGCGGGCGAACTCGCGACGCGATCGACGACGAGATAACGGCAGGGCGGCGGATCGGTCAAGCTCGCCGCTTCTTCTTCGCCACCCGACGACATCCTGAGCAACGCCGCCGTCAGCGAATTCTGCCGGTACCATTCAGCTGCCGTCACAGGCATGCGTCCGATGTAGCCGCCGGCAAGCGGATGCTCGTGTTCGGTGGCGTAGAACAGGACGCGGCGATCCTGCGACCCGAGTCCGACGCCGAGTCCGTCACCGATGCCGAACGGCACTTCACACACCGCGCCGGGTTCCGCCGCGGCGAGGGCGCGGTAGACAGCGGGATGGTCGAGCGGCGTCATCCGTGTCGGCGCATCCCAGTACTCGAACGTCACCAGGGCGATCAGTAGCCACTGGATGGCCGGCGATCGAAACCAACCGGGAGCGCGCGCCACCCACATGCCGATCAGCACCGACACTGCCAGGAAGACACCGACGACCGCCCGACCGGGCATTCGCGCGTTGGCCGCGAACGGCACGAATCGCATCAGGATTTCGGGCAGCTTTAGGCCGGTGTCGAAACCGCCGATGGTCAGAAAGGGACCCAGCGCAAAAATAGCGAACGCGACGCCGACCATCCACCACAGACGATTCTCGTCGCGCGGATCCCTGGCCAAATCCCTAAGGGACACCATCAGCAACACCAGTGGCACGATTCCAAGCCAACCGATCGCCTCGACGTAATCCAGCTTCAACCACTGGTACGCCTGTGTGCTGAAGGTCGCCATCAGCGGATGCAGTGGATGACCGAGCAGCGGAGCAATGAAGTCCA
>DASXGC010000388.1:0-23577 GCA_036489235.1 Vicinamibacterales bacterium
CGAGGAATTCGGCGAGAGCCGCGTCGTCGATACGCCGATTTCGGAGTCGGCGATCATCGGCGTCAGCATCGGCGCTTCGTTGCGGGGATACCGGCCCGTCGCTGAGATGCAGTTCGCCGACTTCATCTCCTGCGGTTTCGACCAGATCGTCAACCAGGCGGCGACGCTCCGCTACCGCTACGGCGGCCGGGCGTCGGTGCCGATCGTGGTGCGCGCCCCGAGCGGCGGCAATGTCGGCGGCGGTTTGTATCACTCCCAGAACCCGGAAGCGTGGTTCATCCATCGGCCCGGCCTCAAGGTGGTGGCGCCGTCCACGGCCTACGATGCCAAGGGACTGCTCAAGTCCGCCATCCGTGACGACAATCCGGTGATCTACTTCGAGCACAAGTTTCTGTATCGCCGCGCCAAGGGTCCGGTGCCGGAGGGAGACGACGAGGTCGTGCCGATTGGCGTGGCGGCGACGCGCCGCGAAGGCGGCGACATCACGCTGATCACCTACGGCGCGATGGTGTTGCCGTCGCTCGAGGCTGCCGATCGCCTGTCGAAGGAAGGCGTCGAAGTCGAGGTGATTGATCTGCGGACGCTGATGCCGTTCGACAAGGCGGCGATCTTCAGATCGATCGAGAAGACCAGCCGCGCGCTGATCGTGCACGAGGACGTCAAGACGCTCGGGCTCGGCGCCGAGCTATCGGCGGTGATCATGGAGGAACGCTTCGCTCACCTCGACGCGCCGGTGATGCGCGTCACCTATCCCGACACTCACGCGCCGTTTTCGCACGTGCTCGAAGAATTCAATCTGCCCAACGCCAATTCGATCACGGCCGCGATTCGGACACTCGCCTCGTACTGACGTGGAGAGATCCGAAGACGCCCAGGCCGACATCCTGCTGATCGAACGGATCGTCGCCAGGGACGAGCGCGCCGTCGCCGATCTTTACGACCGCCATCACCGCCTGCTGTTCGGCCTGATCCTTCGCATCCTCCGCGATCGCAGTGAGGCCGAAGAAGTGCTGCAGGAAGTGTTCGTTCTCATCTGGACGCGTGCCGAGACCTACAACGTGACGCTCGGCACGCCGGCCGCGTGGCTGGTGCGGGTGGCGCGCAACCGGTCGATCGATCGACTGCGGGCCAATCGCGTTCGCGTCCGCGTTGCGGAATCGGCGCCGGAACCGGCGCCCGCGGACAATCCTGAGACACGCGCCAGCCTGAGCCAGCGGCAGCAGGTCGTCGCCGCCGCGCTCGACTCGCTGCCGGCTGAGCAGCGCGATCTGATCGAGCAGGCGTACTTTCTCGGGCTCACGCAATCAGAGCTGGCAGCGCGTTTCCAGCTGCCGCTCGGAACCGTCAAGACGCGGATTCGTACCGGGTTGCTGGCACTGCGTCAGCGACTGACAGCGGCGTTCATCGAGCAATGACAGAGAAGCGCGACGACGTCGAATTCGATGACATCGTGGCGATGGGCCTGGCAGCCGCCGCGGGCGGGCCGAGCGCGCCCGGACCACGTCCCGAAGTGAGGGATCGGCTGCTGCGCCTCCTGCAGACGGCGCCGGCGCCGCCGGGTTTCCAGTTCATGTCGGCGAGCGACGACCAGTGGCTGCCGCATCCCGTGCCCGGAATACGAATGAAGATACTGGCGCTGAACCGGTCGAGAGGCTACGCCACGCTGTTGCTGGACGTGGCGGCGGGCACGCGTTTCCCGGCGCATCATCACGTCGGCGCCGAAGAGTGTTTTGTCGTGTCGGGCAGTCTTTACACTTGCGGTCGGCGGCTCGAAGGCGGGGATTTCGTGCATGCCGATCCGGAGACGGATCACGGCGAGCTGCACACCGACGAAGGCTGCCGGGTGATCCTGGTGGTGCCGCCTGAGGAGCACTTGTCGCCCGAGATGATGTCGGCATCCTTTCCACAGCGGGAGCCGTAGAGTCTGATGGTGAGCGCTCACGACCAGATCGGTGAGCAGGCCGGACTGTATGTCCTGGGCGCGCTGACGCCGTCCGAGCGCCAGGCGTTTGAGGGCCATTTGGCCGTGTGCGCATCGTGCGCGGCGGAGGTCCGTGCGCTTACTCGCGTCGTCGACGCGATTGGTGAGGCTACGCCCGGTGCCGACCCGTCACCCGACGTCCGCGCGCGGTTGCTCAGTCGCGTCGCGGCAACAGGCAGTACGCCGGCGCAGCCGGCCGCGAGGCGCAGCGGGTGGTTCGCGGCGGCGGCGGCGATCGTCTTTGCCATCGGGCTTGGCGCATATACCGGAGAACTACGCGGCCGTATCAGCGTCCTCGAAACCCGATTGCGCCAGGCGACGCTCCGCGCCGACGGGACCGAGCGCCAGCTCGCCGACGCTCGTCGCACCGCGTTCGACGCGCAGACGGCTCGAACAGTACTGACGGCGCCGGACCTCGCGCGCATCGATCTCGCCGGTCAGCCCGCGGCCCCGCGCGCTGCCGCGCGTGCGTTCTGGAGCCGTTCGAACGGACTGGTGTTCACCGCCTCGAATCTCCCGGCTCCGCCACCGGGCCGCGTCTATCAGTTGTGGGTGCTCAGTGCGCAACCGGCGCCGATCAGCGCAGGGTTGATGACGCCCGATGCGAACGGCCTCGTCAACGCGATGTTCAGGACGCCTGCCGATCTGCCAGCGCCGACCGCGATGGCCGTCACGCTCGAGCCAGAAGGCGGTGTGCCTTCGCCGACCGGCGACAAGTTCCTGGTCGGTCTCGCGCACTGATCAGAGTCCGGCTGAAGCCGGACACTACTGATCACAGTCCGGCTAAAGCCGGACACTACCGATCCGGGTCCGGCTGAAGCGGGACACTACACGCGCTGTCGTGACCGACACGATTTCGGAATCGGCTGTAGAGTCCGCCTTCAGGCGGACAGTTTCAGCGTCATCGTTCCCGCTAGGTTGTAGCGTCCGCCTTCAGGCGGACCTGCAACGCTCAGCGTCCCCGCGCGAAAATTGCCGCTAGCGCGTCATCGACCTGCGCGTATTGAAACGTGAAACCGCCGCGCTCCGCGACGGCCGGCACGGCGCGCTGGCCCGACAGCAACAGCGCATCCGCCATTTCCCCGAGCAGCAACCGCAGCGCGAACGCCGGCGCCGGCATGAACGCGGGACGATGCAGCGCCCGTCCCAGCGCGCGCGCGAAATCGGCGCTGGTGACCGGATTCGGCGCCGTCGCATTCACCGCGCCGCTCACCGACGCCGTCAGCGTCCAGATCACCAGCGCGACCCAGTCGGCCCGATGAATCCATGGCCAGTACTGCCGCCCCGATCCGACCGGTCCGCCGGCGCCGAGATAAAACGGCGGCAGCATCTGCGGCAGCGCGCCGCCGCCTTTTTCGAGCACGATGCCGGTGCGTATGCACGCGACGCGCGTGCGGTCGCTCGCCGCCAGCAGCGCGGCTTGCTCCCATTGCGTGCAGACGGTGGCGAGAAAATCCGTTCCCGGCGGTGCCGACTCCGTGATGATCGCGTCGTCTGACGGCCCGTAGTAGCCGACAGCGGACCCGCTGATGAACGCCGGTGGTGGCGTCGCCGCGCCTTGAATCGCTGCCACCAGGCTCCGGGTCGCCTTCAGCCGGCTGTCGATAACACGACGTTTGTGCGCATCCGTCCAGCGCCGGTCCGCGATGCCTTCGCCGGCGAGGTTGATGACGACATCGGCGCCGTCGACCGCGGCAGCCCACGCGCCAACGGTCCCGTCCGGAGACCAGGCGATCGACCGCGCGCCCGGTATCGCGTGCGGGTTGTCGGCACCGGATCGGCCCGTTGCGCGCGTCAGGATGATGACGTCGTGACCTGCAGCCACCAGCGCCGTCGCGAGTGGTCGTCCGAGAAAACCCGTGCCGCCGGCGATCACGATGTTCATGCGCTCCTCGTGTCGTCTGAAACCCCGCGGCGAGCGCGAATATTCCCTGACCCGACCCTGCGGTTCAACGACCGAATATCGAGTAGACGACGCCGCCTTTGAGGATGAACTGATCGGCGCGGGCTGTTCGCGTCTCGGTTCCCGTCGAGGAGATCACGCTGACCTCGGGCCGCGCGAACATGTAGCCAAAATTGATGTTCAGCCCGATCTTCCGGTTGACGTTGTGCCACATGCCGATTTCCGGCTTGAGCACGAACGTGTTCGAGGCCACGGAGTAGGCTCGCTGGACTCCTAGTCGATCGTTGTAGGCGGCGATCGCGCCGGCATCGAGATCGATCGAGTTGAACGCGAATCCGGCCAATGCGTCAGCGCTGATCGTGATGTGGTGAAGTATGTAGGTGTAACCGTAGCCCGCCATGACCGGGCGGACGTGCAGCGAGCCGAGCTCGACAACGCTGCCGCCGACCGCCCGCTCGATGTCCACCGAATACCAATTCAGTCCCCAGTGGAAGCCCCACCCCGGCTTGCCTTCACCGAAACGCCATAGCAGATTGGGTCCCAGCTGCACGCGCGCATAGTCGGACTTTGAGTCTCGATCGGTGGTGCGGATGGTGAATTCGGCGCCGAGAGCGAACTTGTTGTCGTCCTGAGCGCTGGCGTTCGGCGCCCAGAGCAGGAACAGCGCGAACACGCCAATGCGGGTTGCCGTCACGGCCTGCTACGGTGCAAGCCGCGCGCCGACTGGCAATGGTCGGGTTGGCGGCCGTTGCCGCAGCCGTTAGAAGGTTTGACGGGCGACCCATTCGCGCATCAGCGAGTCAACCACCGCGTAGTGGTTGCCGTCGCGCGCGATGAGATCGTCCCGCACCAGCGCCGCCAGTGCGGCCTGAACCGTCGAGGATCCGCCGAGGCGATGGCGGGTGCGTACATCCGCGGATAGCAGCTCGCGGCCCTCTTCGAGCACGACCGCGCGAAGCGCGGCCCGTTGCGCCAGCGTCAAGCGCTGCCACACGGCCTCGAACATCATCTGGTTCTCGACCAGCAGACGCTTGAGCGCCTGATGCAGATCGTCCAGGGTTGCGCGCTTGCGGCCGCGCGTGCGCACCTCGTCCCAGGTCTCGTGCGCGAGACGCTGCACGTCGTAAGGCAGATTGCCGGCGAGCTCCACCACCGCATTGCCGAGCCCTTCTTCTGGACGCATGCCGGAGCGCGAGAACCGCGCGTTGATGGCCGCAGCAAATTCCGCCGCCGGAATTTTTTCGAGCCGCATCACCGGCCCCGCCTTGTAAAACGGACGCTGGCGGCCGATCATCCGCTCCATCAGGCTCGGTTCAGAACCCGCGAACACGTAACCGACCTGCCGCTGGTTCTGAACCGCGGCACGCATCGCGTGCTCGACTGAACCGCCGTCGAAGGCGGCGATGCCCTGGAACTCATCGAGCGCGACGATCACCTTGCGTCCGCGCGTCTCAGCCAGCCGCGCCGGCAGCGCGAACACCTCCTGTGCCAGGCGCGACACATCGCGCTCGGTCCTCACGCCTGGAAACGACACCGCAATCGCACCGAGCGGCGACTGGTCGGGGGCGTAGCGCACCTCGGCCCGGGCCGACCGGATCGCGTCGCGCAGCCACGTCCGCGCCTGCTGCCAGCGCGTCTCGGCGGTGACCAGTGCCCGGGCATAACCCTCGAGGAAGGCCACGTAGGAGCTGAAGCTGCTGACCGTGACCTCGACGGTCAGCGCGCCGCGGCGCGACATCACCGCCAGCGCGCGCCGGATCAGCGACGACTTGCCGTAGCGGCGCGGCGAGATCAGGAACACTTTCTGGGCGTCCGCCAGATCGCGCACCAGCCGGTCGAGCTCGACGGTGCGGTTGACGAACGCCGCCGCCGGCACCACTTCGCCGTAGACGAACGGATTGTCGGTTACGTCAAGCACTGTACTGGTTACGTATTGTAACGTAATGGCGCCGCCGGCCCGCACCGGTGTCCCGGCCGCCGATCGCGCTAATAGTAGCGACGCGGCAGGTCGACGACGACGCGGCGGCGCACCAGCTCGGCGAGCTCGTGGGTAACGCGTCCTGACTCGATCGCCGTGAGCATGCTGCGATCGACGGTGACATCCTCAGGCAGGTAGCGGCGAATCGCGCTGTACTCCTGCTCGTAGTCCTCACTCGGGAAGCCGAGCCGCAACCGCATGCGGTCGCCTTCGCGGGTGATCGCGTAGAGCGGGTTGATCCGGAATTCGCCACCGGCGTCCGCCGGCGCCGGCAGCGGATGCGCCGTGAAGACGCGATCGTCGCGGCTGGCGATGATGGTCAGCGCCGGATTGGCGTCGAGCGTCTGCGGACTGTCGCGCCGCGACAGATCCAGTGGACCGCCATTCACGACATCGTCGAACAGGCCGGCCTCGCCAAAGATGCGAGGCTCGATGGTTTCGAACAGCTCGGCGTATCCCTGGTGGGCGAGCGGCTGGCCGTGCGACGGACTCCAGGTGCGTTCGTTGTGGGTGTGGCCGATCAGCACAGCGCCGGGGCTGGCGCCGCGATGCGAGTCGTCCACCAGCCGTTCCATCTCGCCGACGAACTGGCGCTTGGTCCAGATGTACATGAAGGCGTCGGTGCACATCGCGAAGCCGAACGCGCCGCGCGCAAACGGCATCGGCGCGTTGCCGTCGCAGCACACCGGTTCGCAGCCGGGTGCGGTGAATCGCCTCGCCAGCCACACCTTGGCGAAATAGAGGTCGGCCAGAATCGGCGGCGGCGACGACAGATCGAGCAGCGTCCTGGTGACGTGTCCGGATCCGCCGCAGATGTCGATCGCCCGGCGTGCGCCGGCCAGCACGGTCGAGGCGACGGAGCGAACCACCGCCTGAGCGACGATGTAGGTCGGATCCGAGAAGCGATAGAGAAAGTAGCCGCCCTCGAAATTGGGACCGAGCGCTTCGACGGTTTCGCGATAGGTCGCCGTCGCTGACTCCGCCGCGACCTCGAACGCCTCGGCAGCGGCATCGTCGAGCCCGACCATCGTCCGGCGCGCGAGGTCGGGCCGGCCCGATTGCATGTGATCGCGCGCGGCGATCGCGGACGGCTGGAGGTGGAGGACCGGAATACCGTCCACGACAGGGAAGATGCAGCACTGGCAGCCGAGGATGCCGTCCTGAATCTTGTGCGTCGTACTGCGGTGAAAAATCGATTCGACAAGCGCCAGCCGGCCGCCGCAGTACGGACAGCGGAGGATGTCGAGCGTGTCAGTCAACATGTTGGATTTCACCGAAGAGTTCGAGCAGTGGTTCGCCGGTGGCTTCGAGCGGCGATCGCCGAAACTGCTCGCTCCCGAGCCATCGGCGCGCTTCGTCGGCGTCGATCCAGGCCATCGGGTTGTTGGGACCCATCTGGGTTCGATGACAGCGCAGCGCCGCCAGTTTCCGCGTGGCCCAGTTACGCACGTCGACGACGAACGTGGGTGGGTTGGCGCCGTCGCCGAACGCATCCGGCGCGATGCCCCAGAAGCTGGAATCAGGCGGCGCACCGCCTTTCGCGTGAGCGGCCTCGACCACCTCGCGCATCGCACCGGGCTGCATGGTCACGTAGTAGAGGGGCGGAGCAGCCGCACCGAGCGACAGCACGGCGGTGTAAGTCCGTTCGTGGATACCGATGTGATCCAGGTGCCAGTACAGGCCGTCCTCGGCGAAGGTGATGATCGCGTCCGGCCGGAAGCGCTGGATCAGCGCAAGCAGCTCGGCGTGCATTTCGGGAACGTGTTCCCAGCGCAGGTCGCCGTCGGGATGATCGAGGACGATGACCTCGGATACGCCCAATACCGCCGCGGCATCGGCCAGTTCGCGGACTCGGACGAGTCCGAGATCGCCATCCGGCACCAGCGCCGGATCGCTGATCGAGCCGGCCTCGCCACGTGACGCACAGATCACCACCACACTGGCGCCGGCGTCCGCCAGGCGGGCGAGCGTGCCGCCGCACGCCAGCGACTCGTCGTCGGGGTGCGCGAAGATCCCGAGGACCGTTCTGCCGGCCAACGGTCGCGATGACTCAGCCATGCCGATGCGCCTCCACGATTCGCCGGTACACCTCGATGTACTCGTCCACCATCCGTCCTGCGCCGAAGCGCGCGACGGCGCGTTCGTGGACGCGACGGCGATCGAGATCGAAGACCCGCGGCAGTTCGTTCACCATCTGCTCCAGATCGTCGAAGATCATGCCGGTCACGCCCTCGTCCACGACCTCCCGGACCGCGCCGCGATCGAGCGCGACCACCGGGGTGCCGCAGGCCATCGCCTCAGCCAGGACCAGACCAAACGGCTCGCGCGCCTGGATTGGGTAGACCAGCGCCCGCGCGCCGCCGTACAACTTCACTTTCGCCGCGAAATCGGCTTCGCCATAGTAAACGACGTGGCGTCCGTCGACATGCGGCGCGACTTTCTCGCGATAATACTCGTCTTCCGCAGCCGCGAGGATCAAACGCATGCCGACGCGACGCGCGATCTCGATCGCCTGAAGCACACCCTTGCCGGCGGTGAACCGGCCGAGAAACAGCAGGTAGTCTTCCGGTTTTTCCTGGAAGACGAAGTTGTCCATGTCGATGCCGTGCAGCACGGTGCCGACGACGTTGACGCCAGAGAGCAGGCTCTTTTGCTCGAGTGAGATCGCGACGAACGCCGCATCCGGATAGCGGGTCCACAGCTTGACCTCCGCTGCCGTCGGCGAGTGGTGCAGGGTCTGGACGATCGGTGTCGCGCACAGGCGGGTGAACGCCAGCGACATCGGATAGTACGCGGCCTCGTAGTGGATGATGTCGAAATCGGACGCGCGTTCCACCGCGGCGGCCAGGTTCAGCATCTCGTAGAGCTCCCACGGCCACATGTTCTCGTCGTGCCAGTAACCGTGGGGGTAGATCGCCTCCAGCTTGGCGCTGGTCCTGGAATCGGCGGTCGCGAACAGCGTGACGTCGTGTCCGCGGGCGACCAGCCCCTCGGTCAGCAACGATGTCATCGTCTCGACCGAACCAGATTTCGGCGGTGGAATGGTGGTCGCGACCGGTGCGATGTGGGCGATTCTCACGACCACGCACCCAGATGCCATGGCGATCGGAATATGGTCATGAGCACACGATCTCCAACAGCTTCGGCAGAACAACGCGGGCGTCGAAATGGGCGTGCGCCAGCTCGCGAGCCCGCCGCGCGTGTCGATCGTAGTCGGCGTTGATGCGGCCGATGCCGTCGATCGCCTCTTCCATATTGGAGAAGGCGAGCAGCCCTTCGCCGGTCGGCAGATGCGCGGTCCAGCCGGTGTCCTGAACCAGCGCTGGACGTCCCGATGCGAGGTAGCACTCGGTACGGTCGCTGAACCAGCCGGAACGGTTCGCGACATACGTGTGCTTGGCGACTCCGAACTCGGCTTTCGATGCCTGGATGAAGTCGCGGTACGCCGACGGCGTGCGCGACACCGCCATCGCGTCGACGGTGTCCCATCCGTGCTGGCGCAACAACTGTTGCGGACCGTTGATCGCCAGCTCGAACGGCTGGGACGTCCGCTTCGGCAGGTCGATGAACTTCACGAATTCCAGATCCTTGTTGCCGCCGACGTCGGCGAAACTTTCAATTTGCCAGGTCATGACCGTGGTGTAGCGATCGCGCGGTGCCGCCTCGACGTGCCAGTCGTCCATGGTGATGGGCTGCCAGGTCTTGTGCCAGACGAAGTCGCCGGTTGGAATCGAGGACGCCGCCGTTCCGATATTGGCGCCAAAGGTAAACAGGTGGTCGAAGCGCTTGAAGAATTCGACATACCAGGGTTCCGCCTTGGCGATCGCGAGCTGGGTGAAGGCCGGATCCGAATCGACGAATACCTTGTGCGGAATGTGGACGTATTCATCGCGCCAGAACCACGAGCCGCCGGACAGATTGATGAAGAGGTCGGCGTCGGCGGCGAACCGACGCACGTCTTCCGCGCTCCTGCCGTGATAGCTGCCGTCGTAGTTGACGAACGACCAGCGATCGCCGAAACCATACGGCGCCAGCGCGTTGTTGATGTAGGTGGTGCCGTAGATCGGATCGGTGGCGCGGGTGTTGAGGATGGGGTCGTAGACGCACTCGCCGGTGTCTTCGATGTAGAAGACCTCGTGGCCGAGCGCGCGCAGGCCGAGCAGATACATCAATGAACACCAGGTGACGCCGCCGAACGGATAACGCGCGATGATGCCCGCGAACAGTACCTTCATGAAACTGCTGATTGCCGATTCATCGTCACCGCCGCGCCGCTTCGATCAGTTCGTCGACGCTTTCCGGCTCGTCGAGCGATTTGCCGACCGACAGACGCGCGCACATGCGGCGGTACAGCTGGCTCGACTTCAGCAGTTCGTCGTGCCGGCCCTTGGCGGCAATCTGGCCGCCGTCGAGCACGAGAATCTGATCGGCGTCGCGGACGGTGGAGAGCCGGTGGGCGATGGCCACGGTGGTTCGTCCGGCGCGCAACCGGCGCAGCGCCGCGAACACGATTTCTTCCGAGATCGAGTCCAGCGACGAGGTCGGCTCGTCGAGGATGAGGATTGGCGCGTCCTTGAGGATGGCCCGCGCCACGCTGAGACGCTGGCGCTCGCCCCCGGACAGGCCGCCGCCGGCCTCGGCGATTTCGGTGTCGTAGCCTCTCGGCAGCCTTTCGATGAATTCGTGCGCGTGAGCGGCGCGAGCCGCCTGCTCGATCTCCTCCTGCGTCGCATCGAGCCGTCCGTAGCGGAGGTTGTCGGCGATCGTGCCCTGGAACAGCACCGGATCCTGGAGCACAATCGCGATCTTCTCGCGCAGCTCACGCAGTTTGTACTGCTTCACGTCCACGCCGTCGATCAGCACGCGTCCCGTGGTCGCCTCAAAGAAACGAGGAATCAGGCTGACGAGGGTGGTCTTGCCAGCGCCGGTCAGGCCGACCAGCGCGACTACCTGTCCCGGCTTGGCCTCGAACGCGATGTCGTGCAGCACCTGCTTGCCGCTTGGATACACGAATCCGACGTCCTCGAATGTGATGTCGCCTTTCACGTTCGCCGCACTGACGGCGTCCGGCGCTTCTTCCGTTTCCCTCTCGAGCGCGAACATCGCGCGCACCCGCTTGGTGCCCGCGAGCGCACCCTGCAGCTGTCCAGTCGTGTGGGCGATCGCCGACAGCGGACCGTAAACCGCCGCCAGGTAACTGATGACGACGGTCAGGTCGCCGATCGTCAGTCGCCCGGTCATCACGAACCGCCCGCCGACAATCACCACCAGCGCGGTACCGAGAATCGTGATCGTGCTGACGACGACGGAGAAGAGTGACTGCTGCCACGTAATCGCAATCCGCGCCTCCATCGTCTTTCCGCCGGAGGTGGCATAGCGCTGCAATTCGTATGGTTCCCGCGCGAAGCTCTTGACCAGGCGCATGGCGCCAAACGCTTCGTAGAGGCGCCCGAGCAATTTCGCCTCGAGTTCCTTGACGCGCTCCTCGCGATTGACGAGTGTTTTCGTGTAGAAGCGCAGCGAGACGTACATGAACGGAATCACCGCGAGCGAGAGCAGCGCGATGGTCATGTTCATCTTGAGCAGGACGACGAACATCACCGTCAGGGCCGTCACCGAGGTCGCCAACGGAAACAGACCGCTCATCACCAGGTTCTCGATCGCGTAGGCGTCGACGTCAACGCGATACACGGCGTCGGCCGTGCTGGTGGTGATGTGATGATGCAGGCCGAGCGCTGTCAGGTGATCGAACAGCTTGCCGCGCAGGTCGTAAACCATGCGCTGTCCCGTATCGACCTGCACTTGCGTGCCGTAGGCGGAGACGAGCTGATTCACAAGCTGCAGCACGACGCCCAGCACGACGACGATGATGAGGAGCGTAAAGCGATTGTCGTGCGTGAGCGCGGTAATCCATGGCTGCAGAAACAGCGGAAACGACTTGCCGCCCTGCCCGACCGGCGTGAGCACGTAGTCGATGACGATGGCGAGCGGCCATGGCTGCAGCGCGCCAAGTGCAATTTCCGATGCGAGCAAAATCGCCAGCACGACCAGCTTCTTCTTGTGCGGCGCCAGAAATGGCAGCGTCCAGCGCAGCAGTCCTCTGGTCGGGTGCGCGTCGGTCGGGTTCACCGGCGTATCCGTCATCCGCCCACGACCTTTTTCGTTGGCACCGGCGCCGGCACGACTGTCGGCAACGGCGGTCGCGGGACAAGAATCGGACCAGACGAGATCTGCGGAATGTTGACGGCCACGACGTTGTTCTTGTCGTGGTCGGTGACGTAGAGCCAGCCGCGCTTGGGGCCGCCGAGCGCAAACGCCACCCGCGACGGCGCGCCGAACGCCACGCGCCCTTCGTCGCTGACGTTGCGCATGATGCCGTCCGGCCCGACTGCGCGGACCTGATAGTTGTAGTAATCGGCGATGAAGATGGTGATCGCACCGCCGGGTTCGGGGACGAGAGCGATACCCGCCGGACCTGCCAGGTTGGCTTTGGTCGCCGGCCCATCGTCGCCGCCATTGCCGAAGACGCCACTGCCGGCGACGGTCGTAATGATCTGCGTCGCCATATCGACCTTGCGGATGCGTTGATGATGCATGTCCGCGATATAGATGTCACCGTTCGGTGCGATCTGCACGTCGCTTGGCATGTTCAGGTGTGCGGCAATGGCCGGGCCGCCGTCGCCGACGTGATCGGGGTCGCCCGGCGTCCCGTCGCCCGCGACCGTGTGAATGAGTCCAGTCTTTGTATCAACAACGCGTACACGATAGTTCAAGGTGTCGGCAATGTAGAGATCGCCATTCGGCGCACACGCGACGGCGCTCGGCGTGTTCAACGCCGCGTTCAGTGCAGACTGATCGTCGCCATCGAATCCGTTCTCCCCTGATCCGGCCACCGTCGAGATGATACGGGTCGGACGATCGACACGGCGGATGCGATCGTTGTGTGAATCCGCAACCACGAGATCTCCGTCGGGAGCGATGCAGACGCCGTCCGGTGTGTCGAGCTGAGCCTTGAGCGCGAGGCCATCGTCGCCCGAGAATCCAGTCCTGCCCTTGATGCCAGCGACCGGCACCGGCGTCGCTGGTCCCGGTGCCCGCGGGTCGGCGCGGAGAATGACGTCGTTGTTGGAGTCGGCAATGTAAATGTCGCCGTTGGGTGCGATGGTGATGCCACCTGGCGTGTCGAGCCACGCGGACAGCGCCGGGCTGTTGCCGCTTGCGCCCGGCTTGGGACCGATGACGATTTCCGCGATCGCCGCCTCCCGCAGCAGGAGCGTGCTCGCGCCGAGCGTGACGATCATCAGGACGAAGATGAACGCGCTGCGCAAGCCGTAAACCCTCAGCAGCGACGGCGCCAGCAGAGGCGCGCGAGCCGGGCCGGATTTCATTGCGACCATGCCCGATCCGACGGTCACCCGCGCGATGCCGCGGCGGACGATGGCGGTGGTCTGGGCAGTGCGCCACGCGACCGCGAGAATCGATCCGACGCTCAAAATGGCGGCACTGGCGCCGGCCAGCCGCCATTTCAGCAGAGCACTGGTGGCGGCGCGATCCAGTTGAGCGGCACCAAGCAGCGCACCGGCGAGCAGCGCCGCGCCGAGTGCAAGGGCAGTGACGATGCCGAAGGTGGTCGGGCGCAGGTGAGTGCTGAAGCGCACCAGCGTCTTGCCGCCGGCGTGCTCCTCGACCAGCGCCCGCACGTCGAGCCACGCCCAGCGGCCGACGAATACGCTGACGTCTCGATCGTCGGACCAGCCTTCGTCGATTTCGATCGAGCGGACTGCGCGCGATCGGCGCAACCAGTCGGTCAACTGCGACAGCACCCGTTCGCCCGAGGTCCAGGTTTCGCTCCAGAAGCTGTCTTCCTTGACGCTGCCGGCCACCAGCACCAGTGCGCGCCAGGCATCCGCCAGCGACGGCCGCGGCCCGCGGCTGGTCTGCGGCGGGACCGATGGCATCTCCAGCTCCGGCGGCGAGAGCAGACCGCGGATACGACCGCGCAACCGCGCCAGTGGCTGCAGGAAGTGGAGGTACGCCACGGTCGCGCGGTACCACAGCCGATTGCCGCCAAGCGACTGCACTTCCGACCGCATCGCGTAGGCGATGTTCTTGACGACCGTCGCGGCGAGGCCGACCAGTCCCGAACCAAGCAGGAGGTACGAGGCCCAATGATGCGCGCGTGTTGCCGCAACCGCGGCACCGGCGATGGTCAGCGCGAACGACAGCGTCTGGAACTTGATCGAGTGCGGCAGGAACGCGAACGGGTGGACGTCGGCGCGATACACCGACGGGAACGCCGCCGTGCCCCACACCCCGGCGTTGATCCGCGTGCTCCACAGCGAGCGGACGAACGGCAGTGGGCTGTAGATGCGACCGTGCCACAGCATGTGACCATCGAGGAACTTCTCCGGATGGTGCGCCATCAGCCAGGTTTCGCCCTCGCCGTAGCCGACCTGCTGACGCCAGTAGGCCTTCACCGACGATCGATGGTGATGCCACACCAGCGCCGCGGCGGCGAAGCCAATCTTGCCTCCCTGTGCCTGCAGCCGCCAGCACACGTCGACATCGTCTCCAGCGCGGAGATAGATCGGATTGAAGCCGCCGATGGCGAGCAGTGCCTCGCGGCGGAAGGCCATGTTGCAGCCCGGTACGTGCTCGGCGGTGCGATCGTCGAGCAACACGTGGGTCGGTCCGCCGGGCGCGCGCGCGATCGACTGCGCCATCGGCGAGTCGTCGGGCGGCACCACGTTGGGTCCGCCGGAGGCGACGACGTCGGAGGTGAGGAAGGGCTGGACTAGAAAGGTGAGCCAGTCGGGATCGACCCGTGTGTCGGCATCGGTGTAGGCGACGATCTCACCGGTGGCTTCGGCCAGTCCGACGTTGCGCGCGGCGCTGAGACCGGCATTCGGTGTGTCGATGACGCGCACGCGAGCGAAGCCGTGGGCGATCTCGCTGGTACGATCCTTCGAGCCGTCGTTGACCAGGACGATTTCGAAGTCCGGATAGGACAGCGCTTCGAGCGATCGAAGATTGTCGACCAGCGTGTCCGCGGCATTGTAGGCGCAGACCACCACCGACACTTTCGGCCAGGTGCGCTGCCGTTCAACCGGAAACGGGGCATCGGCGAAGGCTTTCGCGACGGCCTGTGCCGCCATTTTGGGCCGGCGTTCGGCGTCGACCAGCCCGAACTTCCAGTCGTCGACGGTGTGGCCACCGCGCCACCACTCGTCGGTCCACGCGAACGCGACGGCGCCGCAGGCGCCTTCTTCGAAGGCGACGCGCACGTGCATCGCGGTGATGTCGGCCTGTCCCTGCTCGCCTTCGCGCACGCTGTCGGCGCCGGCTTCGGCCAGCAGCAGCGGTTTCTGTCCAGCGACGTGCTGCAACCGCACCAGGTAGGCGCGGAGATCCGCCTCGCGGTGCAAATAGACATTGAACGCGCTGATGTCGAGGAACGACAGATCGAGAAACTCGGTGGGCGGAAAATTGACGTAGGTGAAGAGGCTGTCTGGCGCCTTGGCCTTGGTGTCCTGATAGAGCGCGCGCAGGAAACGTTCGACGCGGGTCCGGCCGTGCCAGCGCACGACGCTCGGCGGAATCTCGTTTCCGAGCGCGAAGGTCAGGATCGCCGGGTGGTCGGCCAGGTCGGCCACGCGGCCGGCGATGTCGCGGCGAATCTCGCGCGTGAGCGCGCGGTTGTCGAGAAAGGCCACGTGCTGCGACCAGGGCAGTCCCACCATGACGCGCAGGCCGTGGCGTGCCGCTTCGTCAAGCAGTTCACGCCGCGGCGCCGTGTAGGTGCGGACCGTGTTGACGCCGAGCGCCGCCATGCCCCGGAAGTCTTCGGTGATACGCGACAGCGGTGGGAACTGGTAGCCGTCGGCGTCAGGCGCGAACGTACCGTAGGTGACGCCTTTGACGAGGAACCGCTCGCCCTTCGAGTCGGCTCCGCCCGCGCCGGTTTGTAGACGCAGGAACTTCCCGTCGGCGGTGACCCGCCCGGGCGGCAGGGTCCGTACGCCGCGGAGAAACTCGGGGTCGACCTGAACAGCGGTGCTCACAATTCGAAAGCCCCTATCTGTAGGCAGATAAGGGAACTACTAATTGTATCAGCCGGTTCAGGGCTGGTGGTTGATCTTTACGCTGCCGCTGAAGGTCTTGAACTGCAGCGAGCCGTTGCCGCCGCCGCCAAGCTCCGCGCGCACGGCGCGGCGCGTCGAGCTGTGAAGGACCAGCGGCACCTCGGAATCGAGCCGCCCGCTGAAGGTGTTGAAGCTGACCGTGCCGGTAGCGCTGGCTGGAACCTGGAGTTCGACGTTCCCGCTGAAGGTATCGACCTGAATATTTCGATCGGACGCCCACGATTTTTCGCCGATCACGACGGCGCCGCTGAAGGTATGGGCGCGAATCGATCCGGCGGTGTCGGTCAGGCTCAGGCGTGATGAAAATCCGTGAACCTGATGGTCGCCTTCCACACCCTCGACATTCACGAGGGCGCTGAAAACGGATAGATCGAGGTTGGTCTTTCGAGGCACCCGCACGTCGAACTCGGTCTCGAGAGCGTCGCCGCTGCCGATGAACTCGTACCAAGCCCGCTCTCGGCGCGTTGCCTCGACCACGACGACGTTGGCGCCGTTCGTGTGGATGTCGAGCCGGCTGTGGTCGAGCTGCCACCGGGTGCCGTGGCGGACGGCATTGATGACAACTTCGGGCTGGTCCGACGCCGTGATCGACACCCGCCCGGAGAAGCTGTGGAGACGCAGCGTCCCGCCCGGTTCGAGCTTGATGGTCTGACTGACCTGCTCCGTGTCCGAGTAGGCAGCAGCCCACACGGCAGAAGTGGCCAACAGCACCAGCCCCAGGACGATGGCGTACTTGCGCATGGGAGCTTTGACGGAGCGGACGGTCGAAACGTTCGAAAAGGAAGGCTGGCGCGCCGGGCTCAGTCCACTCTGAGCGTACCGGTATATATCGCCATGCCGACGACGGCATCGATGCCGAGCGCATGGAGGTCGTCGATCTCCTTTTGCGTCGTGATACCGCCGGCGGCGGTCAGGCGGCGCGTGGTGGCGCCTTTGACCGCCGTGATCGCCTCGAAGTCCGTGCCGCCCATCAAGCCTTCGTTGTCGACGTGGGTGTAGAGGAACTCGTCGCAGTAAGGCTCGAGCGCTCGCACGGCGTCCGCAGCGGTCAGCGGCAGCGCGGTTTTCCATCCATGAATGACGACATGGCCGCCGCGGCTGTCCACCGCCGCGATCACACGTTCGCGCCCCACGGCATCGGACAGCGACCTGGCGAATACAAGATCGGGGCGGCCGGCCTTGAACAGCGATGACCCGGCGATGATCTGCTGCGCACCGGCGGCGAGCACGTCCGCGGCGCGTGCAACGGTGCGGATGCCGCCACCGACGCGGCACGAAAGCGCGCCCGCAATCTGCCGAACCAGCTCGAGGTTGTCGCCGGTGCCCATCGCTGCGTCGAGATCGATCACCTGAACCTTGGGATAACGCTCGAATCGGCGCACCCAGCGAAACACATCCTCGTCCCGGATCGCCAGCTTTTCGCCTTGAACGAGCTGGACGACTGCACCGTCTTTGAGGTCGATCGAGGGGATCAGCAAGAACGTCTTGTCCTTAAAGCCGAACAGGTATGCCGTGTTCGCGCAGATATGTCTTCAGGGTGTGCACACTGGTTTCGGCATAGTGGAAGATCGACGCGGCCAGCGCGGCGTCAGCTTTGCCCATCGTGAATACGTCGAGAAAATGATCGCGTCCGCCGGCGCCGCCAGAGGCGATCACCGGAATCGAGACCGCCGACGAGACGGCTGCCGTCAACGGACAATCGAAGCCGGCCTTGGTGCCGTCGCGGTCGATCGAGGTCAACAGGATTTCGCCGGCGCCACGCGCCTCGGCCTCGCGCGCCCACTCCACGGCGTCACGGCCGGCCGACGTCGATCCGCTGCGTGCGTAGACGGCAAAGCGATCGCGGTCGAGTTTGGCATCGATGGCAACGACCACCGCCTGGCTGCCGTAGCGTTCAGCGAGGGCGGTGATCAGTCCGGGGTTGGAGAGTGCCGCCGTATTCAGACTCACTTTGTCGGCGCCTGCTTCGACAGCTGCATCGGCGTCCGCTTCGGTCCGGATTCCCCCACCGACAGCGAGCGGAATGAACAGCTCGCGGGCAACCGCGCGGATGGTATCGGCCAGCGCCCGTCGCGCCTCGAGCGTTGCGGTGATGTCGAGGATCACCAGCTCGTCGATGCCCTCGGCGTTATAACGTCGCGCGAGCTCAGCCGGGTCACCCGCCTGCCGCAGCCCCTCGAAGTTGACGCCCTTGACCACCTGGCCGTTGCGCACATCAAGACACGCGATGATTCGCTTGGAGAGCATCAGCGTGGGAGCCGGCAACCACCGAGCATAGAAAAATCACGGAGGTCAGAATGAGAGGGACAAAAAACACCGGGACCCAGACCACAGGACCCCAAACCACAGAGGCACAGGGACACGGAGAAACCTATTCTCTGTGACTCGGTGTCTCGGTGGTTGTTGGACTCCGTGTCTCGGTGGTTTCGGAACTCTGTGGCGCTGTGGTCACGCATCGCTGAGGCTCCTGTCATCCGGCGAGCTCGAGGAAATTGCTCAGAATCCTCAAGCCGACGTCGCCCGATTTTTCGGGATGGAACTGCACGCCCGAAATCTGCCCGTGCTGGACGACGGCCGCGAATGTCTCGCCGTGCTCGGTCACCGCGACGGCATCATCGGTCACCGGCGCGACGAAGCTGTGAGTGAAGTAGACCTGCGAGCCGTCGGCGACGCCGTTCACAATCGAAGCGGTGTCGCGGCGAATATCGATGCCATTCCACCCCACGTGTGGAACCTTGATCGTCTGGTCCGGCTGAAGCCGGACACTACGGGCGTTGCGGGCTGCCTCTGTAGTGTCTGGCTCAAGCCGGACCCCACCGACGTTGCGGGTTGATTCTGTAGTGTCCGGCTTCAGCCGGACCTCGTCCAAGCGGCTGCCTCCCAAACGGTAGCAGCGTCCGGCGAGCAAACCCAGACCAGGACTGTCCGGAGCTTCGTCGCTGCCTTCGAACAGCCATTGCATGCCGAGACAGATGCCGAACAACGGTCGTCCTTCACCGATTCGTTCGAGGATGGCGTCGATCCAGGACTGATCGAGCGCGCGCGTGGCTCCGAAGTGACCGACACCGGGAACGATGATGCCTTGTGCGCTGCCGAGCTCGGCAGGGGTCGCTGGGACGATGACGTCGGCGCCGAGGGTGGCGAGTGCCTTCCTGACCGAGGTCAGGTTGCCGGCTTTGTAGTCGATCAGCGCGATCACAGCAGGCCTTTGGTGCTTGGCAGCATCTTCGCCATGCGCTTGTCTTTGGCGCACGCCACACGAAGCGCTCGTGCGAATGCCTTGAACACCGCTTCGATCTTGTGATGGCTCGAGCGGCCGTACATGACCTTGACGTGGACGTTGGCGCGCGCCCCGATCGCAAACCCTTCGAAGAAGTCGTGGACCAGTTCCACCTGCAGATCGCCGACGCGCACGACTTTGACCTGGAGATTCACCGTCGCATGCGGGCGTCCGCCCAGGTCGATCGCAGCCACGGCGAGCGTCTCGTCCATCGGAATGACGAAATATCCGGCGCGGTTGATGCCCTTGCGATCGCCGAGCGCCTTCGAGACAGCTTCGCCGAACGCGATTCCAAGGTCTTCAACAGTGTGGTGCTGATCAACATCGAGGTCGCCGTGCGCGTCGACGGTCAGATCGAAGGCTCCGTGCCGGGCCACCAGCTCCAGCATGTGATCGAGAAAACGGATGCCGGTGCGCACCCGGTATGTGCCTTTGCCGTCGAGACTGATCCCCAGCGAAATCTGCGTCTCCGTCGTCTGACGGTCGATCAGCGCGCGGCGCATAGCACTTCTTCGATGGCCGCAAGCGCGCGACGCGTGTGTTCGACGATGCCGGTGGCGATACGAAGGCAGCCGGCGCATCCGGGCTCGGTCGAGCGATCGCGCAGGTACACGCCGCGCGCGAACGCCCCCTTTACGACCGTGTCCGTGCGGTCGCCGGCGCCGACCAGGACGAAGTTGGAGTGGCTCTTCACATAGGTCAACCCGAGCCGCTCGCACGCTGCGTAGACGAGCGCCTTCGACTCGGTCACCTGGCGCAGGTATCCGTTCAGGTGATCGAGGTCGGCCAGTGCGGCCTGCACGGCGACGACGGCGGCGATGCTGACGCTGTAGACCGGAATCGCCTGGCGGATTCGATCGACCGTCTCCGGCGCGCCGACCAGGCAGCCGATTCGCAGGCCGGCCAGGCCGAAGGCTTTGGAAAATGTCCGGCCGACGATCACGTTCGGGAACGCGTTGAGCTCTGGAATGAAACTGACCCCCGCGAACTCGGCATAAGCCTCGTCAACGAGCGCGACCGCGCCTTGCGGCAGACGGCGCGCGATGGTGCGAATGGCATCGAGCGGCATGCTGACGCCGGTTGGATTGTTCGGGTTGGTGAGAAAGACCACCCGCGTGTTCGGCGTGATCGCGGAGAGCACCTCGTCGAGCGGGAACGCAAAATCCGGTTTCGGCATCACCTGCACGAGCGCGCCGCCGGCGACGGCGGTGTCGAAACGAAAAATCTCGAACGCCGGCTCCGGCACGATGGCTTCGTATGCCGTCCCTCCGGGCGCCGCCCGCAGGTAGGACACTGCGAGCGCCATGATGCCCTCGTCGAGGCCATTGACCAGCGTCACCCGATCGGGATCGACCTTCAGGTAGCGGGCGACTGCGGCGGTGGTTTCGGCGTACGGTGGATAAAAGCCGATCTGCTCCGGCCGCAGACGCGCCAGAGCCTCGATCACTTTTGGCGAACAGCCGCCGGTGTTTTCGTTCTGGTGCAGCCGCAGTCCGTCGTAGAGTTCCGGGGGTTTCTGATAGTGGCTCATATCAATGGCTGATGGCTGATGGCTGATGGCTAATGGACCGGAGTCAGCGTTCGCTGCCGAGACGAATCTCGATCGACTCGGCGTGACCCTCGAGTCCCTCGGCCCGCGCCAGCGGCACGATAGTAGGCGCGAGTCGCGCGAGTCCGGCGCGGGTCAGCCGCTGAACCGACATCACGCGGACGAAATCGGCGGCCGACAACCCGCCGCGAAAGCGGGCAGCGCCTGAGGTCGGTAATACGTGATTCGATCCGGTGGCGTAGTCGCCGGCGGCCTGCGCGGTGTACGGTCCGATGAACACGGCGCCGGCGGTGAGCGGCCGGCGCGCCAGCGTCTCGCGATCCAGCACCAGATGCTCCGGCGCGAAGCGATTGGCCAGCGTCATCGCGTCGGTCGCGTTCTTCGCGACGATCACGGCGCCGTTCGTCTTCAGCGCGCGCCTGACGATCTCGCGTCCGTCGCCCCGCTCGTTGACCTCGCTGATCACACGCTTCGCCAGTGGTCTGCTCCAGGTGATGAGAATCGCTCGAGCGTCAGGATCGTGTTCAGCCTGGGCGATGAGGTCCGCGGCGATCCACGAGGCGCGTCCGCTTCCGGCGACGATGACAATTTCGGTCGGTCCGGCATAGAAATCGATCGCGCAGTCGCCGGCGACCAGGGCCTTGGCGGCGGCGACGTAGCGATTGCCCGGCCCGACGATCTTGTCGACGCGCGGAATGCTTTTCGTCCCGTACGCGAGCGCCGCAATGGCGTGCGCTCCGCCGATCCGGAACAGCCGGGTCACGCCCGCTTCGAGTGCGGCCGCCATCACCGCCGGCTCCGGTCGTGGACAGACTGCGATGATTTCACGAACCCCGGCAACTCGCGCCGGTACTGCGGTCATCAGCAGGGACGATGGCAGCGGAAAACGGCCGCCGGGCACATAGCAGCCAACCCGCGCCAGCGGCTCGATGCGCTGCTCGACGGTGACTCCTGGTGCGACCTGCAGATCGAGGTGCTCCGGAATCTGGCGGAAGGCGACCCGGGCGATGTTTGCGGCAGCCTGCGCGATCGCCCGCCGCACGGCCGGCTCGACGCCGGCGGCGGCGACCCGCATCTCGCGCGCGGAAACCTCGAGCGGTCCGGACACGCCGTCGAAACGCCGGGCAAACCGCGCCAGCACGGGGCCGCCGCCCCTCCGGACGCCGTCCACGATCGTCCGCACCCGGCGCTCGAAGGCGCGGTCGCCGTTCCGGCCAGGAGCCAACAGCCGTTCGATCGATCGCGTGTCGCTTGCCTCGACGATTCTCATAGCACGATCTTATTGAGCGGATACTCGACGATGCCTTCGGCGCGCGCTGCCTTGAGCCTGGGAATCAGGTCGCGGACCGTGCGTTCCTCGATGATGGTGTTGACGGCCGCCCAGTGATCGTCACTCAGCGCGGAAATCGTCGGCCGCTGCAGCGCCGGCAGGAGTGCCAGTACCGCGGCGAGATCGTCGCGCCGGACGTTCAGCATCAGGCCGACGCGGCCCTGCGCTTCGATCGCGGCCTTCAGCAGCAGCGCGATGTTCTCGAGCTTGGTGCGTTTGGCCGGGTCGGCCAGCGCCGTGTGGTTGGCGATCATCTGCGTGTTCGATTCCATCACCACGTCCAGAATCCGCAGCCGGTTCGCACGCAGTGACGATCCGGTTTCGCTCACTTCGACGATCGCGTCGGCCAGCATCGGCGGCTTCACTTCGGTCGCGCCCCACGAGAACTCGACCTTGACGTTGACCTGCTGGCTGGCGAAGTAGGCGCGGGTCGCGCGAACCAGCTCGGTGGCGATGGTTTTGCCTTCGAGGTCCTTCGCGGATCGGAACGGCGAGTCCTCGGGAGCGGCGAGCACCCATTTCACCTTGCCGAAGCTCTGCTTGGCGTAAATCAGATCCGCGACGCTGGTCAGGACGCCGGTCTTGCCGTCGCCGGCTTCATGCTCGGCAATCCAGTCCTGACCGGTCAGCCCGGCGTCGAGGACGCCGTCCGAGACATAGCGCGCCATTTCCTGCGCACGGATCAGCATGCACTCGATTTCCGGATCGTCAATCGTCGGAAAGTACGAGCGCGAGCTGACGTAGATGTTGAAGCCGGCCCGCGCAAACAGCGCCACGGTGGCGTCCTGCAGCGAGCCTTTCGGTATACCGAGCTTGAGTCTCATCGTTTCAACGCCTATTCACCACAGAGGACAGGGAGGACACAGAGATCCATACACGGCAGCGCTCTCTGATTGCTCATTGTCCGATCGACTGATCGAACGGCCGGAAGCAAGTTCGATCGCCGGTGTGGCAGACATTGCCGTCGCCGAGCCGTTTCACCTTCAACAGCACGGTGTCGTCGTCGCAATCCACGAGCATCTCGACCACCTCGAGTTTGTTGCCCGAGGTCTCGCCCTTCATCCAGAGCTTGTTGCGGGTGCGGCTGAAGAACGTGGCGAAGCCGGTGCGCCGGGTCTCGGCGAGCGCCTGCTCGTTCATGAATCCGACCATCAGGACTTCCGAGCTCTCGGCGTCCTGGATGACCGCGGGAATCAAACCGTCCAGTTTTGAGTAGTCCATAAAATAAAAAACCCCGCCAATCCGGCGGGGCTACGTGGGTCCTTGGTTCGTCGTCTGCTGGTGCTCAGTCCAGAACGCGGATCACGCGGCTCCCGTCGGCTCGTAGCCGTGGTGGAAATGGTGATGCGCGCCGTGGCGGACCGTGAACATTGCCGAATCAGATTATGCGATCAGGAATTGGCGTGTCAACGCA